>JBBQVO010000143.1:0-8903 GCA_038211505.1 Dehalococcoidia bacterium | reverse complement strand
AGGACGTTCTCGATCGCCGTCATGTTGGAGAAGAGGCGAATGTTCTGGAATGTCCGGCTGATCCCCGCACGCGCGATCCGGTGCAGCGGCTTTCCGTCGATGCGCTGCCCCTCGAACCAGATCTCACCCGACGTCGGTTTGTAGAACCCCGTGAGCAGGTTGAAGAACGTCGTTTTGCCCGCGCCGTTCGGCCCGATCACGCCGACGATCGTGAGCGGTTCGACCTCAATGTCTACGCCGTTCAGCGCCACGAGACCCTCGAAGCGCAGCGCCACATTGCGGACGGAAAGGATCGCCATGCTATACGCCGGTCTCGGCTTCCAGCAGCTCCGCTTGCTCGAACTCGGCCGCCCGCCTCGTCGACGGCAACAGACCTTCCGGCCGCAACACCATCACCGCCACGAGCGCCGCGCCGAAGATCACGAGCCGATAGTCCGCGCCTAAGTTTGTCAGGTGAACGAACCCCACATCGACACTGACGTCGCGCAGTACCTCCGGCAGACCGATCAGCAGCATCGCCCCCAGCACCACGCCGCGCACGTTACCCATGCCGCCGATGATCACCAGCGCCAGCACGTTGATTGATACGTCGAGATTGAAGTCTTGCGGAAAGACGGCGGTCTGTTTCGCTGCGTAGACCACGCCGCCCGCACCGCCAATCGCCGCACCGATAGCGAACGCCAACAGCTTGTACACCGTCGTGTCGACGCCCATTCCCGCCGCCACGTCCTCGTCCTCGCGGATCGCCTCCCACGCGCGCCCGACCCGAGAGTCTCGGATTCGCTCCGAGGCGAACGCGGCAATGAAACAGCCGGACAGCACGACGAAGTACAGTTCGACCGGTCCGCTCAACTCCCGGCCGACGAAGTGCGGCTTCGGTATCGAGAACACGCCGAACGTGCCGTTCGTCACGCCGTCTTCATTTCGAATCATGATGCGGATGATCTCGCCGAACCCAAGTGTCACGATAGCCAGGTAGTCGCCGCGCAGACGCAGCACCGGCACGCCCAACGCGATGCCCATCAGTGCCGTAAGCACCATCGCCATCGGCAATACGAGCCAGAAGCTGGTACCGACATCGAATCCGCCCGCGGACTCCGGCGCTGAGAGCAGCGCGTACAAGTACGCGCCGCTTGCGAAGAACGCCACATACCCGAGGTCCAGCAGGCCGGCGAAGCCGACAACAACGTTCAGACCGATCCCCAGCATGGCGTACAGCGCGATGTCGAACATGATGCCGCGCTCGAACACGTCCATCTGGTGCGGGAGGTACACGAGCATCGACGCTAGCAACGCAAGCCCGAAAAGCCCGCTGCGCGATCGAAGCAGTACGTACATGACGACGACCAGGATCGCGAATGTCCACCGGATGCCGAAGTACGATGGCCCCAGCCCGCCCGCGATGGCCAGGAGCGGCAGCACCACAAACTGACCGTAGCGCACGACCAACGCGCCGGGCGGCGTCCGCTGCAGCGCCTCAGCGCTGCGTTGCCAGTATCGTGCTGGGCTCAGCTTCGTTGCCAGCGTGCGGAGCGCGTCAGCGGCCATCGCTCACGCCCGCTTGTCGTCGCGCTTGCCGAACAGGCCCCACGGGCGGAAGATCAGCACCCCCACAAGCAGCATGAACGCCACAACGTCCTTGTATTGTGCCCCGAAGAACTTCGTGCTCAACGCCTCCGTGATGCCCAGGAAATATCCGCCAGCCATCGCGCCCGGCACGCTCCCGATGCCGCCCAGCACAGCCGCCGTGAACGCCTTGATCCCCGGGATGAACCCCATGTCGGACGTCGCCGTCGTCACGAACATCCCGTACACCACGCCCGCCGCACCCGCGAGCGCCGCGCCCGCTGCAAACGTCGTCATGATCGTTCGGTCCACGTCTATGCCCATCAGCGATGCCGTGTTGCGATCTTCCGCTACGGCGCGGATCGCCACGCCCGCCTTCGTCCGCTGGATAAACAAGTACAGCAACGCCAGGAAAAAAACCGAGAGAACGAGCAGGAAGATCTGCACGTACAGCAAGCGGATCTCGCCGATCTCCAGCGCCGTGCGCGGAAAGACCTGCGGATACACCTTCCCCTGCGCGTTCGTCACTCGCAGCATGATGTTCCGCAGCAGGATCGACACCCCGATAGCGCTAATCAGCGGCGCGAGCCGCGGCGCGTTCCGCAGCGGCCTGTACGCGATGCGCTCCATCAACAGCGCCAACGTCACCGCGACGACCATCCCCATCACGATCGCCACGGCGATCGTCAACACCGGAAGGGAGTCGTTGAAATTGGAATGATTCTCGAACGCGGTGAGTGTGAAGTAGCCGGTGAAGGCACCCATCATGAACAACTCGCCGTGGGCGAAGTTGATCATGCGCAGGACGCCGTACACCAGCGTATACCCAAGCGCGATCACGGCGTAAACGCCGCCGATCGTCACACCGTCAATGAGGAGCTGGATCCACTCCTGCACGCACGCGCCTTCCTGCCTTAAGTAGTGCCAGGAGGCCACAGAATTGCGACCTCCCGGCATACCTACAAACGCTTACGCTCCGCTCTTACTGGATTCGCGTGAGCTTCCCGCCCTTCACCTGGTCGATCTCGTTCACCGCGCCGACGACGATACGGTCACCCTTGTCGTTGAACTTGATCTCCCCCGTGGCGCCGGAGTAGTCGGTCGCCGTCAGTGCCGCGATCAACTTGTCGCGGTCGATCACGAGGTTCCCGCTGCTGTCAACGGCCGCCACCGATTCGATCGCCGCGAGGATCACGTTCGTCCCGTCCGTAGCATAGTCGCCGAACTGGCCCGCTTCCTTGTTGTACTCCGCCTTGTACGCCGCGGCGAACGCGTCGTACTTGGTGGTGTCGGTCGGCTTTGGCCCGCGGCTCACGTACGAGCCCTCGGCCTTGCCGCCAGCCTGGTCGATGTACTTCTGATCCGCGATACCATCGGCGCCCATGAACGTCGCGGTCACGCCTGCTTCGCTCAACTGCCGCACAAGGATCGCGCCCTCAGCGATGAACCCGCCGAACACGACAATGTCGGCGGTCTCGCCTTTGATCTTTGTCACGGTGGGGCCGAAGTCCTTCTCGCCTACTGTGACCGCCTCTTCGCTGACGACCTTTCCGCCAAGAGCGGTGAACGACGCTTTGAAGACGTCCATCAGGCCCTTGCCGTACACGCTCTGGTCGTTCACAAGCACGGCGTTCTTCTTGCCGAGCGTCGTGTAGACGTACTTCGCCATCTCGCCGCCTTGCGTCGAGTCGTTCCACGCCACGCGGAAGAATCCCTTCTTCGACGTGAGCGTCACGTTCACCGCAGTCGCAGATCCGCTCACCACGAGCATGCTCGCTGCCGCGTAGGGGTCCTGCGCCGCTACGGTGCCGCCCGAGCACATCGGACCCAGCACAGCCACCACCCCATCAGAGATCAGCTTGTTCGCCGCTGTCACCGAGGCCGGACCAGCGCAGCCGTCGTCTTGCGGGTCCCCCTCCAACGTAAAGCCCTTAATCGTGGCCTTCGTCTTGAGCGCCAGCAACGCCGCGTCACGGATCGGGATGCCAAGCTGAGCGTTGTCGGTCGTCAGCGTCGTGCTGATACCGATCTTAAGCTTGTCGCCCTTCTTGACCGTGATCGTACCGCCACTCGACGCCGCGGCCGTCGTCGCCGCCTTCGTAGCGGCGGTCGTTGCGCCTGCCGCTGGTGTCTTGCCGCCGCCCGCCCCTGCTGTAGCGGTCTTGTCCTTACTGCTCGTTCCCCCTCCGCATGAAGCAAGGATCGCCGTCAACAGCGCGAGAATCGCTGTCAGCAACATCACCTTGCCCATCGGCCGGGTCTTCTTCCTCATTGGCATCCTGCGGTCTCCTCTTCAACTCCGTCCGCCTTTGTGCCCTGGCCGGACCGTTCCTATTATCAGCCCTAATCGGCGCGAGTCAATCGCGTTATGTCGCTACGTCCGTGAACTCTCCACCCGTGTAGCGCACCAGATCCGCCAGCGCGATCGGAAAGATCGCGTTCGCCGTCCCGCCCGCCGACCACACGACGTCGAATCGCCGCAGACTCTCGTCCACGATCACGCGGAGCGGCGCCGGAAGATAAAACGGGCAGACGCCGCCGACGGCGTACGCCGTAAGCTCCAGAACGCGCGCAGCGTTTGCCAGTGCTCGCTCAAGGGACAAGAGAACGACCTGCGGTCTCTGCTCGATCATCTCGGAATAGACGCACCGCATCTTCTGGGAGACAACGACGGCTGCTAGGTCGTGGCGGCGTTCGCCGCTTCAGCCGAAGCGCGTTCGCTGCATCGCGTTGTGGTGTCCGCTGGCAAAGACGCGCTTCCCGCAATGGTGTTGGAGTTCGCGCAGCTCATGCGAATCACTGTCCATCGGCTGAAAGCGGGCGTGGAGCATCGGCACGCTGCATCCCAGTCCTTGCGCCGAGACGGGGACCTCAACGTTCGAGACATCGGGAAGATCAGCGTGCCCGACAACATCCTCTCCAACCGCATGCGCTGTGAGCGAGACGACTTCGAGATGGCGAAGGTCTGGGAGCAACTCAAACGACACAGCGTTTGGGGAGCCGAGTTCTTGGCGGGGCGACAGGGGTTCGAGCTGGCTGGTCAGGTCGCGCGTTGGCATCACGAGAGTTGGGACGGGAGCGGCTATCGTCTGATCGGCGAGCAGATACCGGAGCGCGTCGCGATCGTCACCGTGGCCGACGCCTACGATGCGATGACAAGCCATCGACCCTAGCGCGCCTCGCGTCCCGCCATGGCGGCCGTGATGGAGATTGTGCACTACAAAGGCAAGCAATTTAGTCAGACGGTCGTTGACGCCCTGGCGCGTCTGCAGCAAAAGCGCGCCTTGCCGCAACAAGGCACAGCCGCACGCCGCGCCGCGTAGACTGTGACATGTGCACTGGCGTTCCTGGTCCGACTTCTGGCATGCACCGTCTGACCCCCGCCCGATTCGATGCGGTGTTCTTCGACACGCTGAACAAGGTTGTCGAACCCCTCGTGCGGGCAGGACTCGGCTCGCCGGGTCTCCTGCCCAGTGGGCTCATTGTCCTTGAGACGACCGGACGAACGTCTGGCCTGACGCGCCGCGTACCACTCGTCGGGACGCTGGTGGGACGGTTTGTCGTGGTCGGTACGTTGCGAGTCGAACGTGCTCAGTGGCTACGCAACCTGCGAAACGATCCGGCAGTCCGATACTGGCTCCTTGGTCAACCGTGGCGAGCGCGAGCGACCACGATCATGCCAAGTGGCGATCCGCCACGGATCGACGACCGGGAAATGCGTGCCCTCGCCGCTCCGCTCCGCGCCGCTGCAACCGCGTTCGGATGGGCGTTCGTCATCCTGGTTCCCGTCACCGACTAGTCTTGCCTCGTCGGGCTGATTGCCCGCCGCTTGGGAGCGCGCAGACACGATGGCGGAATTGCGATCGCTGGGGGAACGATCTCTAGGTGATCTCCTGATATATCGTGCCCTGCCGCCTATTTCGACTCATTCCGTCGATACTTCTTTAACGGGTCGAGTCGACCCTGGAGGGTATTCCTGCCACCGCTTCGCCTGTCCTTGAGAACCGTCACGCTAACCGCAATGCTGATAGCCATCGCGGTGACGGCGACCCTTGGGTGCGTAGTTTATCTCGGCGCTCACAATCGTTCGCAAACGAACGCCCGCGTAAATTTCCAGATCGCGCAGATCGCGCGGTACGAAGATGCGCAGATCGCTTTCTCCACGCTCGGCTCAGACCTCGCCACGTACTACATCATCCGTGATTCCTCGTATGCCGACGCGTTCAACCTCGCGAGCGTGAACGTTTCTGAATCGCTCAGCGCCGCCGCGGCAGCGGCGCCTCAGATCGATGACGAAGAGTCGGTCCGCGCCCGGGCGCTGTTGAGCAGTTACGCGGTCGTACTGGACGCGCAAAAGCGGGTTCTTCGAGCCGCTGAACAAAACGACATCGCAGGTGCCTTGGCGATCATTGGTGAGACACGCCTCATCGAAGTGGCGTCGAAGTTCACACTGGACATTCAGCAGACGGTGATCAGCGAACGCGACGAGCTCGCGAGAAATCAACAGGCCGATGCCGTCGCGCAGCGACGCACGCTCACGTACTCCCTGGGCATCGCCGTGGCCTGGGCCTTACTGCTCGTCCTACTGGGGCTTGCAACTATCCGTTGGCTTGTCCGTCCGCTGGAGAAAGTGAGTGTGGCCACGCTCGCTATCGCCGGTGGTGACCTATCGGCACGCGTGGCAGAGAGCGGACCTCGCGAGCTCGCCCACGTCGGCGCGGACGTCAATCGCATGACGGAAGCACTGATCCGGCGGTCAGACGAGTTGAGCGCGTACCTTTCGCGGAATCTCGAGTCGCGCACGAGCGAACTGGAGGCAGCAAACGCTACCATCATCGCGAGCGCAGAACGGTTCCGCGCACTGGTACGGCACGCGTCCGACATAGTCACGATCGTCGACGCTGCCGGTAGCGCCATCTACGCGAGTCCTTCCTTTGAACGCATCATGGGGTATTCGCACGACGACTGGATCGGCATCAGCGTTATCGGACTCATTCACCCGGACGACCGCGCACGCGCCGCAGAGTCCCTCGCTCGGGTCGCAAGCGAGCCGGGCGATCATCCGGCGATCGAGCTTCGCGCGCGGCACGCCGACGGTTCGTACCGGTATCTGGAGATGGTCGGAACCAACCTCCTGGATGATCCGGCCATCCATGGCATCGTGCATAACTCTCGCGACGTCACGGGCCGTGTGGAGATGGAGTCGAACCTTAGGGAGAGCGAGGAGCGCTTCCGATCTCTTGTACAGAACGCGTCCGACTTAATCACGGTGATCCGGAGCGACACTGCGGTCGTGTACCAGAGTCCGTCGATCGAAGGCACTCTCGGCTACGAGCCCTCTGACGTTGTGGGTCGAAGGTTCTCCGAATTGGTCCATCCTAACGATCGTGCGATTCTTGTTGCCTTCCTATCGCAAACGACCGCCAAGAAGGACGGCGCCGTCGCGTGCGAAGCCAGGCTTCGACACCGCGATGGCACCTGGAGGACGTGCGAGATCACGGGCAGCGACTGCACTGCCGACCCCGCGGTCAGCGGATTCGTCCTGAACACGCGTGACGTGAGTGAGCGGAGACTGCTCGAACAGCAACTGCGTGACCAAGCGTTTCAGGATGCCCTGACCGGTTTGGCGAACCGAGCCCGATTCACCGATCGGCTTGAGCACGCCCTAG
The DNA here is from genome assembly GCA_038211505.1 of Dehalococcoidia bacterium. GTDB lineage: Bacteria > Chloroflexota > Dehalococcoidia > DSTF01 > JACRBR01 > JBBQVO01. Next base: position 1,668 of record JBBQVO010000143.1, on the reverse strand, counting down.
AACGGAGCGCCGAGACGCCTCACGCTACCGTGCTGTTCATCGACCTCGATAACTTCAAGTCGATAAACGACAGTCTGGGCCACGCCGCCGGCGACCGTGCTCTGGTCGAGGTGGCCAATCGTCTACGCACTTGTCTCCGCATTGGCGACACGGTTGCCCGCTTCGGTGGCGATGAGTTTGCGGTCCTCGTTGAAAACGAGACGACGACGGAGGCCGTCATCTCACTCGCCGATCACATTATCGAGGAGTTGCGGCGGCCGGTTGCGCTGGACGGAACTCACGTCATCATCGGCGCGAGCATCGGCGTGGCGCGCGCGGGCGGCGAGGGCGGTACCGAGCTCGTCCACAATGCCGATGTGGCGATGTACGTCGCCAAGACGCGCGGAAAGGGTCGGTGCGAGGTCTACGACGCGAGCATGCACGAGGCGATGTCGAAGCGGCTTGCACTGATGGCCGACCTGCAGCTCGCACTCGACGGATCAGAGCTATTTCTCGAGTATCAGCCCACGTTCCGCCTCGCGACAGGCGAGTTGAGCGGTGTTGAAGCGTTGGTTCGATGGCAACACCCGACCCGCGGCCTCATCATGCCGGCGGATTTCATCGCTCTTGCGGAGGAGTCCGGGTTGATATCGTCCCTCGGTCGCTGGGTCCTGGTCTCCGCTTGCCGCCAGGCGAAGCAGTGGGCAGGGCGCCATGCCGCCACGAATCTGACGATGAACGTGAACGTGTCTGTGCGCCAGTTGCAGCAGACGACGTTTGTTGACGAGGTCGCAGATGTCCTGCGGGAGACGCTCGTTGACCCGTCGAACCTTGTGCTCGAAGTCACCGAGAGCGTGATGATGGAGGACGTCGAGACGATGCTTCCAGTCCTCAACAACTTGAAGCGCCTTGGCCTCCGGCTCGCGATCGATGACTTCGGTACGGGTTATTCTTCACTCAGCTATTTAGCCCGCTACCCGTTCGATATTCTGAAGATCGACAAGTCGTTCGTCGATGGCATCGACGCGGCAGGCAGCAAGCTAGAGCTAACCCGCGCAATGATCGACCTCGCCAGGACGTTGCATCTTGAAGTGGTAGCGGAGGGAATTGAACGACAGGCACAAGCGACGGAGCTCCGGCGACTGGACTGCGATTGCGTCCAAGGATTCCTCTTCTCACGGCCGGTGGCAGCGGCGGCGATTGACCACATGCTTGAAGATCACCGCGAGGGACTCGCTGCGTAGTACCCGACTTCATGGGTCAACGCCGGGCGGAGTCAGCCTTCGTGCCACATCCGTGAGGCAGTACCGAGACGCGGTGGTTTCGCCGCCTGGCCAACACCATGGCACAATGGTGGCTGCGTCAGGCGGCCAGTCGCAACTGCCGGCGTTGGAGTTCGTCCGAAGGTCAGTGATTCCGATGGCGCCGCGCACCGGCGAACGACGGTTCCTGCGGCTCAGCTGCCCACGCTCGCTGCCCCGAAGCGAAAACTCCGAACGGAGGTTGTTAGAGGCACAGGTTCTGGCCTTCGCGCTCGACTATGTTCGAGTCACGGTTGCCAGCCTGATCCCTCGCACGGACGACGAAGTAGAAGCTCTTATCGGTGGGGAGCGGTGGCGTCGTGAACGACGTGGCTCCAGCGGGCGTCGTATAAGTCGGCGTGGAGAAGTCTTCGGTGCCGGGCGCATT
>JBBQVO010000142.1:0-8988 GCA_038211505.1 Dehalococcoidia bacterium | reverse complement strand
GTGACTCGATCGCGGACGTCTTCGGTGACCATGATGCGCCTCCGTATGCGTTCGTGACGATGCGCACAAATAGTGTCTTGAAGACACTATAACGTCAACGGCGGCGGAGACTTCAGATCTCGGGCGGACTATCGACTCGGGCGGCGATAGGCGCGACAATCCGCATATGACCCGACGCGCGCGAGCTCCCCTTCGCATCGACCTGGCCGGCGGATGGACGGACGTGCCTGCGTTCGCCGACGACGAGGGCGGCGCCGTCGTCAACGTCGCCATCGCGACGCACGTGCGCGGATCGCTCGACGGCGATCGCGTGAACATCGAGCGCGACACAACATGCGGCGGCCTCGGATCGTCGGCGGCGGAGCACGTGCTGACGGAAGCGCTGCGCAATGCAGACGCCGATCTCGACGAGATCGCCTAGGCGGCGTATGCGGCGGAGACGGCAGCGGGTGTCGCCGGCGGACGCCAGGATCAGTACGCCGCCTGCTACGGCGGCCTCAGCTACATGACGTTCACGCGCGCGACCGCGGCCGGCGGTCCCGTGCGCATCGAGCGGTTGACGATGCCGGAGTCGCATCTGGCGGCGCTCGAAAGCCGGCTCGTGCTCGTTGATAGCGGCGTCTCCCGGCTGTCGGGCGAGATCCACGACGCGGTGTGGGCAGCATACGCGCGCCACGACGACGACGTCACGGGCGCGCTGCTGGCGCTCAAGCAGTACGGGAAAGCGATGCGTGACGCGATCGCCGGCAGCGACTTTGGCGGCATCCGACACGTCATCAACGAGAACTGGCTGCAGCAGAAGCGCCTGCACGGGAGCGTCACCAACGACGGCATCGATGCGATCGTTGATCTAGCGATGAAGCACGGCGCGTCGGCCGGCAAAGCTTGCGGCGCCGGCGGCGGCGGCGCCCTCGCCTTCTACTGCTCGTCGGACGCCGACGCGATCGCGTTACGCCGTGCGCTCGCCGCAGAGGGGCTTAGCGTGCTCGATGTGCGCTTCGATTTCGATGGGCTGTACGACGAGGAGGAGTGACGGGTTAACCACGAAGAGCACGAAGGGGTCGGTTGGAGCGCTCGACGACTTATTCTTGTTTGCCGGTTCGATCAAGCGTGAGGAAAATGAGGAGAGAGGACGCCGATTCGTCCACTCTCCTTCTTGCGTTCTGGTAGCTGTGTTACGCCGTGGGCGCGATCGGAGCGGCGGGCGGCGGCGGTGGTGCTTGCCGGTTGTTCTGCATCGCGCGTTGCTGGCGGCGGGCGACGTATGCGGCGACGGCGCCGACCGGCACGAGCCACCACGAGAACGCCGCCACCGCGAGCGCGACCGTCGCGAGGCCGAGCAGCACCGCGAGCGATGCCTGGAACGAATCAGCGGCGACGGTGAACGGGCTGCGCGAACCGGCGGGCTTCGGCGGCTCCGCCTTGGCGATCGGCGGCGGATCGAGGTGCAGCGTGATCGTCGCCATGTCGGTCTGGTGATCGAGCAGGTTGATGCGGCCCTGCACCTGTTCGATCTCACCGCGCGTCGAGTTCAGGCGATCCTGCACCGTCAGCACTTCGGTGATGTTCTGCGCCTTCCCCAAGAACTCGCTGTAGCGGGCTTCCGTCGCCTGCAGGTTGCGCAGGCGCGACGCGAGATCGGTGTACTGCTCGGTGACGTCGTTGGCGCCGGAGTCCTCCGACTTCACATCGCCGAGCTTGCGAAGATCGCCAAGCACGCGCTGGTAGGCGTTGCCAGGCACGCGGATCGTGACCGACGCCGTCTGCCGATCGCCTGAGTTGCCGAACGACGAGCTCGACACGAATCCGCCGGCCGCCGCAGCGATGTTACCGGCATCCTCAAACTTCTTCGAGACTTCGCCGGACTCGATCGAGAGCGTCGCAGTCTGAATGATCTTCCGATCGAGCTGCGGCGGCAGCTGATCGGGTGACGCGCCACCGTCGGCGGTCCCTGTACTGCCGGCGCCGCCTGTGACGACATCGCCGGTCGGCGCGCTGCTGGACTTGACGCCGCCCTTCGCCGCGTCGCTCGGCGGCGGCGCGCTGGATTGCAGCTCCGTCGAGCTGCCGCCGCCGCTGTTGCGCGGGGCGCTGCCCGCGGCGGGTAATTTGCTTGTCGACCCGCCGCACGCCGCCGCGAGCGCCACCGCCGCGACGAGCGCGGTCGCGACCAACCATCGGTGATTCTTGAGAGAGCTGATCATCGTTCGTCCTCCTGCATGGTCGTCCCAACAAAGCGGGGTTTGCAGGAAAGACGCATGCGCGTGGGGAAAAGTTCCCGCTCCGGTGTGGGAACTTGTCGGGGACTGATCGCCGGTCCGCAGGGTCAGGTGCAATCCCGCGCCCGGGCTGGAAAGCCCGGGCTACATGTGAGATGCGATTCTCGCCGCTTCGAAGTGGAATCAGTCGCGCGAACGGGGCTCTCAAGGAGAGAAAGTGCGCTCTGGGGAGAGAATTACGCGCCGCTGCGGAGGTTGATGGCGCCGTGTCGTCGCGAACCGGCGCGGGCTGAAACGCCCGCGCTGCGTGACAAACATCCCACGACCCAGAACCCAGAACCGAACCCACCTTAGTACTTCAGCCAGGCGCGGCCGACGATGGCGCTGGCGGGCAGCGGGCCGAAAGCGCGGGAGTCGTGGCTGCGGGCGGCGTTGTCGCCGAGGACGTAGATCTGCGACGACGAGGCATCGTCGAGCACGGGCAGAGCGGCGATGCGCTTGATGAGGTAATGCCCGTGACGCTCGGGGTCGTTGAGGACGACGACGTCGCCAATCGCAGGCGCGCGGCCGGGGCGGTACGACCAGCGGTTGACGAGCACCCGATCGCCCGCGACGTAAGCGGGCTCCATGCTCTCGCCATCGACGATGTACCGCACGACCGGCAGTCGCGATCCGAGCCACCAGCCGGCGGCGACGCCTCCGAGCGGCGCGGCGATGAGCGTCAGCAACGCGAAGGCACGCGAGCTTCGGCCGCGGGCGCGATGATCCGTGCCCGCCGCCGTCGCTCGCGTGTCAGTCTTCATCTTGATGCGCAGCGATTACGCCGGGACGACGAGTTCGCCGCCGACGGCTTGATTCGAGGGCTGCTTCTTGGTGGCGACGCCCTTCGAGTCCCAGAAGATCTCGGCGAAGCGATGCGTCAGCGTCAGCAGTTGCTGCGCCGCCTCCATGTTGACTTCCTGCTTGCACTTGCCGCCGACCTTGAGGATGTCCCAGGCCGTGCCGCCGAGATCCGGGTACTTCTCCGAGTGTTCGGGCTTGAAGTAGTCGCCGAAGATGATGCGGGCTTCGCGCTTCGCCAGTTCGGCGTGCTCTTCCTTGACGTGCACGTAGCGGGTGAAGGAGTTGTCTCGCGCAACGTCGTCGGTCTTGAGGCCGTCGATCAGCTGGTTCATGCGGATGACGGTGAGCGCGGCGATCTGCATCAGATGCGGGTCGTAGATGCCGCAGGGGATGTCGCAATGCGCGTCGGCCTGCCCGGGCGCGGAGACGCGATCGATAATCCGCAAGCCGCGGGACATGAGCGAGTGAAGTCTGGTCTGTAGCATCGGGTGCTCCTTCTTCTCTGAACGGGGATTCTGTCAGTGCTGACAGTCTACGATCGTTTGGGGGTTAGTCGTTAGTCGTTAATGAGTAGGCGGGTGGTTGATTGCGACCGGGCGGAAGATGCGCTTCTCGTGAGCGACTGTCTTGCTCGGCGACCCGCGCGGGCTGGAAAGCCCGCGCTACATTGGTGGCCAAAACCGAGGGTTCTTCCTGATACACGGTGCTGGCACCCAGGCGTACGATGCTCCCGCTATGACATGGGACTTTCTTCACCGCTGGTACATGCCGTTTCTGTGGCTCGCCATCTCGTCCGTAATCACCGTGCCCGTCGCGATCTACTTTCAGCACGGCATGGAGACGCACGGCGGCACGGAGCTCGGACTCGCCTACGGCAACAACTGGGTGCTGCGAGATACGTTCCTCGCGTCGATCGTCGTCTACCTGCTGAACCTCGGCGCGGGGATCTGGCTGCTCGACTCCGAGGGCAGTACACGCTGGGCGGCATTCTGGGCGCTGCTCGCCGGCATCGCGCGCATCGCCGCGCCGGTGACGCTCGTGACGATGTCCGACGTGACGATGGCGACGGGCCAGCACTACATCGACTGGCAGACGCTGCGCATCGTCCTCTGGTTCGGTGACTTCCAGATGTTCGCCTTCGGCATCCTGCTGTGGGCCGTCTTCGGCCACTTCGTCGGCCAGAGCGGCGGCGCATCCGCGCCCGCGCACTCGTACGCGGAGGCGCACGGGTAGTTTCGGGCTCCGCGGCCCGTCCGCCTCGTGATAACCGCCGACGCCTTCACGGCCGGCGTCTCTTTGCTGTTTGCTGTTCGCTGTTCGCTGTTTGCTGTCTGCCGCCGAATCTCCGTTGACATCGCGCACCGCCCGTCCTACGGTGACTCTCATACGGAGGCAACACCATGACCGAGATGTTTCACGATGGCAGCCGGCAGTTGCAGGATCAGTTCGACACGCGACGGCTGGCCGAGCGCGTCGCCGAGATCACGAAGGATCGCATCGACGAGCGCGATAGGCAGTTCATTGAGCGGATGGACATGTTCTTTCTGGCGACCGTCGATGAGCAAGGTCACGCCAACTGCTCGTACAAGGGCGGTGAGCCCGGCTTCGTGCGCGTCGTCGATGAGACGACGATCGCCTTCCCGAACTACGACGGCAACGGCATGTATCTCTCGATGGGCAACGTTCTCAAGACGAAGCAAGTCGGCATGCTGTTCATCGATTTTCAGAACCAGTGGCGGATGCGGCTCAATGGCGAGGCAACGATCGACGCGGAGGATCCGCTGATGGCGGAGTATCCAGAGGCGCAATTCATCGTCCGCGTCAAGGCGCGAGAGGTGTTCCCGAACTGCCCGCGCTACATCCACAAGATGCAGCTGGTCGAGCGATCGAAGTTCGTGCCGAAGTCGGAATGCGCGACGCCGGTGCCGGCATGGAAGGCGGGCGGCTGGGTCGACGATGTGCTGCCGACGAACGATCCGGCGCGCGACAAAGGCCGCGAAGTCCTCGACGCGTGACGTGGCCGTGCGACGCGCCCTTCGAGCATCGGTCTCGCACGCGATGAGTGTCAGCGACGCGCGAGCGTGCCGCGTCCGTCCCGCTTTGCGGGACGCACAGGCGAGGGCGCCTATGCTACGTGGCCACAGCTCTCAGGCGCATGCGTCATCCTCGCGCAAGCGAACGCGCGCGGCGGCGATGGTATTCTTCGCTGATGCAACAGCACGATGAACATCCGCGGCCGCCGCTCAACTTCGAGGGCGTGATCACATATTCGGTCGGTGAGGTCGAAGAGGCGACGCACTTCTTCGAGCATACGCTGGGGCTTGAACTGGGGGCCGAAGACGGGACGCTGCGGTTCTACGCGCTGAGCGAGGGCACGACGCTGGCCATCGATGTCTCGGGCGCGGAATCGGGGACGCCGCCGTACCTGCTCTTCAGCACACCCGATGTGACGGTGGCGGCCGAGCACTTCCTCGGCCTCGGCTGCCAGGTGCGCGAGCTGCGCTGGGCGACGGGGGCGGGATTCGTCGCCGCCTCGCCCGAAGGCCATACCGTCGCCGTCATCGACGCCCGCGCGCTCACGGACGAAGCCGGCGACGACAGTTGACGTTCGAGCTCACGAGCCAATCGCCGCCGGCCGATCCAACGGCTCGATGACCTCGGCCCACCCACGGCGCGCCACCCACGGCACGCGACCCACCCGCCATGTCAACTTAACTCGTTGCAATTGTTAAATCGTCGCTGCTATACTCGCGGCACTTTAGCGGGCGCTTGAACAGCGCCTGTTTGGGCGAGCGTGGGCGGGCCAGGTGGGTCGGCGACGAGCGGTTGGGCGAGGGGGCGGTCACATGATGTACATCTCGAGTTTACCGAGGTGCCAGAAATGCAAAGAGGGCGATCTGGTTCCGCTCTCCGACTTCGGCAGCCAGGGCGCGGCGATTCACTTCAAAGCGTGGGCCTGCACCAACCCCGAATGCGGCTTCAACATCAAGATCCGCAACGGCGATCTCTACATCGATGAGCCGATCGCCAGCGGCGCGCTGCATGCGCCGCGCGTGCGCTGAGACGTCGCATCATCGAAGATCATCCGGCATTCGCACCCTCACGGAGGAGCGCGCGCGATGACGCCGACGACGTCTGATCATCCGAACGCCATCCGCATCCGCGACGTGTACGCGAAGTGGCTGACCGGCGTCGTGTCGCCGATGGTGAGCTTCCTCTCGGACGATGTCGTGTATCACCTACCGGGACGGCATCTCGGCGGCGGCGAGACGCGCGGCATCGACGAGCTGATGGGGCGCGGCCGCGCGTACGGCCGCACGATGGAGCGCACCTGGCCGAGCGAGATCCTCGATGTCATCGCGAACGACGTATTCGCCATCACGTTCGAGCGGTATCGGGCGCAGCGCAACGGCATCATGCTCGATCAGGTGGTGTGCGGCGTCTGGTGTCTCGCTGGCGGGCGCTGCGTCGAGGTGTGGTCGCACTTCGAGGATCAGGCGATGGTCGATCGATTCTGGGCGTAGCGTGTGAGTGCGGTCCGTGCGGCTGGAGGCATAGCAGCGGCGAACACGAAGCTTCGGCAGGCTATACGCCGCTGCCGCCGTCGATCTTCAAGATCGAGCCGGTGGTGAATGATGAGGCGTCGCTGGCGAAGTAGAGGGCGGCGCCGACGACCTCGTCGGGATCGCCGCCGCGGCGCAGGGCGAAGTGCTGCGCTTGCCGGTTGAAGGCGTCCATGTCCCAGGCGTGCGAGATGTCGGTGAGGAACGGGCCGGGCATGATGCAGTTGACGCGCACCTTCGGGCCGAAGGCGTGCGCGAACGCTTCCGTCATCGCGTTGACGCCGGCCTTCGCGGCTGCGTAGGGGATGACATTCGGGCCGGGCCGGATGGCGGCCGTGCTGCTGATATTGATGATCGATCCGCCGTCGCCGGCCGCCATCCGCGTGCCGATCAGCGACGTCAGGCGGAACGGCCCTTTGAGGTTGACGCCGATCACCTTGTCCCAGAGTTCTTCCGTCACATCGACCGGGCGCGGGTACATCGGCGACATGCCGGCGTTGTTCACCAGTACGTCGACGCGGCCAAAGCGCGCGTACGCCGCGTCGACGAGCGCGTCGATCTCTGCCCAGCGCCCGACGTGCGTCGCGAACGGCAGCGCCTGATGTCCGGTCTGCGATTCGATCTCGGCCGCCAGCTGCTGGCACGAATCGAGCTTGCGGCTGGTGATCACGACGTCCGCGCCGGCGTGCGCGAAACCGAGCACCATCGCCCTGCCGAGCCCGCGACTGCCGCCGGTAACGAGCGCGACCTTTCCTTCGAGCGAATTGATCTCGGTCACGGAGTCACTCCTGATGCGCGAGCGGAACGATCTACGGCGTCGCGACGGGTGTGCCTGTGAGCTGCTGCAGGCGGTTGAGGATGTCGTTGAGGCGCGCGATCTCGGTGCCGTAGCCGGCGAAGTCGCCGTTACGCAGCAGCGTCTGCGCGCGATCGTATGACTGGCGCGCCTGCGTGACGAGCGTCGCGGCGTCGCCGCCGATCGCCGCGGCCGTCGGGGCCGGCGACGGCTGGATCGCGGGCGCCGTAGCCGCCGATGTTGCTGCGCTGGTTGCGCCCGACGACGGCGTTGCCCCGCTCGGCGCGGGCGTTGATGCACCCGGCGTGGGTGACGAGCCCGCCGCAGGTGCGCCGGAGCTATCAAGCCCGGACGGCGAAGCGCGGCCGAACAGTACGTCGATCGCGCGCGAGAGCGTCGGCTCCATGGCGATGCGATCGCCGTTGACGACAACGACGCGCTTGAGCTGCGGGATCGTATTCGCGCCGCCGCTCGCGGCGAGATATAGCGGCTCGAAAAACATGTTCGCGTTGCCGATCGGGATCATCAGCAAGTTGCCGCGGATTACCTTGGATCCGGACTGGTTCCACAGCGTCAGTTGCTGCGAGACGCGGCCGTCGGAGTCGATGCGACGCTCCACCTGCGTCGGTCCCGGCACGCTGAGGCTCGACGGGAAGCGGAACGCGACGAGCTTTCCATAGTCGGCGCCGTCGGAACGCGCCGCCAGCCAGGCGATCGCGTTCGTCCGGCTGCGCGGCACGAACGGCAGGATCAGCATGAACTCTTCCTGAGTCGCACCCGGCAACCGTGCGATGACGTAGTACGGCCGCACGGGCTGCTCGCCTGTGCCGAACGCCTCCGTCGGCACATCCCACTGATCCTCTTGCTGGTAGAACTGGAGCGCGTCCTTGATGTGATAGCGCAGGTACTGCTCGGACTGCAGGCGGAAGAGATCTTCCGGGTAGCGGATGTGTTGGCGCAGGGCTTCCGGCATCTGATCGATCGGCTTGAAGAGGTTCGGGAACACGGCGGAGTACGCCTTCAGCAGCGGCTCGTCCGGCTCGATGGCGTAGAAGTTCGTCTCGCCGGAGTAGGCGTTCACCACGACCTTGACGCTGTTGCGGATGTAGTTGATGCTTTCGGCGCGATGCGCGTAGGGGATGGCGTCGGTCGTCGTGTAGGCATCCTGCATGTAGTACATGCCACTCTGGTCGGTGATCAGATACGGATCGGCGTCGAGGCGCAGGAACGGCGCGATCTCGCGGATGCGCTGCTGAATGTTGCGTCGGTAGATGAGGCGACTGTTGCTGTTGAGCGCGCCTGAGATGAGGATGTTGCGATCGCCCATCTCCCAGGCGTAGACGAAGCGGCGGAAGATGTTGCTGAGCTTGACGCCGCCGGAGCCCTCGAACCGCGTCTCGACGTTCGTATCGCCGCCGAGTGGCGTGAACTCCGGGTCGTTGCTATCGACGATGATGTGGCGATCGGGCTCTTCGCCGAAGTAGACCTCGGGACGATCGGTCTGTAGTGGACCTTGCAGCGGGATGTCGCTGACGATCAGCTTCGGGCTGCCGTCAGGCTGCAGGTC
>JBBQVO010000141.1:0-9028 GCA_038211505.1 Dehalococcoidia bacterium | reverse complement strand
GAAAGGTGATTACGGGTATCCAAATGCTCATCGTCGGACGCGTAGCGGGTCGCCGCTGATCTCCGCAGATGCAGCGGTCGTGACTTGCCGACCCCGGGCGTCACGTGCCCTTGTCCAGATCACTGTACGAGTGGCTTCGTTGTTCGGACCGATAGGACAACGTCGCGTATCGCCTGCGCCGACTTCGTTGCGGCGCCTTCTTCCTCTGTCAGGCTGGCGTGGTCCGCGTCCGCCAGCACGCGATGGACGCTATTCGTCGAAAGCTTGGCGAGGTCGTCCTGGAGTGGCATCCATCCGTCCTCTGCACCTTTCACCGCAGTGACAACGATCAAGGGCTTAGCGCCCAGGGTCTTCAGTTCCCGAGCTTCTCGCAGTGTGGTCTTGAGGGTATGAAACTCGTCACGCTGGCTGCGCCAGTGTCGCGCCGTTGACCAGAATGCGCGCTCCTTGTTCCTTTGCTCAGAAGGAAGCGTGCCGAAGCTGAACTGCTCGACCACACGCAGTGTGCCGAGGCGCGACAGCGACGGCGCCAGCGCGGAGGCACGAACCCACATCCGATAGAACCCCGGCCAGCTGGGCACGCCTTCGTACTGGTTCGGACTCATGGAATCGAGAAGCACAACGCCCGCAACCTCATCCGGGTACAGGTTCGCGAAGTTTTGGACGTACGCACCGCCCGCCGAATGACCGGCAAGCACGTACGGACCTTCGATACCTCCGTTGTGCAGTAACGTATGCAAGTCGGTTGCGACCGCGACGCCGTCCTGCGGCCCGGAAGCGTCCTCGCTCCAGCCGCGGCCCGCCCGATCGTAAGCACATACGCGGGTGTCTTTGGCCACGTCGGGCGCTATCCAGCCCTCCATCATTGTCGAAGGCTCGCCCAGGCCCGCCTCAAGGATCACGGCCGGAGTTCCGGAGCCGGTGCAGTGCAAGTGCAGACGATGATCGCCAACGTCCACTAACTGTCCCGGCATGTCGTATTTGCCGTCGTCGATCCGCTCCCGCGCGATCTCGTACGCACCGCCGATGGCGGCGAGCGCCAGCACGGCGAACAGCGGATACAAGAGCACGGCTGCAGTCCGGCTGTGAAGATCCTGACGGATACGGATCACCATCCAGACGACCAGCACCAACAGTACGGGTGGCCAGATCCAATTGACACTGTCGTGCTTGACGGAGCCGGGCCAGGCGAGCAAGAACACGGCAGCGAACGCCATAAGTGCCGCCGGTGCGATCGCCCAGCGCTGCGGTTGGTTGGTGAATCGGATCGACAGCCACGCCATCATCGCTGACAGCAACCCGGGCGGACATCTACGGACGAGTGCGTATAGATGTGGAAAGGACTCATCGATTTTCGATCGTGTGAGGACGGCCGCGGACGGCGGTGTACGAAACGGCACGGTCTCAAAAACCGTTGGCCGGTAACGGTCATGTGGGTTCGACTCCCACCTTCGGCACCAGTTTGAATATGATTTCCACTCGTCTACGCACTCATGAGCCCACTTGGCAAGCTGTGGGTCGACCCCAGATCGACCCGAAATTTCCTGAATGACGTCCGACTCGCCGCATTCTGAGGCCAAATGCGTTCGCTTCGCGCGCGAAGGAGCTAACGCAGCGTCACGCTGCCGCGTGACGCGATGGGACAAAACAGGACTCTGCATTTACACCAAGGCCGAGCGCGGCAGCCATGTTGTCGCCCGTACCGGGCACCACCAGTATCCCTGCGGACAATCGAAGGTGCTTGGCGGCGGCACGAGTAATGGTGCCCGCCGGCTCGTCAGCCTGGCGCACGACCGGCAGCGTGTTCGTCCAATCGCGGGATGCATCCACGAGGGATAGAAGGTCGAAGCGCCATTGGTCGTCGATCCCAGACCAGTAGCCGGTGCCCGACGCGTCGCCGCGGTCCGTCGTACATCCCGCCGTCATCTGATAGGTGAGCCAGTCATGCGGCAACAGGACGTGATGGAGACGCGAGAACGCGTCCGGTTCACAGCGCTTCAGCCAAGCGAGCTTTCGAGATCGTGAATGCAGCAACCGGAACGCTGCCGCAGCGTTCTGCCCAGGCGTTCGGCCCGATTCGCGCGACCAGACCCGCAGCGTCTTCCGCGGACTCGGTGTGGTTCCAGAGCTTGGCCGGTCGCAGCGCTCAACCTTCCTCGTCGAGAGCAACGAGTCCGTGCTGCTGTCCGGCGACCGCAATCGCCGCAACGTCATAGCGGCCGGCCTGCGCAAGCGCCGTTCGCAGCGCCTGTTGCAGGCTTCGGCGTATCGGTCGAGAGCAGTTCGAACGTCCTTGGCCGCGTCGCATTCCATCCCTTCGCGGCCGCCCCACATCACGTAGATCTGGGCGCCGAGTTCAACGCCGAGATCGATCGCATCGAGCGTCTTCTTGAGCGCGTACCGCCTAACGGAGGGGTCGTTGGCGACAAACGCGCCGTCCTTGAAGACGGGATGGGCAAACAGGTTTGTGGTTGCCATGGGCACCTTCATGCCTGTGTCATCAAGCGCGCGCCGAAACCGCGTGACGATCGCATCGCGTTCGGCCAGCGTCGACCCGAATGGAACGAGGTCATCGTTGTGAAAGTTCACACCGTATGCGCCGAGCTGCGCGAGCTTGTGCACCGTGTGGACGGGGTCGAGCGCTTCGCGCACTTCGAATCCGAACGGGGCCTTGCCGCGATTGCCGACAGCCCGAGTCCGAACGTGAATTTGTCCTGCGGCGTTGGAACATAGTCCTGGGAGCGCGGGCATCATTGCCTCTCTTGTGGCCTTATCGAATGTCGACCGCTGTCGGCTTCACGTCTGCTCGGCTGATAATCCGGTCTTCCTTGATGATGAAGGAGCCACGTTCGCGAATGTCGTACGAAGCAGCTCCGACCAGGACGCGAATTTCGCCTGCCTCGATCTTCAGCTGCATGGCTTCATCGTAGAAGGCGACCTGCGTGAGGTCGACGTGGAACGTTGCGGTGCGTGTCTCTCCAGGCCGGAGACGCACTCTCGCGAAACCGGCGAGCTGGCGAATTGGGCGTGTCATGCTCGCAACGGTGTCGTGGACGTAGAGCTGGACCACCTCGTCTCCTTGGCGGCTGCCCGTATTCGTGATGCGAATGCCAACGTCAACAGTCTCCGTAGGTGCCAACTCGCGCGCGCTGAGCGTAAGGTCGTGATACTCGAACGTGGTGTACGAGAGTCCATACCCGAACGAGTAGAGCGGCGTCGCGAGGGAGTCCACGTAGTTGCCGCGCACATTGCTTCTTCCGCCTGAGGGTTTGTGGTTGTGAAACAACGGCATCTGGCCGGCGGACCGCGGCATGGAGACCGGGAGACGTCCGCCGGGATCCGCAGCGCCGAAGAGAACGTCGGCGACGGCCGCGCCGCCTTCTTCCCCGGGTAGCCACGCTTCGATGATCGCGCCTGCTCGTTCCGCAATGCTGGGAATGGCGAGGACGCCACCGTTGACCAGGACGACTACTGTTGGTGTGCTGGTGTTAATCACGGCGTCGACGAGCGCCTGCTGCGCGCCGGGCAGGCCAAGGTCGGTCCGATCCGTCATCTCACCGCTCGACGCGTCCCCGACCAGACTTGAGCGTGTTCCAACACAAACGATCGCAACATCGCCTTGCCTGGCGGCGTAGACAGCTGCGGCGAATCCGGACGTATCGTCTCCACTGGTACCACAGCCGCGGGCATGGAGTAGCCGCGTTTCGGAGGGCGCAGCGTCGCGCATGCCCGCGAGGATCGACACATGCCGCACAAAGTGATCGGCAAGATCGACGTTGCCGGTCCTTGAGCCTGACGTTGGGAGGAGTGCGTTCCGCGCTGATTCGTCTACAGCGAGCAGCTCGTCGCCCGGCTCGCGGATCAATCCAAACGCGGCTTCGAGGTGCGTGGGATAGTGATAGTCACCCTGAAGCAGCCGTGTACTGTTCGAGGCCGGCCCGATGACGGCGATGGTGCCCACGGCTTGCAGCGGCAGGAGGTGTCCGTCGTTCTTCAACAGGACGATCGACTGCCGGGCGAGCTCGCGGGCGAGTTCCCGCTGCTTCGGCGTGTCGAAGACCGTCACGGCGTCGTCTTCGTCGACATACGGATCTTCGAACAAACCGAGTCTGAACTTGTCCCGCAGCACGCGCGCTACGGCGTGGTCGATGGTCTCCTCGGTTACCAAACCCTCTTGTAGGGCTTCGTCGAGGTGCTGGAAGCAGTCAATCTCGGGGAGTTCGACATCCAGTCCTGCGTTCAGTGCTCGCGCCGCTGCTGCCGCTTTCGTGGCGGCGACCCTGTGATACGCCATCAAACAGAGCACAGTGTGGTAGTCCGCGACCACGGCTCCATCGAAGCCCAGTTCTCCGCGGAGCAGATCCGTGAGAAGCCATCGAGATCCACCCGATGGTGCGCCGTCGATCTCGCCGTATGAATTCATCATCGAGGCAAGCCCGGCCTCGCGGATCGCTGCCTCGAACGGGCGGGCGTAGACTTCGAGAATCTCGCGGACACCGAGGTGGGCAGGCGCCCAGTTCATGCCGCCTTCGCCGGCGCCGTAGCCGAGGAAGTGTTTTCCGGTCGCCATGACGCCTGCGGTGAGGTCGTCGCCCTGGATTCCACGCACGTATCCAACGCCCATGCGTCCGGCAAGGTACGGGTCTTCGCCATAGGTCTCCTCGACCCGCCCCCAGCGCGCGTCGCGCACGATATCAAGCACCGGAGCGAGCGTCTGGCGCGCGCCGACGGCAAGCATCTGGTCGCGGATCACGCGCCCAGCTTCCTCCACGAGATCAGGATTCCATGTGCTCGCCAGCCCGATTGCCTGAGGGAACTGCGTAGCGCCTTTCGCTGTGAAGCCGGCGCACGACTCTTCATGGACGATGGCCGGGATGCCCAGGCGTGTGTTTTCGATCAGCCACCGCTGTGCCTCATTCGCGAATCGTGCTAGTTGAGTCGGCCCAAGCACGGTCGACGCGGCAATTCGTGTGATGTGGCCGGTGCCATTCGGCATCGCGTCCGCGGCGCGTTCGGCATCGAACGTACTGTTGCGCGCGACGGCTCGGAGCTGTATGGCGCCGAGCTGGGCGATCTTCTCCGATACATCCATGCGACCGAGCAGGTCGGCCACGCGGCGCTCGATGGCTTCGTTTGGATCGCGGTAGGGTGCTGATGTTGTCATTGCTTACTCACTCTCACAAGGGCCGGTCACACGGGCCATTGCGCATACAATTTTCGACCGTAGGGATGTCTTCGCACGTCCTCGCGTCACTGATCGTGGACTGTCTCGTCCAGCGTCTGCACGAACAGATCAGGAAGGCGACTGCAGCGCTGGTATCGATGAGCGCTGGACGGTGACGAAAGGAAGACTGAGCCACTGATCGGTCGCCGCCGCACCAAGACCTACGCCACCCGGCATTGTGGTTGGCGGTGAAAATAAGACTTCCTCGACGCTGATCTCGTCGCTGTCGATCCAATCCGTTGGCGCCCGTCCAACATTCGAGGGCACGGACGTGTCCGCGAGACGATTGGACGGTTCTGGAGGATCGGGCCGATGTGTCGCGTGTACGGCCCGAGTTGCCACGACTCTTCGGCCATTATTGAAGGGCCTCGTTGGTGAGGACGGCCGCGCTTGGACGCACGTTACGATCGCGGTCGATGATGCCAAACGACACATCGAAGGCGTGCAGCCATTCGTAGTTGTCGACGCCAGTCCAATGGAAGAAACCCTTGACGTCGATGCCACGCGCGATCGCATCGTTGGTAACTTCAAGGCCACGACGCAGGTACGCGGCCCGCTGTGCATCGTCGCCGGTGCCGATGCCGTACTCGGCCACGAGCAGCGCGACGCCGGGCAACTCCTCGTGGAGCCGGTCGAGCACGCGACCGAGACCATCGGCCCAGATGCCGTAGCCGAGCGGAGACACGGGCGTGTCGGGTGGATAGACGGCGAGCTTGCCGGCGCGCGCACCCGTCGCGGCGTAGTAGGAGAAGCCGATAAGGTCGAAGCATCCACGGAGGTCCGGACGCTCGACGGGCTCGCGGTTGCGCACCTGCAGCAGTCCGTCGCGAACGAGGCCGAGCCACGGCGCCCAGCTGCGCTCGTAGAATCGCTCGACGAGCGTGAGCGTTTGCGGATCGTCGTCTATTGGTTCGGCCGTCGAGAGACCGTAGATCGACGCCACCGGCGCGCCCGTTGTACGCAGACGCACGGCGGCTTCTGCAGTCGCGAGGTGAATCGCTTCGTTGGCGATCGCCATTTCGTTGCGGTCGCGACGCCCCGGTGGCCAGCCACCGCCTCCGTACGCGGCGGCCGCGTAATAGTTCGTTTCGTTCACGGGCTGCCACCCGCCCACCAGATCACCGAATGTCTCCGCCACCCAATCGACGTGACGCGCCCAGACGCGGGTTCGATTGTCTTCGACGAGGAATCCACCACTGTCGGCGAACCAGCGGGGAAGCGTGAAGTGGTGAAGGCAGACCCACGGGACGATGCCGGCGTCCCGGCACGCGGTGAGCATGCCACGGTAGTGCGCGACGGCGGCCGCGTCGTGCACGCCGGGCTCCGGCTCAACACGCGCCCACTCAATTGAGAGGCGATGATGGGTCAGGCCGAGTCCGGCAAAGAGGCCAAAGTCCTCGGCGTAGCGCGTGCCGAACCCGTTGCCGTCACCCGACGCGGGCGCATGGCCCGATCGCTCCCAGTCCCACCAGTCCGAAGCCGGCGCCGCGCCTTCGCACTGCGTGGACGACGCACCTGTGCCCCACATGAACCCCTTCGGCCATTGCATGGAATGAGTATGGGTTTGGCCGCATTCAACGGCAATGGCCGCGGGAACACGCCTTCGATCTCAGTTTCTCGTAGGCGACGGCACGCTGGCGAACGGTCCATCTTCAGCAAACGCAAGAGCGGCGAAGCGTTCGCCCATGCGGCGGTAGCCGGCGTTGTTTGGATGGAGGCCGTCGGGAAGATCGCCGACATCACCCTCGCCGAAGAGTTGGCGCCCGTCGAGCAGATGCAGGTTCTCGTCGCCTGCCGTCCGTCGCCGTTCGAAAACGTCGGCGATCAGCTCGCGGATACGCCCGATGGACAGCGCGCCAAATGCCAGTTCAGCAGGGCGGTCAACCACGGCCGACGCACCGCGGCGGACAATGGACGGGCCGGGATGGTTCTCGCCGACGGGGTAGATGATCGGCGTGACGATGAGCAGCGGCGTGTTCGGGTGTCCCTCGCGAACAGTGTCGAGGAAGCCGTGTAGCGCGGGCACAAACGCGCGTTCGCGCATCGTGTCGCCGTTGACGATGTTGATGCCGACCTTGATGCTGATGAGATCAGCCGCTAGGTCGCGCATCGTGCGGGCGACACACGGGTCGAGGTGGCATTGCCCGCCGAAGCCGAAGCTCGTTAGGTCCACACCCGCAAGCCTGGCTGTGATGGCGGGCCAGGTCTCGGTAGGTCCATCGGCCTCGCCGCAATGGCTGATCGAACTGCCGTGATGGATCCATCGGCGGCCGGCCGGCTCGACCGGCTCGACCTTCGAGCCATCGCTGACTCGCAAGTCGCGCACTTCCACGGAGCAGTTCTGGGGCAGCCACGCTTCGATCCGCTTCATCGATGTGCCGAGTCCGTCGAAACGGATCTGACTCGGCTCACCGGTGCGAAGCTCAACGCTGTACGGCGTCGCCCCGCCGCTCGTTGGCTGAATGACCCAACGGTTGCCGTCGCGAGACTGTTGCGTTGCGACGGTTTGTCCATCCACGACGAGATCGAACCGCGGCGCTGCTCCCGGCACTTCCGGCCACTCAATTCCTGTGAGCAGTGCGTCGATTTCGAGGACGTCGGTGTCTGACGCGAAGACGATGCGAACCCCCGATGCCTGCGCGATCGTGAACTGAAATATCGGGTCATGGACTTTCCGCGCGGCCCACGACGGGAGCCGCCGTGGCGTCAACCCGGTCGGACGACGTGCGATGTCCTGGGCGCCGGCGAAGCGGATGGCCGCATGTTCGAGAACGGAGTTCATCGCTTTCCTCTCCTTCGTATCCGTCGACTAATGGGCGATCTTGTGAGAACCGGCTTCATATCGCCGCCCGCCGCACACGAACGGCACCGGACACTCGACGGTGATTGCGTCGCGGCGGACATCGACGGAGATCAGACCTGCCGGCGAGGGCGCCGCGCCGCGCCCAGTCGAGATGTCCCAGCTGGGGCTCGATCGACGCGACGGCGAAGCCGGGCTCCGCGGGCGGGTGCATCGTGTTCGTATCAGCCCGGCCCACTCCTCGTCGCGTCGCCACGTTCTCCCAGTGCGGATCGGTTCCGTCGGGCCGCATCCAGTCGGCGGGGAGGCTGCGAGGGTCGACCACCTCTGTGCCGCGGCCGCCGATACCCGCGCCTGCCGTTGCGCCCCAACCTTCGAGCAGCTTGCCGGTCCAGCTCTCGTCACTCACGAGCCAGTCGTCGCCGACGCGCGCTTCGAACACAAACGCGCCATGACGCAGGTCGTTGACCGGCGGTGGTGGCATCCACCACGCCGTCGCGCCGTCGTATCGCCACGCGATGACGCCGATTACGTTGTCGCCGGTCTGTAGGTACGGCGCGAGATCCACGACGTCGTACGGCTGCCGGCGCGGAGTTGCGCGCACCGGGCCACGGGCGACCTCCGTCCCGTTGACGTAGAGCGTGTAGCGGGACACCGCGCAGAGTCGCGCCATGACCGTGTCCGGCACAGCACCCAGCGAAAGACTGCGGCGGAGGGCGACGCTGTGCCTGCCCTGAAAGATCCCGCGCGCCCAGATCCAGCGCGCGCGCCAGCGTCCCGGTGGGAAAAGCTGCGATGTCATGTGCACTCCCTTCTCCGTGCATTGTTCGGATTCATCGCGGCTCGAACCGCCGGAGGGTCATCGAGCCCGCGGCGCAGCGGCGCATCGCCTCCATTGATGCGGGCATCGCGCCGTGAGCGCGCGCCTGGACGAGCACATTTCCGAGCGCCGTCGCTTCCGCGGGACCAGCGAGCACCGGCAGTCCGGAGAAGTTAGCGGTGAG
>JBBQVO010000140.1:0-9143 GCA_038211505.1 Dehalococcoidia bacterium | reverse complement strand
CGCTCAGATGAACAGCAGCACCACCGGCACGATGAAGAGCGCGCTGAGGAAGATCGCGAAGCCGCCCTTGCTGCGCGTCGCCCAACTGGCGACGCCGAGGATGGCATCGCGGAACGGATCGAAGACGAGGATGAGGATGAGGAGGGACACGCCGAGCACGGCGATCATCTCGCTGAAGATGATCGTGAAGGCGCGCGGGGAATCGAGCAGCAGCGTGACGAAGAGCTTGTCGACGAAGGTGCCGATCTGCGCGCCCATGACGTACGGGATGATGTACTTGCGCCGCACGATGCCCTTCATCGACAGCGGCACGAGGATCGTCAGTGAGACGGCGACCGACACCGTCAGCACCGTAATCGCGATGCCGAGGATGAACATCGTGAACTTCTTGTGCAGCAGCTCGACGACGCGCTGAAAGCGCGCGTCCGTCGACTCTAGCGTCGGCAGCGCAGCATCAAACATCTTCAGCGACACCACGACGGCGACGACGCCGGCGGCGAAGAGTCCGAGCAGTGGCAAGAAGCTCGCGAAGAAGTCGACCGCCGGCTTGTACGCCTCGTTGACGCCTTTGATGATGCCCGGCGAGCCGAAGCGGATGCCATCGAGCCAGCCGCTCTTCAGCAGCACGTAGCCTAGCGGAATGCCGGCCGCGTAGACGGCCCACGTCGTGATCAGCGCGACGACGCCGATGTAGAGGCCGTCCGGCTCGCGGCGGCCGCGCACGTAGTACATGAAGCCGACGAAGAGCACGATGAACGACGCGCCGAGGCGGCCGCCGCTGATCATGAAGAACGTCTGCGTATCGCTGAGGACGCCCTTGCTGTACAGCGTCAGGGCCACGGAGGCCACGGGCGAGCCGCTGCCGAGTATGTAGGCGTTGAGCCAGCCGAAGCCGAGGTAGTTGACGGCCGTATCGACGCTGAGGAAATCGAGCACCGGCGTGATGCCCGTCGCGCCGCGCTTCATCAACTGCAACGACAGGATGAAGAGCGCCAGCGCGATGGCGATCGCAACGACGCGACGCAGGAGGCGAACGCTGACATACAGCGCCGATACGCGCGGCAGCGGCAGCGCGAGATCGCGCTCTGTTGCCGTCATCGCCGCATCGCGCGCCGGATCGGTCATCGTCGACCTCTACGCGCCGGCCTTCGCCCGCTCGGCGGCGATCAGCACGCGCGCGACTTCCGGACGCGAGAACTCGTGCGGCGGCTCCTGGCCGTTGGCGAGGAACTCGCGCACCTGCGTGCCGCTAAGCGAGACGCGATCGTCCGGGCTGTGCGGGCACGTCTTCGTCGATGCCATGCCTTCGCAGCGCTTGCAAAAGAACGTGTGCTCGAAGAAGAGAGGCATGATGCCGAGGCGTGCCGCGTCGATCTCGCCGAAGATCAGCTGCGCGTCGTAGGTGCCGTAGTAGTTGCCGACGCCGGCGTGGTCACGGCCGACGATGAAGTGCGAGCAGCCGTAGTTCTTGCGCATGATGGCGTGAAAGATGGCCTCGCGCGGGCCGGCGTAACGCATCGCCGCCGGCAGCACCGAGAGAATCACGCGATCCTTGGGGTAGTAGTTTTCGAGGAGCACCTTGTAGCAGTCCATGCGCACGTCCGGCGGAATGTCATCCGACTTCGTCTCGCCGACGAGCGGGTGCAGCAGCAGGCCATCGGTGATCTCGAGAGCGGCCTTCTGGATGTACTCGTGGGCGCGGTGCACGGGGTTGCGCGTCTGGAAGCCGACGACGCGCTTCCAGCCGCGCTCGACGAACGCGGCGCGCGTCTGCGCCGGATCAAGGCGGTACTCCGGGAACGTCGGATTTTCGGGACGGCGGAAGATCTCAACGGGGCCGCCGATCAGGATGTCCTCCTGCGCGTAGACGGCGGCGACGCCTGGATGCTTATCTTCTGTCGTGCGGTAGACCTTGTCGGCCTCGTGCGCCTTGTCGTAGTCGAAGTCTTCTTCGATCGTCATGATCGCCAGCGCGTCGCCGGCCTCGTCGGTCAGCGCGATCTCGCCCTGGAAGCGATTCGCCTGCTCCTTCGAAACGCTGAGCGTGATCGGGATCGACCACGGCAGGCCGTCGGGCAGGTGCATCGTGTCGACGACGCTCTTGTACTGGTTCTCGGTCATGAAGCCGTCGAGCGGGCTGAAACCGCCGTTCGCCAGCATCTCGAGATCGGCCAGCTCGCGCAGATTGAGTCTGCGGCTCGGCAGATCTTTCGCCTTCTCGGCCAGCTCCGCCGCCGCATCGCCCGTCACCTGCCGCGTGTTGAGCTTGCCGCCGTGCGGCGCAATCAGCCCTTTGTCCGTACCATCTGTCATGTGTCATCTCCTGTGAGTCGCATTGCGGCTCGAAATTGATTCCTGGCGAAGGCGCACTGTTCTGGACAGGTCTTCAGACCTGTCCTCGTCGAAACGAGATCCCTGCCATCACCGTGCCGAATTCGCGGCCGAGGCACGGACAGGTCTGAAATACCTGTCCCTACGGCGCTGTGTGTGCGCGAACTCGTCGTCATCTCGA
Source organism: Dehalococcoidia bacterium (assembly GCA_038211505.1). Classification (GTDB taxonomy): domain Bacteria; phylum Chloroflexota; class Dehalococcoidia; order DSTF01; family JACRBR01; genus JBBQVO01. Next base: position 6,631 of record JBBQVO010000140.1, on the reverse strand, counting down.
CGAGGACGGACCTAAAGGTGCGTCCCTGCGTTCTCAATCCGGTCCGTTGCCCGCAGACACTCCCGCTTCCCACGTCCCGTTTCCCGCGTCTCGCTTCCCTCTACGCGCCAACCCTCGCCGGGACGTAGCCCATGGCTTCGAGCTTCGCCAGCACCTTGGCGACGCTTTCGGCGAGATCTTCTTTCTCGCTGTCGACGGTGACGTCGGGGTGCTCGGGCGCTTCGTACGGGTCGCTGACGCCGGTGAAGTTCTTGATCTCGCCCTTGATCGCCTTCTCGTACAGCCCCTTCACGTCGCGGCGCGTCAGCTCCGGGATCGAGCAGCTGACGTAGACCTCGACGAAGTTGCCCACGCCCTTGCGCACCTCGTCGCGGATCTCGCGATACGGCGAGATCGCCGACGCGAGCACGCACACGCCGTTGCGCGTCAGCACCTCCGCCACCCAGCCGATGCGCCGGATGTTCGTGTCGCGATCTTCTTTGCTGAACCCGAGGCCTTTGCTGAGATGCGTGCGCACGACGTCGCCGTCAAGCTTCTCGAGCTTCGTGATGCCGCGCTCGCGCAGCAACGGCTCGATGGCGTCGGCGATCGTCGTCTTGCCCGCGCCCGAAAGCCCGGTAAACCAGACTGTGAACCCCTTCTGCTCCAAACCAACCTCCCGACTAACGTGATATGTGTCTTCTGCTCTCGTCTCGAAAAGAAGGGCACGCATCACGTGCCCAAACTTCACTCACTATTTCTTGTGGCGACTGCCGTCGTGCCGGCCAGGCACCTCACCCCGGCCTTCGGCCACCCCTCTCCACGCAGTGGAGAGGGGATCGTGTCGCGCTACACCGCCGTAAGCTCTTCATCGACGTTGAGGCGATCGTAGCCGGCCTGGCCGTCGGGGACGTGCAGGCCGCACTCGACCTTGTCGAAGCCCTGCCAGCGGCCGCTGCGCGGGTCGTCGCCCGGATTCACCGGCTTCGTGCAGTGCGTGCAGCCGATGCTCGGATAGTTCGCGTCGTGCAGCTCGTTGTACGGAACGCTGTTGTCGAGGACGTACTTCCAGACGTCGGCTTCCGTCCACGCCGCCAGCGGGTTGATCTTCACAAGCCCGAATTTCTCATCCCACTCGACGATGTCGATATCGGCGCGCGTCTTCGACTGGTCGCGACGGATGCCGCTGATCCAGGCGCTCTTGCCGGCGAGCGCGCGATGGTTCGGCTCGACCTTGCGGATAGCGCAGCAGGCATCCGGGTCGCGCGCCCATAGCTCGTCACCGTGCTTGCGCGCCTGCTCGTCAACGCTGACCAGCGACATGTAGCCTTTCGGCTCGAAGCCGTACTTCGCTGCCGCGATGTCGCGCAGGCGGTGCGTCTCGGGAAAGAGGAAGTCCGTGTCGAGATAGAAGACATCGACGTTCTTGTCGATCTGCATGATCATGTCGAGCAGCACCATGCCCGAAGGCCCGCCGAAGCTGCACGCCAGCGTCAGGCCCGGCTGATACTCCGCCGCTGCCCAGCGCAGAATCTCCGCCGGCGTCTTGCCCTCAAGCGCCGCCGACGCAGCCTTCAGTGCCGCGTCCGTCGGCCGCGCCGATGCCGTTGTTGATTTGGTTGTCGTTTGCGACTGCGTCATCTATCGTCCTGCCGGCGGAGCTCGGCGCTCCATCTTCTATCTTTCACCGTCCATCATCCAGCGTCAGCTAGACGGCGCACTCGCCTTCGCCCATGTCGTCGAGGGTGAAGAGCTTCGTCTGGCCCCAGTCAACATACGCCATCGGATCCTTCGTGAACTCGGGGACGATCTTGAATTCGGCGAGCAGCTCCTGCATGTGCGGCGTGCCCATACGCGCCGACCACGATCCGAACTTCTCGCCCGACTCGCGCTCGACGACGTAGGTGTCGATGAGGCGCTCGACGGCGTTCGGGATGTGCTTCGCCGGCATCTTCATCGTGATCTTGCCAAGCTTGCCTACGCCCTGCGCGTTGCCGCCGAGCATCAGCTGCGCCGCCGGAATCTGCCGGTCGCCGACGCGAATCGCCATGCCGAAGAAGCCGATATCGGCGACGTGATGCTGGCCGCACGAGTTCGGGCAGCCGCTGATCTTGATCTTGATCTCGTTGACGAGCGGGTCGGCGTGATACTTGTCGCCGCCCTTTGTGAGCATGGTGCGGAGTTCCGTGCCGAGGCCCTTCGACGATGTGACGCCGATGGCGCAAGTGTCCGCGCCCGGGCACGTCATCACGTCGGTGATCGTCATCGCGTGATCTTCGGCGAGACCGATGTCGACGAGCGCGCCGTGCACGGCCGAGAGATCGTCCGCGTGGATCCAGCGCATCACGAAGTTCTGCGATGCGGCGGTGCGGATGTGACCGCCGGCGTACGTGCGCGCCATCTCCGCCAGCGAGTGCATCTGGTCGGCGGTGACATCGCCGATCGGCAGCAACACGTGCACCGTGTAATAGCCGTCTTGCTTCTGCTTGAGCGCGTTCGTCCGCCGCCACACCTCGAAGCCGGCGCGCTGCCTCGCCGGGCCGCCGTTGCGCGATGCCCACGAGCCCTCGACTGGCGCTTCTTCGATCAGCGTGAAGTCTGGCTCGCGATACTGCTCGGCGCCGGCCGGCGGCAGCGTCGCGAGTTCGAGCGACCACAGCCGCTTGAACTCTTCGATGCCGAGCTTGGCGACGAGAAACTTGATGCGGGCCTTGTTCTTGTTGCGCCGCTCACCCATGCGATCCCAGACGCGGATCGCCGCTTCGATCGTCCGCAGCTGCTCGCTGACGGGGATGTAGTCGATGAGCACGTCGGCGACGCGCGGCGCGGCGCCAAGACCACCGCCGACGCTCACGCGGAAGCCCGGCTGCCCGTCCTTCTCGACGGCCATCAGGCCGATGTCGTGGATCGGGATCAGGCCGCGATCTTCCGGGCTGGCCGAGTAGCTGATCTTGAACTTGCGCGGGAGCTTCTGGTTGACGCTGTTGCGCAGGAAGTAGCGCATGGACGCCTCCGCGTACGGCGTCACATCGAAGATGCAGTCGTCAGCGATGCCGGTGAGCGGGTCGGCGGTGACGTTGCGGACGGTGTGGCCGCAGGCTTCTCGCGTCGTGATACCGACCTCGGCGAGACGCCGCATCACCTTCGGCGCATCCTCCAGCATCACAAAGTGCAGCTGGATCGCCTGCCGCGTCGTCACATGGCCGAGCTTGCGCGGCGTGTACCAGTCGGAGCAGTCGGCGATTGCGTGCAGTTGGTCGGGCGTCATCGTGCCGTGCGGCACCTTGATGCGCATCATCTGGCGGTTCATCTGGCGCTGGCCGTAGGTGCCGTGCTGCAGCCGGAACGGGCGGAAGTCATCGCCGAGGCCGCCGCCGGCGCGCCAGGCGAGCGCCTCGCGCTCGAAGTTATCGATCTCGGCTCTGACGATGGGGTCGTTCGACTTGTCCTGCGCGAACTCCGACATCGGCTTGATTTCGACGACCATGGGGCACCTCAGGGGCTGCAACAGGAGTGATTACGGAAAGTAAATCAACTTAGTCAACATTATGACTCTGCGGTCATAGGCGGGTCAAGGGTGCCCAATCTTACCGCTTCCTGAACTGAAATACGACCGGATCAGCTGCCCGCAGCGGCGCCATCGATGGCCGCGTCCGATGCGCCGGCGGCGGTGCGGGCATCGAGCCACGCTGTGATGTCGGCGAGCACGTCGTCGCGCTCCGGTTCGTTGAGAATCTCGTGATACAGGCCGTCGTACAGCTTCAGCGTGCGGTCGATGGATGCGACGCGCTCGTACAGCTGCTGAGAGCCTTCCGGGGTCGCCAGCTGATCCTCGGTGCCGTGCATGATCAGGATCGGCTGATCGATCTCACCCATGCGCTTCTCAATCGTCCGGACGGCGCGGATCATCGACGAGATCAGCGCGGCCGGCATCTTGCCGCGAAAGTTCAGCGGGTCGGCATCGTAATCGGCGACGACGGTGGGATCGCGTGAGACCGTCGCCGCATCCAGCTTCCGCATCCGCATGCGCGGCAGCAGGCGGCCGATGACGAGGGCGATCGCCGTCGCGATCCGCTGGCCAACTCCGCCGCCGCGCCCGAGCGTGAGCACGGCGCCGCTGAGCATCACGCCGCCGACCGGCGGCCGTCGCGTGATCGATTGCAGCGCGACGATCGCCCCGCCCATGCTGTGCCCGAGCATGAAAATCGGGATCTCGCCGGCGCGGTCGCGCACACGAGCGATCAGCGCATCGACGTCATCGAGATATTCGTTGAAGGACCGCACAAAGACGCGATCGCCGTCCGATCGGCCGTGGCCGCGGAGGTCGAGCGCGTACACGGCGTAACCGCGCGACGCGAGCGTCTCGCCCGTGTGCGCATAGCGGCCGCTGTGCTCGGCGTAGCCGTGCACCAGCACGATGGCCGCGCGCGGCGCGCCATCCGGCAGCCACGTCCGCTCGAAAAGCCGCTGTCCGCCCGCCGTCTCGAAGTAGCCCTCAGTTGTTCGCATCAAGCAGTAGTGTCGCCCTTCGCGAACGATGTCGCCAGTCTCGCGCTCGCGGGCTGAAAAGCCCGCGCTACGAACTTGGCCATCGCGGGCCGAAACGCCCGCGCTACGGGTTGATAAGAGCGCGGCGGGTCGCTGCTACAGACTTAACGCCGCGCGGACGGACTCCCGCACGTCGCGGAGGCGGAAGGGCTTCGCGAGCACGGCGTTATCGACGCTCTGGAGGAAGCGTCGCGTGTCCGGGGCGACGGTGTCGCCTGTGATGAAGATGATGCGGCGGGCGAGCGGGTTCGCGGCGTCGCTCAGGTGCTTGTAGAGGTCCGGGCCGCCCATCACGGGCATTTTGATGTCGGTGATGATCAGGTCGAACGACTCGCGCGATACGCGGTCGAGCGCCTCGCGGCCGTTGCTGACGGTGGCGACGTCGTGGCCATCCATCTCCAGCACGCCGGTGAGCAGCTTCTGGATGCTCTCTTCGTCATCGACGACGAGGATGCGGCGCGTGTCGACGGCGCGCGGCGCGTGATCAAGCGGCTCAGCGTCGCGCGGCCGGACGCGCGTGATGCCGGCGACGATCGGCAGTTCGATGAAGAACGTCGTGCCGCGGCCTGGCTCGCTCTCGGCCCAGATGCGGCCGTTGTGCTCTTCGACGATGTTGTAGCAGATGGTGAGGCCGAGGCCGGTGCCGTCGCCCGCCTCCTTCGTCGTGAAGAACGGGTCGAAGATGCGCCGCACGGTCTCGGCGCTCATGCCGGGGCCGCTGTCCTCGAACGAGACGAGCAGCCGCGTCTCGTAGGCGCGCGTCGTGATGCGCAGTGTGCCTTCGGCGATCACGTCGAGCTCTCGGGTGTCGCCGCGCATCGCTTGCTCGGCGTTGATGATGATGTTGAGGAACACCTGCTGTAGCTGATTGGCGTCCGCCATCGTTTCCGGCAGCGCTGTTTCGAGATTGAGCTCCGTCTCGATGTTGCGGACGCGCAGGTCGTAGTTGCGCAGCTCCAGCACGCGCTCGATCAGCGTGTTGATGTTCGCCGGCTCCTTCTGTGACTTACGACGCCGCGCGAAGGTGAGCAGATTGCTGACGATCTTCGATGCGCGCTCGGCTTCGGCGTAGATCGTGCCGACCTGCGAGCGCGACGTGTCGTCGAGCTCGCGCAGGAGGAGCAGTTGCGAGAAGCCCATGATGCCGGTGAGCGGGTTGTTGAGCTCGTGCGCGACGCCGGACACGAGCTGCCCGACGCTCGACATCTTCTCCGACTGTAGCAGCCGTTCGTGCGCGAGGCGCGTCTGCAGGCGCTGCGCATCCAGACGCTCGATCGCCTTCGAGACGTCCGCGGCCATCGCGAAGTACGCCGATCGCTGCGTCTCGTTGAGCGCGCCGGGGCCGCTGATCCGGAGCATGCCGGTGACGGCGCCACCGACGACGAGTGGCGCATCCTCGTACTCCTCCGGCTCGGCGAGCGGCCGCTGCGATCCACCGGTCACTGTGATGACGGCCGGATCCTCGCTTGGCCATGAGACGTGATCGACGCCGGCGAGCTCGACGAAGGCGGCCAGCGCCTGGACGTGGACGCCCTCGGTGACGGGCGGCGTCAGCGTTCCGGCGGCGTAGATCGGGACGACGTGGCGGCCGTCCTCGCAGAGCACGGCAACGGCCAGATCGAAGCCGAGCGTCGGTCGCATCGCCTGTAGCACGAGCGCCAGCAGGTCAACGGCGCCGAAGGGGCGTTCCGCGGCCTCGGCGGCTGGGGCGAGCGAGGGAGCATTCATGTTCGGGCCGATTATACGTCAAGCGATCGATCGCCGCCTGTCACGAACGAACGCGGGATCGACGGTCAGCCGAATGCAGTCGACGAGTCACGCATGCCTTTATTGGTTTCTCGGGTCAGGTCACGGCAGCGCCGCCGGGCGCGTAGGTTGCCTTGCAATTTGCTAAGGCCTAAAGCGGCTAAACACCCAAGATGGCTACGGTTCGTTGCGCGTCGTATCGCCGGCTAGATCGATCTTCTCGCCGACCGATCGTCGCAGCATGTCCGCTTCGGTTTCTGTCAAGAAGCGATAGTAAACCTCCGTACCGTTGCCGGGTCTTTCGTCGAAGAGCTCTTTGACCTCTAGGATTGCGACTAGGTTCCACTCGACCACTTCC
>JBBQVO010000139.1:0-9185 GCA_038211505.1 Dehalococcoidia bacterium | reverse complement strand
CGACAAGGTGCACGTCGACCGCCCGGGCGAGCAAGCGATGAAGGAGTGGATGACGTCGGTGCCGACAGGCGTCACCGCCTAGTCGGGACGTGACGGAGATGCAACAGGGAGTCGCCTCAGCGGCTCCCTGTTTGGTGTCCAAGCGGCAAGGCGCGCGCTGACGCGATGCCTTCGTCGATAGTCTCTCTCTGCCCCGGAAAGCACGGCTGCTCGAGCTCGTCCGACAGCCGCTCGTTCTCGATCTGGATCGTCACGTGTTCGATTCCGAATCGATCGCGTAGGCGCTTGCGGAGTTCGATCAGGATCGCATCGCGATCGACATTGTCGTCGACTTCGACGTGACCGCTCAGCGCGACAAACCCGCTCGTCACCGTCCACACATGCAGATCGTGCACCGCACGCACGCCGCCAACGTCGACAATCGCGCACTGCACATCGGCGATCGCCATGCCGTCCGGCGTGCCCTCGAGCAGTACGTCGAGCGCTGACCTTAGCAGCGACCACGCGCGCGGCAGAATGATGATCGCGACGGCCGCCGCCACGAGCGGGTCGGCGTATCGCCAGCCGGTCGTGAGAATGATCACGCCCGCGACGATCGCGCCGATCGACGCGAACACATCGCTGATCATGTCGAGGAACGCCGCGCGCACATTCAGGCTGTCTCGCGAGCCGTTCGCCAGCAGCCACGCGCCGGCGACATTCACGCAAAGCCCGATGCTGGCGACGATGATGATCGGCACACCATCCGGCGTCGACGAGTCGAAGACGCGCCGCGCCGCCTCGACGAGAATGTAGAGCGACACCGCAACCAGCAGCCCGACGTTCAGCAGCGCCGCAAGAATCTCCGTGCGGTAGTAGCCGTACGTCTTCCTCTCGTTGGCGGGGCGCCGGCCGAGCCAGATCGCCGTCAGCGCCAGGATCAGCCCGCCAGCGTCCGTGAGCATGTGCCCGGCATCCGCCACGAGCACGAGGCTACCCGAGACGAACCCGATGATCGCTTCCGCGACCATGAAGCAGACCGTGATCGCCAGCGCGATAGACAGCACACGACGGTGCGACCCGTCGCCGATGGAGTGTGCGTGGGCCATGCAGTCAGCGTAGCAGGATCGTCAGGCCGTCTTCGGCGCCGGCGCGTCCGGGCCAGCGCGATGCCTTTGTCGGCATTCCTCACCGAGCTACGCGCCCCGCGCCGCCAGCACTTCCTCATACAGCGCCGCCGTGCGCATCGCACAGACCCGCCACGAGAACTGCTGCTCGATGCGCCGCACTCCGGCCGCGCCCATCGCCTCGCGCTTCGCCGGATTTGCCAGCATCGCCTCGATCGCGTCGGCGATCGCGTGCGCGTCGCCCGGCGGCACGAGCACGCCCGTCTCGCCCGCGGCGATCACTTCCGGGAATGCCCCCGCTGTCGTCGCGATGACGGGCGTGCCGCAGGCCATCGCCTCCGCCGCCGGCAGCCCGAAGCCTTCGTACATCGACGGCGAGACGAGCAGCTCGTGCTCGTTATACAGCCGCGCCAGCTCCTCGACCGAAAGCCGCCCGAGGAACGTCACGCGATCGCCGATGCCCAGCTCGCGGATCATCCGCGGCGCCATCTCCGCATCAAGCCGATCCTTGAACGTGAGATGAAAATCGACGCCGCGATCAAGCAGGATCTTCGCCGCCTCAAGCAGAAACTTCGCGCCCTTATTCCGATCCTCGCTGTTGCCGACGAACAAGATCGATCGCGGCCGCTTCGGGACGTCCATCGGCCGGAACGCGCGCGTGTCGACGCCGTCGTGGATCGCCGTGATCTGCTCGTCGTGTAGCGCGAACGCCTGCTGCACCGACGCGCGCGAGTTGTAGGAGCCGGTAATGATGCGATCCATCCGTCGCGCGACGATCTCCTGCATGAAGAACGGATAGAACATCTGCACGCGCAGCATCCAGCCGAGCCGCGTCGCCTGCCGCATTTGGTTCAGCCGGTCGATCGACAGCGGGTGATGGATGTTCGCCACCATTGGCATGCCGCTCGCGTGGATCATCGCCGAGCCGTAGCCGAGGCTCTGCACGTCGTGCACGATGTCGAACTGATGCTCGCGCTGCAGCTCACGCCATTTCGCGAAGGCGCGCCAGCTGAACGCCGACATCACCGAGAACTGCCCCATCCGGCTCGTCGCAAGCTCGTAGAAGTTCAGCGGGTGAAAGAAGCTCTTCGGGTCGCGGCCGTAGAAGAAGAAGCGCGCCGTCTCCAGCAGCCGGTACACGCTGTACGACGGCACCCGATGCACCGTCACCATCGGATCCGCATCCGGCCACGGCGGCCCGACGACGAGATGCACATCGGGCCCCAGCCGCGCCAGCTCGCGCGTCACCTGCGTCGTATACACGCCCTGCCCGCCCGAATACATGTTGCCCTGATGCAGAAGAAAAAGGATCTTCATGCGCATCCGCCCCGTGTGTGAATCGGCGATGCCTGCCGATCACTAGCCGAAGCTGGAGGCTGGAAGCTGGAGGCTGGATCGCGTGGTGGCATCGGACGATTGTAGCGATGGGCAGTGTCTGACGGTCAATGTCCGGCGCACGGTTGGCGGCACACATCGCTGTCAGTCCGGACGAGATCACTGTCATCCTGAACGCAGTGAAGGATCTAGCCCGGACGCATCCGCTGCCTGGACTTTAGACCGAAGCGTCGTGGCACCCGACGAAGATTATTCACCTCGTCAGAATGACAGCGTCACTAGTTAATAGTGCCAATCTCCAATCTCCAATCTCCAATCCCCAGTCTCCACGCCCTACTGCCCATGACTCATTGCCGAATCCACCCCATCACGGTAAACTGCCTCTTCAGAGGGATCCGACGGGAACGGCAGGAACTGACGCTCTTCGACGCCCCGTGGCCACCCTCTTCGAAGACCACGAGGGTCACGCGACCCGACGGTGGAGCACTGCCTTTGGGCAGGAGGTATGCGTGCTCCCAACGCTTCGTGAAGCGTGCGGCATCTTCGGCGTCTATGCGCCGGATGAGGATGTCGCAAGACTCACATTCTTCGGCCTCTACGCCCTCCAGCATCGGGGGCAAGAGAGCGCCGGAATCGCCACATCCAACTCGCACACGCTCTACCTCAAGACCGGCATGGGCCTCGTCTCCCAGGTCTTCGACGAAAACGACCTCAGCTACCTCCCCGGAAAATTCGCCATCGGCCACACCCGTTACTCGACGACGGGATCGAGCAACGAGTGCAACGCCCAGCCGTTCCGCGTCAGCGGTCCCAACGGCGAACTGGCGCTCGGCCACAACGGCAACATCGTCAACGCCTCGGTGCTGCGCGATGAGCTCGTGCGCGACGGCATCTCATTCTCGACCGGCAGCGACTCCGAAGTAATCGCCCAGTTGCTCGCCAACGCGCCCGGCCTCGATTGGAAAGAGCGCTGGGGCCACGTGATGCGTAAGCTCAACGGCGCCTACTCGCTCGCCGTCATCACCCCGGACTCGATCATGATGGCGCGCGACCCGATGGGTAACCGGCCGCTCTGTCTCGGCCGCATCGGCAACGGCTGGGTGGCCGCGTCCGAGAGCTGCGCCTTCGACCACATCGGCGCCACGTTCATCCGCGAAGTCGAGCCCGGCGAGGTCATCTACATCGACGTCGAAGGCCTGCAGAGCTTCAAGCCGATCGAGGAGCAGCCGCACGCGTTCTGCGTCTTCGAGTACATCTACTTCGCGCGCCCAGACAGCGTGCTCGACGGCAAGCTCGTCTACCCGGTGCGGATGAATCTCGGCCGCGAGCTGGCGAAGGAGCATCCCGCGCCCGACGCCGACATCGTCATCGGCGTGCCGGACTCGGCGACGGCGGCCGCCATCGGCTACTCGCAGGCGTCGGGGTTGCCGTTCGTCGAAGGCCTCGTGAAGAACCGCTACGTTGGCCGCACGTTCATCAAACCGGATCAAAGACTGCGCGAGGTCGGCGTCCATCTCAAGTACAACCCGCTGCGCGAGATGCTGCAGGACAAGCGCGTCGTCCTCGTCGAAGACACGATCGTCCGCGGCACGACGACGCTGCGCGTCATCCAGATGCTGCGCAAGGCGGGCGCGCGCGAAGTGCACATGCGCGTCACGTCGCCGCCGATCACGCATCCATGCTTCTACGGCATCGACATGGGCACGCGCTGGGAGCTGCTTGCGGCGAAGAACACCGTCGACGAAATCTGCGAGCAGATCGGCGCCGACTCGCTCGGCTACCTGAGCCGCGAGGGCCTCGTCAACGCCGTCTCGTCGAAGCGCGACAAGCTGTGCATGGCCTGCTTCACTGGCGAGTATCCGCGCCCCGTCCCGCTGCAGATGGACAAGCTGGCGATGGAGCCGTCGATGGGCGCCCTCGACCGCCACGAAGACACGACGTACACGCTGCCGCTGCGGCGTGTGTAAGTCGCTCACCGTCACTGCCCCGCATCGATCAACCCTAGGTATACTCCGCCTCATGGAGCGACGATGACATCGGCTTACCAACGCGCCGGCGTCCGCACGACGGAGGAGTTATCTGACTTCCCTCGAATGCTCGATGTGCTGCGCGGCACCTTCGGCCAGCGGGCAGGCAAAGCTGGCACGCCGCTCCTCGACTTCGGTTACTACGCCAACGTCCTCGATCTCGGCAACGGGCTCGGGCTCGCCATCTCCACCGACGGCGTCGGCACGAAGATCTTGATCGCCGAACTGCTCGGCAAGTACGACACGATTGGCATCGATTGCGTTGCCATGAACGTCAACGACATCGTTTGCGTCGGCGCGGAGCCGATCGCGATGACCGACTACGTCGCCGTCGGCGCCGCGAGCCAGCGCGTGTTGAGCGAACTGGCGATCGGATTGAAGATCGGCGCCGAGCGTTCGCATATGACGATCCCCGGCGGCGAAATCGCCCAGTTGGGGGAGATCGTCAACGGCATCGACCTCGTCGGCACCTGCGTCGGCACCGTCGCCACCGACAAGATCATCACCGGCAGGCGCGTGCAGGCGGGCGACGCCATCGTCGGCTTCGCAAGCTCCGGCATCCACAGCAACGGCCTGACGCTCGCGCGCGACGTGCTGCTCGGCGCGAATGAGAGTCGCGTGTCCACGTATGTCGAAGACTTCGGCCGTACGCTCGGCGAAGAGCTGCTCGAACCAACCACCATCTATGTCGATCTCGCGCTAGCCCTCTTGCGAGACGTCGACGTGCGCGCCCTCGCGCACATGACGAGCGATGGCTTCCTCAACCTCAGCCGTATCGATGCCACCGTCGGCTTCGACATCGAAGCGCTGCCCGATACACTCCCCGTGTTCTCGATGATCGCGCGTGAAGGCAACATCGCGCCCGCCGACATGTTCGTGGTCTACAACATGGGCGTCGGCTTCTGCGCCATCGTCCCGGAATCTGACGTTGCGCGCACACTTGAGATCAGCGGCGAGTGCGGCATCGCCGCGCAACGCATCGGGACGTGCACCGCGGACGCCGGCAAGAATGTGACGATACATCCAGCGAGACTCAAGTCCTCCGGTGGTCACTTTGAGTCGTTTTGAACCCGCCGACGTGCGACAGGTGATCATCGAACCGTCAGGTCCGCGGGACCTTCAAGGTCTGCGATAGCCTATGGCATTGCGCGCGATCCTCGCACCCTACGACAAGACCGGACTGATCGATCTCGCGCGCGGGCTGGAGATGCTTGGCGTCGAGATGTTCGCTACCGGCAACACCGAGCGCATCCTGCTCGAGGCCGGCGTCGCGATCCACGCCGTCAGCGAGCTCACTGGCTTTCCGGAGATCCTTGACGGCCGCGTCAAGACGCTGCACCCCGCCGTGCACGGCGGCATTCTCGCCCGCCGCGACAAGCCCGAGCATCTGGCCGAACTGAAGGCGCATCATCTCGAGCTGATCGATATCGTCGTCGGTGGCCTCTATCCGTTTCAGGAAACGGTCGCGCGCGCGGGCGTCACGCTCGACGACGCGATCGAGAACATCGATATCGGCGGCCCGACGATGCTCCGCGCGGCGGCGAAGAATTTTCAGCATGTGCTGCCGATCGTCGATCCCGCCGACTACAACGATCTGCTCGACGCGCTGCGCGATGACTCCGCGACGCTCGACTGGCGGCGCAAGCTTGCCGTAAAGGCGTTCCAGCACGTCGCGACGTACGACACCCAGATCGCGTCGTACCTGCGAGGCGACGGCGATCCGTTTCCGAACGAGATCACGCTGGCATTTTCGAAGCGCAGCGACCTGCGTTACGGCGAGAACCCGCATCAGACGGCCGCGCTCTACCGACAGATCGACCCGAACATCCGCGCGCCGGAGGGCATCGTCAACGCGCGCCAGCTGAACGGCAAGGCGCTCTCCTACGTCAACATCCTCGACGCCGACGCTGCATGGTCCGCCGCCTGCGACTTCGATGTTCCGACGGCCGTGATCGTCAAGCACATGACGCCGTGCGGCATCGCCAGCCGCGACGATCTCGCCGAGGCGTTCGCGCTGGCCTTCGGGGCCGACATGATCTCGGCCTTCGGCGGCATCATCGCCATCAACCGGCCCGTCGATGAGGCGCTCGCGAAGGCGATCCGCGGCACCAAGCACCCGACGAGCGGCCAGCGCCTGTTCGTCGAGATCATCATCGCGTCGTCATACGGGGCCGGCGCCGTCGAGCTGCTCTCGAAGTCGAAGGATCTGCGCATACTTGAAGCGCCGCCTGTGGATATGCGCGGCCGCGGGCTCGAATACCGGGGTATCGCCGGCGGCATGCTCATCGAAGAGTACGACCGGATGGCCGTCGATCCGCCGGAGATGCGCGTCATTTCGAAGCGGCAGCCTACCGATACTGAAGTGGCGGATATGCGGTTCGCCTGGCGCTGCGTGAAGCATGTGAAGTCGAACGCCGTTGTATTGGTAAAGGATCGTGTGATGGTGGGGATGGGCGCCGGCCAGCCGAACCGCGTGACGAGCGCGCGCCTGGCTGTCGCCTCCGCTGGCGAGCAGGCCGCCGGATCCGTGTCAGCGTCCGATGCGCTAATCCCGTTTCCGGACACCGTCGAGGTCTGCGCCGACGCCGGCGTCACCGCGATCATTCAGACCGGCGGCTCGATCCGCGACGAAGACAGCGTCGCCGTCTGCGACGCCCACAACATGGCGATGGTGGCGACCGGAGTGCGCCACTTCAAGCACTAGGGAAGGACACCGCCAGCCGCACGCGGGGAGCACGAGATGGCGATCCAGCAAGACATCAGCATCGTCCAGATCGAGGACGCGATCGCCGCGCTCGGCCACGACGATCGCGCCCGCGTCGAGCGCATCTTCGACGTCACCAGCACCGTCGGGCGTCTCGTGCCGCCGGATGCGATGGTGCCGTGGATCGAGAAGCAGTTCGGCGGCGTCGACGCCGTGCGCGAGCAGCGGATCATCAAGATCACGAACAAGGTGACGCTCGAAGGCGTGCTCTTCAACTGGCTGCGATCGAGCCGCCCGATGTGGCATCAGGAGATCGATCTCGATGCCGAGCTGTCGTCCGGCGCGCCGGATCCGCTGAGCGATCCGTACAACGGCACACCGGAGGATCTCTTCGGGCGCGTGCGCGGCAAGTATTGCGTCACCGCCAGCAACATCGCGAAGTTCGATGGTTTCCACGGCCTCGTCGTCTTCAACGAGAAGCACCCGCTGCGATTCACGCGCGAGATGCTCCACGACTACATCGATACCGGCGGCCGCTGGGGCGATCTCGCCCACGCCTCCGACCCCGAAGCCAAGTACTACCTGCTGCTCTGGAACTGCCTCTGGCGCGCCGGCGCCTCGCTGCTGCACGGGCACGCGCAGGTGATCATGGGCCGCGGCATGCACTTCGCCGCCGTCGAGTACCTGCGGCAGCGTGCGGCGGTGCATCAGGCGCACTACCGCATCAACTACTTCAACGATCTCTTTCTCGCGCACGAGTCGCTCGGCGCCGCGTTCGAGAAGGACGGCACGAAGGTCATCGCCAATCTGGCGCCGAAGAAGGAGAACGAAGTCCTGCTCTTCGCGCCGTACGTCTCGACGTCGCTCAAGGACCGCATCTACGACACGCTGGAGTGCTTTCGCGACCGCATGGGCATCAACTCGTTCAATCTCGTCATCTACACGCCGCCCTGGTCGGACACGCCCGAGAGCTGGGAAGGCTTCCCGGTCGTCGTGCGCATCGTCGATCGCGGCGATCCCTCCAGCCGCACCGCCGATATCGGCGCCATGGAGCTCTACGCCGCCAGCGTCGTCTCCAGCGATCCCTTCGTCCTAGCCCGCAACCTCCGCGACGCAATGGGCGCGTAGGCGGGGCTATGTCTTAGTCGTTACTTCGGACTCGTGATTCGCCCGGTTCACGCCGCGAACGAACGAACAGCAAACATCAAATAGCAAAGTCTGCCGCCGACTTGTCGTGTGCTCTTTGCTGTCTGACCACGTGGAGCTGCCGCGTGGGGAAATAGCGGCCAGGTCGTAGGTGATAGGGGTCGAGGTCCACCCGAGATCGTAGGGACGCAGCTTTAGCTCCGTCCGTCGTCGGAGGAGATCGATACCCCAAATGAAGCGTTGGTCAATGTTAGACACGTCGACTGCCAACCCACCGCCGCTGCGCCGGCGATCACCCCGCGACCATCTCCTCCGACACCGTCCACAAGCGTCGCGCGTGATCGGCGTCGAGCGCGTACGACATGACGCCGCGCACGGGATTGTCGGCGTTCCACGGCTCCGCGATCGCACAGTCTTCGAGGTATAGGCCACCGACGCCTTCCAGCTCCGGCGCGACGGCCGCCCAGATCGAGGTCGCGGCGCCCTGTTCGGTGTTCTTGAAGCGGGGGTTCGGCGTGCCATGCTCGTCGATCCAGCCGAGCGCCACCTTCTCATCGTTCGACATGTGCTTCTGCAGCCCCGTCATGATGCCGCCCGGCATGACGGCGTTCGCCGTGATGCCGTCGCCTGAGTGCCGCCGCGTCATCTCGACGGCGAAGAGCGCGTTCGCCGTCTTCGACTGCCCGTACGCCTGCCACGGATCGTAGGCGCGCTCGCGGAAGTTGATGTCATCGAAGTCGACGTCGGAGCGCCGGTGGCCGATCGAGCTGAGGGCGACGACGCGAGCGGCGCCGGCCGCCTTCAACGCCGGCAGCAGGCTGACGCTCAGCGCGAAGTGCCCGATGTGGTTCGTGCCGAACTGCATCT
>JBBQVO010000138.1:0-9193 GCA_038211505.1 Dehalococcoidia bacterium | reverse complement strand
GACGCGTCAACGTCTTCTCCTTCGGGGATGTCGATCGCGCGGCGTACGTTTCCGTCGAGGCTTGAGTTGAAGAGCCGGGCCGGATCTTTCAGAGATGCGCCTTTGGCGAAGGTAAGCTTCACGACCTTCTTGTACGACTCGCCCGTGCAGATGATGCCGTCGTGCGACCAAACCGGCGTGCCCATCCACTTCCACTCCTCAACGACGTCCGGGTCCGCTTTCTTGATGAGCTTGCGCATTCTGCTGAGGGTCTCCCCGCGCCAGTCCCCGAGTTCGGCGATTCTGGTCGAGATGAGATCCGACGCCGACTGGCCTTGGGTTCCGACCGACTTGTTCATGTTCTCATGCTAGAAGTTCGAGACGGCGAACGTCAAACAGCGACGAACAATGAGCAATGGTGGATGACGGAGGTCGTCGACGCCCGACGAGGATGGATCTGACGCTGCGTCCCACGTCCGTGATTCCGTGACCTGGGTTGAAGGATGCGCGGGTCGGTATATGCTGAGCGATGCAGGAGCCAACAAATAATTGGGGCGGGCGGCCGCTCTGGGCGGAGATCGATCTCGACTCGATCACCCACAACGTTCGTGTGCTGGCTCAGCGGGCGGCGCCGGCGCGGCTACATGCGATCGTCAAGGCGAACGCGTACGGGCACGGCGCCGTCGCGGTCGCACGTGCGGCCATCGAGGCCGGCGCGGCGGGGCTCGGAGTCGTCTGCGTTGATGAGGGCGAGGAGTTGCGGCTCGCCGGCATCGACGCGCCGATCTTGATTCTCGGCTACACGCAGGCGTCGGAGGCGGAACGCATCGTCGATCTGCGGTTGACGCCGACGGTCGACTCGATGGACGTCGCGGTCGCGCTCTCGCGCTGCGCCGGCGAGCGCGGCGTCACGCAGCCGATCCACATCGAGCTCGAGAGCGGCCTGCACCGGCACGGCCTGCCGCTCGACGAGCTGATCGCCTTCGCCGAACGCGCGCGGACGCTGCGATCGATCATCATCGAAGGATTGTTCACGCACTTCGCGGCGGCGGAAGAGGGCGACCAGGCATTCACGCGCGGGCAGTACGACGCGCTGATCGAGGCATCGCGCCGGCTGCCGTGGATCCCGCAGCGCCACTGCTCGGCTTCCGCGAGCATTCTCTCCGCGCCCGATATGGCGCTCGACGTCGTCCGCGCCGGCCTGGCGATCTACGGCATCGAGCCCGCGCCGGGCATAGGCGGCGCGATCGAGCTGCGCCCGGCGCTCACGCTGAAGAGCCGGATCGGGCGCGTGATCGATGTCAGGCCCGGCGCCACCGTCGGGTACGGGCGCACGTGGCGTTCGGAACGTCCATCGAAGATAGCGCTGATCATGTGCGGCTACGCCGACGGCTATCGCCGCGCGCTGTCGAATCGCGCAGAGGTCCTCGTCCGCGGCCGGCGCGCGCCGATCGCCGGACGCATCGCGATGGACATGTCCATGGCCGATGTCACGGATGTGCCGGGTGTCGCCGCCGGCGACGAAGCCGTGATCATCGGCGCCCAGGGCGACGAGCGCATCACGGCCGACGAGCTCGCCGAGCTCGCGGACACCATCTCGTGGGAGATCCTCGCCGGCATCAGCGCCCGCGTCCCGCGCCTCTACCTCCGCGATGGCGCCGTCGTCGCCACAACGACGCTGAATCAGCGGCTATCGCCGGATGGGGGGACGCTGGCAACGCAACCGGTCGAACGCTAAGATCGGATCCACGAAGGGCCACGAAGGGCCACGAAGACCACGAAGACGCCGCGCACGAGACTTTCGAGTGATAAGGACACACATGGCGAGCCAGACGCCGAACGTCTTCACCTACCCCCGCAACGAGCCGGGAACCGTCGGCCATCTAGATCTCGTCGAGCCGCTGCGGATCATGCCGCGCAATCTCGCCGATGAGATCAAGGGCATGACAGAGGCCGAGGCGACGTTCCGTGCGACGCCCGATCAGTGGTGCATCCGCGAGATCATCGGCCATCTGCGCGACGCGACGGAGGTCTACCACAAGCGCCTCTACATGATGTCGACGCAGACCGACCCCGTGCTCGAGGGCTACGACCAGGAAGCCTACGCGCGCGAACACGGTTACATGGAGCGCCCGATCGACGACATGATGCGCGAGCTGACGTACTGGCGCGGCCAGACTGTCGCGCTCCTGACGACGCTCGTCAACTGGAACTGGGCGCGCACCGGCCAGCATGTCGAGCGCGGCCGCATCAGCATCCGCCAGATGGTCGAGCACATGGTCGATCACGAATCAACGCATCTCGCCGACGTCCGTAGCCTGCGCGCGGCCGGCGCATAAGTTTCGTCAAGGTCGATCGAAAAAAGGAAAGAGGCTCGATGATTCGAGCCTCTTCTTCGATCGCAGTTCCGCGTTTCGTCGTACGGCCGCTACTGGTTGACGCTGCCCGTCGGCGCTGCCGCCGCCTTCGCCACCGCCTGCTGCTTCGCCCAGAGATCGGCGTTGAGGTAGGCGAAGACGCCGTCGGGGTTCTCCTGTAGCGGCGCCACCCAGACGTGCATCATCCAGCGGAGATCGGCCGTGAAGCTTCCGCCCTTGGCCTTGCAACTATCGCGCGTCTCGCCCTCGCTGGCGCCGCTGAACGCGACGAGGCAGAGGCCTGTGTGCGCGTGCCATAGATCGAGGTTGCCGGCGAAGCCCACCGGCTCGACGTCGCGCGTGATGCCGTTGATGCCGGGGATCAGCAGGAACCAGACGCCAACAAGCTTCTCGACGCCGCTGTTGTCGATCTTGCTGAAGAGCAGGCCCTGCGGCTTGTTGGGGTCGAAGATGCCGCTCTTCACGTAGTCGTAATTGAGCCAGTGCTCGCCCATGTAGGGCACATCGCTCGTCGTGCGAATGTAGCCGGCCTTGGCCGCGTCATCGGTCGTTGGGAACTTGAGCGCGACCTGCCGCACCGCCTCAACCTGATCCTTCCACGCCGGGAAGTCCGTGGCCGAGATCGTGTCCGCCGGGAAAAGCGGCAGCAGTTGTGACTCCGCCATTGAGTCGACCTGGGTGAACGTCGGCTGCTTGCCGTGGTCGTGCACGTGGCCGGGCTGACCGTTCGATCCCTGCGTCAGCGCGCCGGCGACGCCCGCGGCGTCCGCGGTGGTCGTCGTGCCACCGGAGGTCGTCGCTTGCGCGCCCGAACCCGGTGTCGATGAACCGGCAGCCGCGATGGAACCTCCGCCGCCGCTCGGGTCGATGCCCTGCGCTTTCAACCCGGCAGCCACTCCGCCCGCGTCATCGGCCGACGCGACGACGCTGGAATCCGTCGTCGCATGCACGTGTCCGTCCGCCGCGACGACGCTCGTCCCGGCGGTTGTCGCGTGGCTGTGTCCTAGCGTGGCCCCCGAAGCGCCGATGTACGTGATCGATGCCACGGCGACGGCAGTGACCGTGACCCACGCGACTGTCACCGGCACGAGGCGCCGGATCGCGTGCTCCGGCGATGCCAGATTCTTCATCGACGTCAGCGAGAGCCCGACGAGCGACGCCGCGGACGACATCACGAGCCCGATCGCCGCGATTAAGTGGCCCGGGTTGCCGAAGCTCAGCAGCGACTCCTCGGCGGCGCTGTGGTTGTGACGATAGGCATCGACCGCAAGCCCGATGAAGACCACCATCATGCCGGCGGCCGCGATGCCGAACCACGTCGCCGATTCGCGCAGCCACGTCATATCCGCCGCGCGTGCCGGCGGATGACCTTCGTGCTCCACGCCGGTGTTTCGATCCATGATCGCCATACGACTACTCCTCGGCCCCCGCCTTACCTGTACCTGCTGCTGCTATTACTGCGACGCTCGGCGGCGTCATATAAGAGACGATCATGTCGGCGCATGCCTCGCGATATTCGGCCGCGCTGCCGCCGTCGCTGATCACGTACGCCTGGTAGACGGCGATGCTCACGAGACCGAGCACCAGATTCGTCATGATCACCGCATCCGCGGTACGCACGAGACCCGCTTCCATACCGCGCGTGATGGCGTCGATCATCGGCGCGTGGCGTTCTTTCGCCGAAGCTTTCAGCCGCTTCGCCACGTCGCTCTCGCGATCGGTATTCAACACGACAAGGCGCACGAGATCGCGATTCGTGCCGCATGTCTCGAACACGTTGCGGACGCGATGCCGCACGGTATCGTCGAGCGAGAGCGCCGCCGGTGCGTCCGCCATGGCCTGGATGATTAACTCGCCGAACTGCTCGTTGAGCGCCGCGAACACCTCTTCCTTTGAGGCGAAGTAGAGGTAGATCGTGCCCAGCGCCGTGCCTGCTTCCTCGGCGATATCGGCGATTGTCGTGCCGCGGAAGCCCTGCTTCGCGAAGACGCGGCGGGCCGACGCCAGGATCTCCTCGCGCCGGGCTGCTTTCGCAAGCTCGGTGCGGCGGCTCCGCTCGATGATGGGCGTGCTGGTCAAGTTGAACCTCGCTGGATGAACGCCGTTCATTCTCAATCTCGGCGGGCCGGATGTCAACCGTCGATTCTCGGCGCGAAGTCCGTTCGGATGTGCGCCCCACGATTCGTGCGGTCACGAACTGAGGATGGAAGGTGGACGATGGAGGTTGGATATCTACCGGATCCATCCTCCATCCTCCACCTTCCATCCTCGGCCGCGCCGCGCCGCGCCGCGCCACGGCGCGAACGCAACGCCGGCCACAGCCGCTCGTCGCGGCGCGGCTCTCGCTACAATCACCAACATGGACATCATTCCGGCGATCGACATTCGTGGCGGCAAGTGCGTGCAGCTCGTGCAGGGCGACTACAACCGCGAGACCGTGTACGGCGACGATCCGGTCGCGATGGCGCATCGCTGGGTCGATGCTGGCGCGGCGCGGCTGCACGTCGTCGATCTCGATGGCGCGCGCGACGGCGTCCCTGTCAACGATGAGGCGATTCGGGCGATCGTCCGCGCCGTGCCGGCGACGCCGATCGAAGTGGCGGGTGGCATCCGCGATCTCGCCGACATCGAACGCTGGCTGGCCGCCGGCGTCCAGCGCGTCGTGCTCGGCACGCTCGCCGTCGAGCGCCCGAATGCGACGGCCGAAGCGCTCGCGCTGCATCCGGACGAGATCGCGATCGCCGTCGATGCCCGGGCCGGCATGGCCGCCACGCGCGGCTGGCTCGAGACCAGCGACACGCCCGTCGACGGCTTCATCAAAGCGATGGCAGATCGCGGCGCGCTGCACGTCATCTACACCGACATCAGCCGCGATGGCATGCTGCAGCATCTCGACTTCTCGATCGTCCGCCACCTGATCGACGTGCTCGGCGAGACCGGATCGCTAGCGACGCTGATCTACTCTGGCGGCGTCACGTCAGTCGAGGACATCATCGCGCTCAACCAGTTCCCGCTCGAAGGCGCGATCATTGGCACCGCGCTCTACGACGGCCGCCTCACCGTCGCCGACGCCAAGCGCGCGCTGGCGACGGGCGATGGGACGTGACTTCTATCGCAAGTTAAGCCTGCGATCATACAGGGCACCATAGGTGGATGTCGTCGGGCTCCTTGGCGAACAGATCCGCGTCAGGAGCACGGAGCAGCAGCGCGCCACGCCGCTGGTAGAAGTGGATCGTATTCTCCGACGGTGTTGCCGAGATGTACAGACCTGCGGCCCCGCGACTCCGCGCCTCCGCACGTGCCTGCTCAAACAGCCGCGTCCCGAGTCCGTGGCCGCGATAATCGCGTCCAACGTGCATCAACTCGAGTTGCAGAAGATCGTGCCGCTCTCCTCGCCAGACAGCATCAAGAACGGCGGCCCCTGCCATCTGCTCACCTTCAAATGCAGCGAAGAATGCCCCGCCACGATCGTGGCACTCATACAGCAGCGGCGTCATCGTGCGCGGAGTATCGGCGGGCCAGCCGGGTGAGTCGAAGTTATGCGGGATGAGAACCAGCTCGCCCGCCTGGACGCGGTACGTGCGGGCGATGAACTCTCGCCTGTCGATCGTCCAGATCAGCTCGATCTCATCGCGGCGCAGCGGTCGGAACTCCACTCTCCGGGTGTACAGGATCGAGACGTGACGATCCATCTGCTCGGACGAGGTTTCTAAGCGCGTCGGTCAGGATCACATGTACGTTCAACAACCCAACCCACAACCGACAACCCAGGACCCACCGCCGTTATGTTGCAGCAGAATCACGGCTTGACTCGCTGATGTATCATTCATGATGAGTTGCAACGCCGGGGCGCGGCGCTGTGATGCGGGTGCAACGCGGCGAGCCCTAGAGTACGCTCTCAGCCCGCCACGGTCCCGCCTCTGATGCCGCCGCCGGCGGCGAGCGATCTCGTCCGAACTGAAGAGCCGAGAGCATGGGAGTAGCGGCATGGATGCATGCGAACCCACCACCAACAACGCCGAACTCTGGGCCTGCTTCCTCGCCGAGCAATGGGCGTTCTGGCTTGATCCCTTCGCCACGCTGGCGCCGTCGCGCACGGTGAACAACCCGATCGCGACCTCCGCCGCCGCGAGCATCGCCAGCACGTTGGAGCTGATCGTTGCGCCGGCCGTCAACCGCATGTTCGTCGCGAACGCCGCCTCGGTCACGCAGTTCCTCCGCGAGACGGCGCTCGCACCCGATGACGTGATCGTGCCCTCGCAATACGCAGTGTCGCGCGCCGACGACGCGTCACCGTCAGTCGCATACGGTACGTCACCCGCTCGCGAACATGCGCTCGCCAGCATCGGCTAGCCGCCGGTTCTCAGGCCGAGGGCGCTGCAGACTTTAACTCCGCCATCGTGAACAGCGCGGTCAGCCCGACACCGATCGCCGTCAGCGCGTCGTGGTTGGCGGATCGGTCGATGACGCACACTGCGCGCTCGATCGTCGCGCCTTCGCTGCGGAGCGCCGCCGTTGATTCGATGATCTGGCCACCCGATGTCACGACGTCTTCGATGATCAGCAGGCGCTTGCCGGTGATCGGCGGACCTTCGGCGAACTTGCAGGTGCCATAGGCCTTCGCTGTCTTGCGGACGAACACCGCCGGCCGCCCCGTCTCCATCGATAGCGCCGTCGCGACGGGAATGCCACCCATTTCCATCCCGGCGAGCAGATCGACGCCGTCGCCGACCAGCGGCGCCAGCCCCCGCGCAATTTCGCGCAGCAGCGCCGGATCAGACTCGAAGAGATACTTATCGAAGTACTCATCGCTGGTTGCGCCGGATCGCAGCCGGAAACTGC
The DNA here is from genome assembly GCA_038211505.1 of Dehalococcoidia bacterium. Classification (GTDB taxonomy): domain Bacteria; phylum Chloroflexota; class Dehalococcoidia; order DSTF01; family JACRBR01; genus JBBQVO01. The sequence goes on along the minus strand of JBBQVO010000138.1, from coordinate 1,994 downwards.
CCGTCAGGTGCGCCGTGCGGAAGATACGTGTGGCGAGCTCACCGCGATCCATGCTCCTCCTGTGCGAGCGGGGTTACACTCGGACACATTCTATCTGGCTGGAGTGATCATGCTAGGAGCACGACATGCTGACACCGGTCGTACGGCCCCGCAAGCCCGGCAAGCGTGTCGATCGCCGGCCCTTCGTGAACAACAATCCGATCGCGCACACCGTGGCGAGCGAATTGTTCGCGTGCAAGGGATGCGTGCGTCGCATCTTTCTCGCAGGTCTCGACGCGTCCCTCCGATCCGGAGCCCGCAGCGAGCCAGGGCGCGCCGTAGCCGATGCCGCAGCCGATCTCCAGTATCCGTTTCGCGTTCGTGCCGGCGACGAGCGCGGCGAGAAGCGCGCCGCTGCTCGTTGCGTAGACGTCACACTCCGGCCCGTGCTCGATGCGATGCAGGTCTGAGGCCGCGAACACGTCGGCGAAGTCGTCACGCGTAAGCGCCGTCTCGCGTACCCACTCACCGATCTCCGCGAGCGTCGTCGGTTCATCCTTCATCTTCGTCGACAGCGACGTCGATGAGTATGTGCGCGATCTCGATGAGTTTCTCCGGCTGCTCGCGCCCGGCGGGATGCTTGTGACTTCGAACTTGTTTCTCGGACAGCACTTGCCGTCCGGTCACCCGTGGCTTGCGGCAGGCGCGCAGTATCGGCGTCGCATTCTCGACGATCGGCGGCTGCGCACGGCGTTCCTTCCGGATGGCAAGGCGATCAGCGTGAGGATCCGCGAGCGCTAATTCTCATCCCGTTCGATGTGCTCGACCAGTGCCGCCACCAGCCCGTCGATCGTGTACTCCTCCGCGACGATCGCCGGCGTGATCCCGGCGTCGCGCACGGCTTGCGCCGTCACGGGGCCGATCGCGCCGATCGTCACGTCGCGCAGTGGGGACGCGTCGCCGCCGAGCATCGCAATCAGGTTGCGTACCGATGACGAGCTGGCGAATGTCACAACATCGATCTCGCGGTCGCGCAGACGGCGCAGACCCTCGGCGTCGGGATCGGACGGCACGGCGGAGCGATAGAGCGTGAGCTCGTGCACGCGCGCGCCCACGGCCTCGAGGCCGTCGACCAGAATCTGGCGCGCGTCTTCCGCGCGCGGCAGCATCACACGCTGCCCACGAAGCACGCGCGACGAAAGCGCTTCGAGTAGACTCTCAGCCACGTACCGCGCCGGTACAAGATCAGCGCGCAGACCGTGGCGCGTGAGCGCTTCGGAGGTGCCGGGACCGATCGCCGCCAACTGCGCACGTCCGAACGCGCGCGCGTCCAACCCGGCGTCGCGGAGATGCCGCATGAAGAGATCGACGGCGTTCGCGCTCGTGAAGATCACCCAGCCGTAGCCCGACGACTTCAGATCGTCGATCGCCGTCGCCAGTTCTGCGGCGTCGTGTGACGGCACGATCTCGATCGTCGGCAGCTCGACGGCCTCAGCGCCCTGCGCGGCCAACGCGCGCGAAAGCTCGCTGGCCTGCTGCCGTGTGCGCGTGACGAGGATCCGCTTGCCGAAGAGCGGGCGGCGATCGAACCAGCGGAGTTCGTCGCGCAGCGCCGCCACCTCGCCGACGATCGTGATCGCCGGCGCGCCGATGCCCGCCGCCGCGACGGCATCGACGATCGTCGCCAACGTGCCGGTCGCGACGCGCTGGCGCGGCAGCGTGCCCCATTCGACGACGGCGACCGGTGTTTCGGCAGCGCGCCCGTGCTCAATCAACCGCCCGACGATCTCCGTCAGCCGCCCGACGCCCATCAGGAAGATCAGCGTGTCGACGCCGGTCGCGATCTTCGCCCAATCGATGCTGGCATCCGGCTTCGTCGGATCTTCGTGCCCTGTGATTACGGCGAACGACGACGCGAGCGCGCGATGCGTCACCGGGATGCCCGCGTACGCCGCCGCGGCGATCGCCGACGTGACGCCGGGCACGACCTCAAACGTCAAGCCGGCGGCGAGCAA
>JBBQVO010000137.1:0-9272 GCA_038211505.1 Dehalococcoidia bacterium | reverse complement strand
GGGCTGGCGATCTATGACACGATGCAGCTGATCCGGCCGGACATCGCGACGTACGCCGTCGGCATGACGGCGAGCATGGGGACGGTGCTGCTGTGTTCGGGCGCGCCCGGCAAGCGCTACTGCATGCCGAACGCGACGATTCACATGCACCAGGCGCTGCTCGGCGGCGGCGGCATCAGCGGCCAGGCGTCCGACATCGAGATCCAGGCGCGCGAGATGCTGCGCGTCAACGACATCCTGGTGGGCATCCTCGCGAAGCAGACCGGCAAGGAAGAAGAGCAGATCCGCAAAGACTTCGACCGCGACTTCTACATGAACCCCGAGCAGGCGAGAGAGTACGGCCTCGTCGACGAAATCCTCATGCCGCGCGCCCACGAGATCAAACCCGCCGCCAGCCTCCGCCGATAGGTCTGACGTTCACCACAGAGGCACAGAGGATCGGTTGGGATCGTGGGTCAAGATGGCCGACTTCGTGTTGCGGGGTCATTGTCCCGCGCCCGGTCGTTGCGCGCGACGCGACTCAGTTAACGCGCCACCTGTCATTCTGAGCGAAGCGAAGAATCTACGTCGGACGCCAACGTCGTCCCGACGCGAAGCGCGCACGTCGTTCGGATGACGGCATCGCGAACCGCGTCTTCTATTCGGTCGAACACCGGCGGCCACGCGGGGCCGCCCCTACAACTGAGCGCGGCGCTTGGGCCGCGGGTCGACTACATCCCCACACTCGCCGCATCCAACGCCGCTGCCTCATCCGCCGACAACACCAACTCCGACGCTGGCAGCAGCGCGCGCAGCTGCGCGACGTCGTTGGCGCCGATGATCGGCGCGTTGATGGCGGGGCGCGTCATCTCCCACGCCAGCGCGACGGCCGGGATCGTCGTGCTGTGCGACTTCGCTACGGCGTCGAGGGCATCGATGACGGCGAAACCCTGGTCGGTCATGTACTCCTTCGCGCGGCCGGCGCGCTGGCTCTCTGGCAGCGGCTGACCCTTGCGGTACTTGCCGGTGAGGAATCCGCCCGCCAGCGGGCTGTACGGGATGACGCCCATGCCTTCGCGATCGCACAGCGCCGCCAACTCCGCTTCGTACTCGCCGCGATGCACGAGATTGTGGTGCGGCTGCAGCGTCGAGAAGCGTGGCAGCGCCGTGTCGCCGGCGGCGTTCAGCGCATCCTGCAGCTGCGTGACGGAGTAGTTCGACGCGCCGATGTAGCGCACCTTTCCCGACTCGATCAGCGATCCAAAGATCGTCAGCGTCTCCTCGATCGGCGTCTTCACGTCCGGCCAGTGGCACTGATACAGATCGATCGTCTCGACTTGCAAACGGCGGAGGCTGTCCTCGACGGCGCGCGTGATGTGGGCGCGGCTGAGTCCCTCGGCGTCGTCGCCCTTCCACATCGCGCCGCGCACCTTCGTCGCGATGACGACACGATCGCGGTTGCCGCGCGCCTTCATCCAGCGCCCGATGATCTCCTCCGAGACGCCGCCCGGGTTCCCCGGCGACCAGCTGCTATAGATGTCCGCCGTATCGATGAACGTGCCGCCCGCCTCGACGAACGCATCCATCACGGTCACCGAAGCCGCCTCATCCGCCGTCCACCCAAACTGCATCGTGCCGAGACAGAGGTTGGAGATCGTGACGCCGGTCGAGCCGAGTTCTGTTGTTTTCATCGAAGTTCTTTCATTTTGATCCGCCGCGTGCGTCATCCCGCCAGTAGCACTACGCGGGCTAAGATGGCTTCGGCGTCGTTGCGGCGGCTTCCCATAGCTTGCACCACCACGGGCCGCCGACGACCATGTCCAGTTCCCGATGCGCGCAAAACCCGATGCCTTCCTTAATCACTTTGTAGAAGCGGCAGTTGTCGCATCGATCGTCGTTGGTACTCTCCGGCCACAGATCTGCCTTCTCGACACGCTCCTTGAGTTCACTCACGGATTGCATTGTGCGCTCCTCTCGATCGATCGCGACATCAAATTGCGGGTAGATGCTTTGTCTTGCGACATTATCCGTGCTTCATCGCGGCGAGCCAATCGCCCGAATCGCCATGGGGCAACGCGGCGACATAGGCGTTGGCAGGCGTCGAATGTCATTCTGAACGCAGTGAAGAACCGCAGGTGGCCTGTGTGTATCTTCGTCGGTCGCATCCGCAGCCCCAACTCAACGGACGACCCCTGGAGGCTAACCGGACAAGATGCCACCCAGGGCACCTGCGGTTCTTCACTGCGTCCAGAATGACAGGTACCACGCACCCTCGACGTGTCGTGAATTCGTCTAGTCGCTCCTCTCTATCGCGCGATGATCGCACTCGATACCCTCACGATCATGCACCCCGCCCCCGCCGACGATCCCGATTACCGACTTCTGCACGCGGCGGCCTTCATGGCGCTCTTCTGCCTCGGCCTCTACGGGGCGGCGTTTGGGCCGGCGCTGCCGTTCATCGCCGATGATCTCGGCGTCTCGCTCGACACGGCGGGGTTGCTGCTGACCGCGCTCTTCATCGGGTCGATCGCGGCGTCGGCCACGATCGCGCTGGCGTTGCACGGGCACGATACGCGCGTGCTGTGCATCGCCGGGCTGAGCGGCGCGACGGGCGGCATTTTGCTGCTCGCGTTCGCGCCGACGTGGCCGGTGGCGCTGCTCGCCGCGGTCATTCTCGGCGTCGGCGACGGGCTGATCGTCGCGGCGACGCACATCCTCGTCGCGCAGACATCGCGCGACGTGCCGAGCGCCGTCAACCGGCTCAACGTCTACTTCGCCATCGGCGCGATCATCGGGCCGATCTGGGCCGGCGCCGTACTTGCCGCGACGGGCGAGCGCTTGATCGTCTATGCCGGCATCGCGTGCGTCATCGCCGCCACGCTCGTGCTGATGATCGTCGCCGACGTCGCCGTTCATCGCCCGATCGCCGCGCCCGACGACGAGTTCGCGCTGCCGGGCAACCCGACGGCATGGATCATGGGCGGCGTGCTGTTCCTCTACGTCGGCGCCGAGTTCGGCCTCGGCTCGTGGGTGTCGTCGTACACGCGCGAGACGGCGCACGCGAGCGTCTTCGCCGGCGCGCTGCTGACATCCGGCTATTGGGGGGCGCTCGCCCTCGGGCGTATCATCAGTGGCGTCTACTTCGCGCGCGGGCGTACAGCGCGCGCGCTGCTGTCAGCGTGCGTCGCGGGTGGCGGCGTCTCGGCGATCGTGCTGGCGCTGGCGTCCGGCAACATCGCGATCAGCGCCGCGGCGGCGTTCGGCGCCGGCCTCTGCTTCGGCCCGATCTGGCCGGCGACGATCGCCATCGCGTCGGAGGGCGCGGCGGCGAGCGCGACGGCGGCGACCGTGACGATGGGCAACGGCGGCGGCATCGCCATCCCGTGGCTCCAGGGCAAAGTACTCGTCGGCGCCGGCCCGTCGAAGGGCGTCGCCGTCACAGCCGCGCTCTGCGCCCTCATGTTCGGTATCGTCAGCGCGTATCGGTTGCGTTACGATCGCAGCGGATAGCGGATAGCGGATAGCGGATAGCGGATAGCGGATAGCGGATAACGGATAGCGGATAGCAGATAGCGGTCGGTGGATGGTGGATAGCGGTTGGGTCGATCGCACGGCCGTAGGGACAGGTCTTCAGACCTGTCGGTGTGGGACACCGCTGCGGCGCCGTCAACACGAATTGGTCTTCCCATCATGACGAACCGGCGACCCGATCCGGGACGAAAACACAAAACTGCCAAACAAACCTCCGCCGCCGTACGAGGCGAGAAAACGGAAAACTGCCAAACGAACCTCCCCTCGGTACGGAACGTGAAATTACCAAACGAACCACCGATTGACCGCAAGTGGCACGACATAACGAATCACGCAGCAGGCGAAGAACGACAACATGCACGACGACTTCTGCGACGAACAGCACACCCCGCGCCAATCCTGCAACGACGCACTGCGCCCGCCCGCGCCCGAACCCGCACCGATCGCGCCCGAGATGTCGCGCGCGACGGACACCGACGATGCACCCGCCGCCGAGACGGCGGCCGCGCACGCAGACCGCGCGCTGACGATTGACGAGACGCGGCGCGAGAGTGTCACCGTCGGCGGCCCGTCATCGACGACGTACGTGCGGCGCGAATGGGAGAAGACGGTGGCGGGCGTCGAGCGCAGCGCTGTGTTCGCCGCCGATGCGGCGATGGCCGAGGAGGCGCCGACACGTCGCGTTAGCGCGCGCGTCGCGAAGAAGATCGCACTCGCGGCCGGCGGCATCGCCGTCGTCGCAGTCGTCGCCTTTGTGCTGCGCGACAGGATCGGAGCCGACGACGTCGTCGCCATCATCACCGACGTGATCGTGTCGGACGATGATGATGACGGCGAGACGAGAAGGCAAGACTCCGATTCGTAGCCACGTCGCGAGCAGGCAGACGAAACTTGTCCGCGTCCAATACCCCTCGCCGCATGAGGCCCCTCTCCCCCTGAGGGAGAGGGGTGGCGAAGCCGGGGTGAGGGCTCGTCGCGCCACCGATCACGCTATGTCAATCGCGCGCGTATCGCCGTCGCCGCGATCGATGGTATAGTGGCGACCGTTGGAAGATCGATGCCGCCACACCGGATCGCCCGACCGCCTCGGCGCACGACGCGCTGACGCTCCTTTCATCTCCATCGGTACAACTGATCCCGCCGCGAGAGATCGTGTCGCGTGCGCGCGGAGCGACGCGTCATGACGAGGCGCGCGCTGTTCGGGTGCCTGCTGCTCGCCGTGCTCTCATTGCTCGTGTTTGCCGCGTGCGCGCGCGACGATGACGCCGAATCGGAGACGTACGTGCGGATCAACGCGCTGCGCACGCAGGCGGGGCTGCAGCCGCTCGCCGTCGACAACGATCTGGCGCGGATCGCGCGCAGCCACACCGAAGACATGGCGTCGCGCGGCCACTTTGGCCACGACTTTGCTGACGGCTGCACCGTCATTTGCGTCATGGATCGCGAGGGCATCCCGCACGCCTGGGCGGGCGAGAATCTCGAAGTCAACAACTACGACTGGACGGAGACGGCGGCGCGCACGATCGATAAATGGACGCGCAGCCCGGAACATCTCGACATCATGATGAACTGTCACTACACGCGCTTCGGGAGCGGCGTCACGGAAGGCGCCGGCGGCCGCATCTACTTCAGCACGATCTTCGAGGGCGACGCCCCCTGTTAGCAGCGCCGTTCACGCGCTCGTTCCCGATGTGATGTCGCGACGCCGGTAGACGACGAAGGCGATCGTGATGAACGCCGCCGTGTATGCGACGAGGATCAGCGCTGCTACTTCGGGCGAATGCGCGCCACGCTGCGCGAGATCGCGCTCCGATGGCCCGATGCGCGGGAGCGCCGCCGGCACCTTGTTCTGGATCAGCACGACCTGTTCGTTTGCGGCGATAAGGTAGTTCGGCACCTGCTGCCAGCGCGTGCCGCCGAGCCGCATCAGACTACTGATCAGCGGCTCGAGAAATGCGACGCCGATGCCCGTTCCGACGCCGGCGAGCGTCGAGCGGCCGATGATCGCCGCCGCAAACGCGAGCGTCACGAACGGCGCGAGAGCCAACAGCGTCCGCGCGTAGGCGACGAACTGATCGATGATGAATCGGCGATCGATGAAGCTGAAGTCGGAGCCGCCGCTGTATGTCGTGATGATCGCGCTGTAGCCGAGCGCGACCATCGCGGCGAGCAGAGCTCCGACGGCGATCAGTGTTGCGACGACAAGCAGCCGCGCCGTGATGAGACGTAGGCGCCCGCTCGACGCCGTCGCCATCAGTCGCACCGTGCCCCACGAGTACTCGCCGCCGGCCGCGCCCGCGGCGAGGATGATCGCCAGCAGCGCGCCGAACGTCGCGACGATCTGCAGCGCGAACGGCACACCGGCTTCGAGAAAGAGCCCGCGTCGCAACTCCTGATACGCTACGCGGCGGCCGAGGTCACTGTCGAAGTAGCCGCCGGCGCGGCCGCTGATACTCCAGAGAATCGAGTAGAGCAGAATGATCAGCGCGACCATGATCGCGGCGACGACCCACGTCATCATGCGCTTGCGCAGCTTGAAGAATTCGACGCGGATCAGGTGCAGGAGGTCGATCGGGCGCTCCTCTCGTCGTCGCGAGAGGGAGTGTACCGAACTAGGCGCCGGTGCCGGCGGTGATGTCGCGGCGGCGGTAGGCGACGAACGCCAGCGTCAGAAACACGACGATGTAGACGCCGAGGATGATCGCGGCGCCGGTCGGCGCGTAGGCGCCCTGCTGTTGCAGGTCACGTGCCGACGGCCCGAAACTGAATCGCGGCAGGTACGGCGGGAACTTGTTTTGCAGCAGAATGACGTTGCGGTTCGTCGAGAGCAGGTAGTTCGGCACGTGCTGCCAGCGGCTGCCGCCGACGCGCATCAGCTCGCTGACCAGCGGCTCGACGAAGAAGACGCCGAGCCCGAAGCCGACGCCGGCGAGCGTCGAACGTCCGATGACGGCGGCCGCGAACGCCAATGACACGAAGGGCAACATGACGTACAGCGTGCGGCCGTAGGCCAGCCACTGATCCTTCACGAAGCCGACGGTGATGAAGCTGAAGTCGCTGCCGCCGTTCGTCTGCGTGATGATCGCGCTGTAGGCGAGCGCGACGATCGCCGTCATCAGCGTCAGCAGCGCGACGAGCCCGGCAACGACGATGAAGCGGGCGATGATCAACCGGAGGCGGCCGCTCGACGCCGTCGCCATCAGCCGCACCGTGCCCCATGAGTACTCGCCGCCGGCCGCGCCGGCTGCGAGAATAATCGCCAGCAAGCTGCCGAACGTCGCCACGATCTGCAGCGAGAACGGCACACCCGCTTCGAGGAAGAGGCTGCGTCGCAGCTGTGAATAGAACACAATTGACCCATTGTCGCGGAAGCTGCCGGCTTTGCCGCTAATGCTCCAGATGATCGTGTAGAGCAGAATGATCAGCCCGATCGTGACGCCGGCGACGACCCACGTCATCATCCGTTTGCGCAGCTTGAAGAACTCCATCCACATCAGGCGCTGCATCGTCATACGGCGGTCTCCTGCCCCAGCTCTTCGCCCGTCAGGTCGAGGAAGACGCTCTCGAGGTCCATGTCCCACGGCTTCAGCTCGGAGAGGTAGATCTCCTGCGTCGCGAGAATCTTGTTGAGCTCCGATGCCCGATCGGTCGGCGCCGTCGCGCGCACGAAGCCGTCGACCCGCTCGACGGCGCTGACGAAGGGCACACTACCGAGCGCGCGCGCCAGCGCATCGTTATCGGCGGCGCGCATCTGCAAGTATTGCCCGTGGCCGAGCAACTCGGCGACGGTGCCCTGCGCCACCATCCGCCCCTTCTTGACGATGGCGACGCGATCGCTCACAGCCTGCACTTCGTGTAACAGATGGCTGCAGAGGAACACCGTGCGTCCCTGCCGCGCCAGCTGCGGGATCAGCTCGCGCACTTCGCGCGTGCCGGCGGGGTCGAGACCGTTCGTCGGCTCATCGAGGATGATCAGATCGGGATCGCGCAGCAGCGTCGACGCGATGCCGAGGCGCTGCTTCATGCCGAGTGAGTACGTCTTGTAGGGATCGCCGCCGCGCTCACGCAGCCCGACGAGCTCGAGCATTTCGTGGATGCGCGCGTTCGGCACGTCGCCGAGCGCAATCGCGATGGCCCGCAGGTTGTCCCAACCGGAGAGGTAGGGGTAGAACGCGGGCGTCTCAATCACGGCGCCGATCTTCTTCAGCGCCGGCCACGGGTGCGTCGCCATGTTGGCGCCGAAGACGAGTGCGCGGCCTTTCGTCGGCCGAACGAGGCCGAGGATCATGCCGACGGTCGTGCTTTTGCCGGAGCCGTTGGGCCCGAGGAAGCTGTAGACCTCGCCGTTGTAGACCTGCAGATCCATGCCGGCGACGGCCGTAATCTTGCCGTAGCGCTTCCAGAGCCCCTCAGTGCGCAGAATCTCTCGTCGTTCGGTCACATGCACATCCCGAAGGTCAATGTATCAGGCGCCGCATGCGGCTTGATGGGCCGGGTGCTTCAGATGTGTTGCGTCAACATCCGTTGCGGCTATGCGGCGCTGCGTCTTGAGAGGCGATGGGCGATTCGCTAGTATGCGAGGCCGACTCCGTTCGATGCGTGCCCGCATCTCGCGGTTAAACCGTTTGATGGGGGCGCAGGATGCGGAACCGCGTCTCGCGGCTCAACGTCGAGCGAGCGCGTTACCTTCCCTGGTAGCTCAATGGTAGAGCAATCGGCTGTTAACCGATTGGTTGTAGGTTCGAGTCCTGCCCAGGGAGCCATAGATCAGCCTCACAGCCCGCCGTCGGCGGGCTGTTTCGTTTTGCCCGTCCCCCCGGCGAAGAGCTTGCTGTAGAGCGAGTGTGACAAAGCGACGATCTAACGCCGCGCACCCTACGACGCCGACGATCGCGGCCGATGCTGAATAGGAACGCACCGCCACCATTGCCGTCGCCGGAAGGCGGGGAGTTTCCCATGCTACGAAACGTTGCGCTTCGCGCACTCATATTCCTGGATTCGATTGAGTCGAGAATCTCCGACGAAGATGGCCAGACGCTCGCCGAATACGGCCTGATCATGGCCGTCATCGCCATCGCCGTCGTGGTGTCCGCCGTCGTCGCGTTCCGCGGCGCCATCGTCTCGTCGTTCAACAAAGCCAAGGTCTGCCTCAGCGGCTCGTGCTAGGTTCCGCGGGGATAATGACAACGGTGTTGGCCGGATCCAGCCTTCCTGACGAGCGAACGGTCGGACGGTAGGCGCGAATGCGGCTCGGCTCCTGGCGCGCCAGCTTCGGCCACCACCATCGCAGCTTTTTCGTCCTAATGTCTCGAGCGCTGGCGCGCTTTGAATGAGACGCGCCCTGAGCGATCATTGTTCTAAATGAGTCTCTTGCGTCCAGGGTGCCGGGCTCACACTTCTCCCCACGGCAGTTCTCTGTTTGCACCTCGAAGGTCACGTCCCTCACAAAGAGATGCATTGACTCGCGACGCTCAAGGAGTAGGCACTCTCAACATCGACGCCCGGCACTGCTGGAACGAGCGAGAGTTGCCTACGCGCGGCGCGGGAGATCTAGCGAGCCGCTGTCGAACGCGATGGTGACCGGGCCATCGTTCGCCAATTCGACGAGCATGTGCGCGCCGAATGATCCGGCGGCGACGCCGACGCCCATGGCTCGCATCGCCGCCACAAACGCGTCGACGATCGGAGCGGCGATCTCCGGCCGTGCTGCGTCGGTGAAGCTCGGGCGGCGGCCGCGTCGGACATCGGCGAGCAACGTGAAC
>JBBQVO010000136.1:0-9292 GCA_038211505.1 Dehalococcoidia bacterium | reverse complement strand
GACGGCGCCGAGGGGGCATCCGGGGCTGGTCAGCGTGTACTCGACGGTGACGACGCCGTCGTCCGTGACGTCGACGCCGTAGACGAGGCCGAGTTCGACGATGCTCATGTGGATCTCGGGGTCGAAGACGTCCTTGACGCGCTCCATGATCAGTTCTTCGGACAGCAGGCATTTGACGGACATTGTGTGCTCCAGTTTGTGGGTGCTTCGGCGTTTGGCGTCGGTGTCTTGATCGGTGTTGTCGTTCTGTTTGGTGTTAGTTCAGGTGGCGGCCGGCGTAGATCCTTCGCTTCGCTCAGGATGACATCCCTCGGTTCGCTCAGGATGACATCCCTCGATTCGCTCAGGATGACATATACGAGAGATCGATCGGCGACAAACAGCGCCGTCGTTCGTACGCGGGCGGCCACATCGGGCCGCCCCTACAGAGCATCGTGCGCAGTCCGGGGGTTGCGACATGACATCGTTTGTCGTTTCGATCTTACTTTGAAGACGCGCCGTAGCGGGCTACTTCTTGTTGCATGTTCAGGGGGGCGATTATGGCGCGGCGGTTGTGTTCGCCCCATTGGTCGCGGGGGACCATCCACATGATCTCGAATTCGTTGCCGTCGGGGTCGGCGCCGTAGAGCGACTTTGTGGCGCCGTGATCGCTCTGGCCGGCGAGCGCGTTCAGCTCGACGAGATCGACGGCTGCCTGCTGCAGGTCCTCGATCGCGCCGACTTCCCAGGCAAGGTGGTAGAGGCCGGTCGAGCCGCGCGGCGGGCGCGGCGCGTTTGCGCCGACGGCGAGCAAGCCGAGATCGTGGTGGTTCGTCGAGTTGGCGGCGCGGAGGAAGGCCATCTGGCCGCCCTCGCGGGCGATCTCCTCGAACCCGAAGGCGCGCTGGTAGAAGTCGACGGAGCGATCGAGATCGGTCACGTACAACACGGCGTGATTGAGTCGCTTGACGGGGATCACAGTTCTTCCCTTCTGACGTTGCCGTCGCCCTTCTGATGCTGTTCGATGCCGTCGGCGAGCGTGTGCCATGCGAGCGTCGCGCACTTGACGCGAACGGCGAATTTCGCGACGCCCTGCAGCGCTTCGAGATCACCGAGGTCGTCGGGCACGCTGCCGTCGGGCTCGGTCATCATCTGCTTGAACTCGTCGCTGAGGTGCCGGATCTCGGCGATGTCCTTGCCCTTGACGAGATCGGACATCATCGATCCCGACGCCTGGCTGATCGAGCAGCCGCGGCCGATGAAGCCGATGTCGTTGAGGCGATCGCCGTCGAACTTCAACTCCATCTCGATCTCGTCGCCGCACACGGGGTTGTAGCCCTCAGCAACAACATCGGGCGCTTCGAGGCGCTGATGGTGGCGCGGGCTCTTGTAGTGATCGAGGATCAGCTCGCGGTAGAGCTCATCCAGCTGCAACTCTGGCTGTGCCATGTCCGAAAATGCGATCGGCGGCGCCCAGTCCATCGACCAGCGCGTCGACCTCGTCCTTCCTGTTGTAAATGTAGAAGCTCGCGCGGGCCGTCGCCACGCAGTCGAGACGTCGCATGAGGGGCTGCGCGCAGTGGTGGCCGGCGCGGATAGCGATGCCCTGCTGATCGAGCACCTGGCTGAGGTCGTGCGGGTGCAGATCGCCGTAGTTGAACGTGACGGCGCCCCCCCTCTGCAGCGCGTCCTTCGGCCCATAAATGGTGACGCCTTCGACGGCGCTCAGCGCATCGATGGCGTACTGGGTGATCTCGATCTCGTGAGCGCGAACGGCATCCATGCCGAGCGCTTCGAGATAATCGATGGCGGCGCCGAAGGCGATGACGTCGGCGATGTTCGGCGTGCCGGCCTCGAACTTGTTCGGAAGCGCGGCGTAGGTGCTCGACTCGTAGGTCACCTTCATAATCATCTCGCCGCCGCCAAGGAACGGATCCATGGCGTTGAGGGCATCGCGCTTGCCGTAGAGGACGCCGACGCCGGTGGGCCCGAGCATCTTGTGCGATGAGAACGCGAGGAAGTCACAGTCGAGGTCGCGGACGTCGACGGGCATGTGCGGCACGCTCTGCGCGCCATCGACGATGATCATCGCGCCGAACTTGTGGGCGAGCGCGGCGATCTCCTTGATCGGGTTGATCGTGCCGAGCACGTTGGACATCTGCGTGATGGCGACGATCTTCGTCTTCTCGCCGATCTTCGCGAGCACGTCGTCCCAGATCAGGCGGCCGTCGTTGTCGATTTCGATGTAGCGGAGCTTGGCGCCGGTTGCGAGCGCGATCATCTGCCACGGCACGAGGTTGCTGTGATGCTCCATCGCGGTGAAGACGATCTCATCGCCGGGCTTGAGGAACTTGCGGCCCCAGGCGTTGGCTACGAGGTTGATCGACTCCGTCGTGTTGCGGGTGAAAATGATCTCTTCTTCCGGATGCTCGGCGTTGATGAAGCGACCGATCTTCATGCGCGACGCTTCGTATGCCGCCGTCGCCTCTTCGGCGAGTGTGTGGAGGCCGCGGTGGATGTTGGCGTTGTAGTGCTCGTAGTAGTGGACGAGCGTGTCGATCACGGAGCGCGGCTTCTGCGTCGTCGCGGCGTTGTCGAGATAGACGAGCGGGACGCCGTGGACGGTGCGGGTGAGTATCGGGAAGTCTTTGCGGATCTGGTCTACGTCGTAGTTCATGTGTCTATGCGCGCCCGAGCGCGTCCTTTAGCTGTGCGACGTGGTACGGCGCGTGCATTCCGTACGCTGCGACGAGTTTGCCGAGCGTGAATGGAAACCCTTCCGGCTGACGGAACTCGTCCGATGCGTTTAGCCGCGACAACAACTCCACGAGCGTAACGCTGTTGTGTTTGAGCGCCGTCGCAAGCTCCGGTATCGGCCGGTTGCGCCCCTTCAACAGATTTTCGGCATTGCGGCTGTCGATGTCGCCGAAGATGCTCGTGTCCAGTACCTGACCTTCGATGACGGTCGTGAGGACGCGAATGAAGTCCTCGTCCGCTATCGCCAGATGGACGATCTCGTCAAGCACTGTCCAACCGGTGTCGCCCGTTCCATGCACGAGATCCTCTTGCGTCGCCGCGAGTGCGAGAGTCACGGCCTCAGCTCGGACGGCGCGATAGCTTGCGGCGTGCGGCGCGACCCAGTCGACGAATGTTGCGTTTGTCATTTGTCAGTCCAGATCCACGTTCACATCGTCGCCATCGATTTCGACGGCGTACGTCTTCACCGGACGCACGGCTGGCAGCACGACGGCGCGGCCGGTCGTGACATCGAACTTCGCGCCGTGACGCGGGCATTCGACGAGATCGCCTTCGAGCTCACCCTGGTCGAGCGGGCCGCCGTCGTGCGTGCAGACGTCGTCGATGGCGTAGAAGCGGCCGTTGACGTTGCAGAGCGCGATGCGCTTGCCATCGATCTCGTGGACGGAGATCGTGCCGGGGGGCGTTTCGGATAGTTTGGCGACGGTGGTCTGTGTCACGTTCGGTTGTGTTCCTGTTGTCTTGCCGAGTGTCCCGGCGGTTCAATTTGTTTTCGACCATCGGCAGAAAGCAACGCCCGGCGACTCGCGTCGTATTCCGTTCGCCTCATCGCGACCGACCGGGGCTCGGCGAGCAGCGCCCCTACACCGCGTTCCATCTATGCGCTCAGCACCTCGTCGTAGGTCAGCGATTCGAGGCGCTGGCCCAACTTCGCGAGGACGGCGGACATGACGCGATCGCGGACGGGTGCGCTCGGGATGCGGTCGATGAGGTCGGCGAAGAAGCCTTCGACGAGCATCTGCTCCGCTGTGTCTTTCGGCACGCCGCGCGACTCCAGGTAGAACAGCTCGGTCTCTTCGACGGGGCCGGCGGTGGCGCCGTGGCTGCATTTCGAGACGTCGTGTGCCTTGATCTCGAGGATCGGGATCGGCGACGCCTTGGCGTGCTCGCTGAGCAGCAGGTTGCGTGACGTCTGGTTGGCCTCGCTGCCGCCGGCGGTCTCGTTGATGCGCGTGATGCCGTACCAGACGAGCGACGAGTTCTCTTTCAGCGCCGATTTGAACTGGAGGTCGCTTATCGTGTGGTGGCCGACGTGGTTCTGCAGCGTGTTGTAGTCGAAGTGCTGGCTCTTGTCGCCGAAGGTCAGGCCGAGTAGCTTCGTGCGCGCGCCGGGCTGCGGCATCTCGACATCGAGGCGCATCTTTGTGAGCTTGCTGCCGATGCCGGCGGCGAGCGCGGTGAAGGTGGAGTCGCGGCCGAGGATGGCGCGGACGGTCTTGAAGTTCTGGACCTCATCGCCCCAGCGATTGATGTCGTAGTACTCGACCTGCGCGCCATCGCCAACGAAGATCTCGACGACGCCGCTGGCGAGTCCGCCGCCAGTCGAGGCGCTCTCGTCGAAGATCTGGATGCGGCTGTTGCGCTCGGCGACGATCAGCGTGCGCGGGAATCCTGCGCCGCCGTCGGCGAGACCGTTGGTGAGAAGCGAGACGGGAACGTCGGATTCGACGCCGGCGGGAACATAGACGAAGCGGCCGCCGGACCAGAGCGCGGCGTTGATCGCGACGAACTTCCACTCGTCGGGGCGGACAGCGTCGTAGAGGTAGCGCTGGACGATCTCGGCGTGGTCACGGACGGCGGTCGCGAGATCGATCGTGATGACGCCGTCGGTCCGCGGTTCGGGCGCGGCCTCGGTGAGTTGCGCGGGCCGCGCGGAGGCGAAAGTCATCTCACGAAGATTCGTGCGTCGCCACTCTTCGTCGCCGGGATCGGGGAGATCCATCGAGTCGTAGAGGCGCCATGCGTCGAGGCGACGCTCGCGCAGCCACGCGGGCTCGTCGCGGGCGAGCAGGTCGACGTCTGCTTGTGTGAGGCCGGGGATGCCGGGGGCGATTGTTTGTGTTGTCATAGTATGCTCGCTGCCGTCTGGATCACACAGACGGGATTCTCGATTTCGCGGTATGCAAAGCGTAGACCTGCCGCACGAGCGACACGAACTCGTCGAGCACGACGTCCGCATCTTCGCGCGACTGACCCATTCGCGTCTCGTAGTCGCTCTTGAGAAGCAGCCGAGCCTCGTTCAAGGCGTTCCTCACCAGATCGAGTTCATCGAGCGAAAGGTGGACGACGGCTCCCTCCGCATCGCTCCGAATCGTTTTCATGGCTGGTTACCCCACTTTTCGAAATACGTTTCGTCGCTGGGAAACGCCGTGCCGCCATCATGGTCTCGCGGGCTCACAATGACCGCGATCTGATTCACACGATCCCAATACAATCTTCTGTCGAAGAATTCAGCGACCTCGCCCGTGTCGATGGCCGTCTGAATCGCGCGCGCCAATGCATCCAATCCAAGGCCGGGGAAGTGTTCCGCGGCGTGCCCAGCGCCCATCCGCTTCGCGAGATCGCTCGGCTCCCACTCCGGGATGGCTGGCGGGGCGTCATCGTCTTCATTCGGCACTCTTACCCGACGGCGCCTTCCATCTGGAGCTCGATCAGGCGGTTGAGCTCGACGGCGTACTCCATCGGCAGTTCTTTGACGATCGGCTCGACGAAGCCGTTGACGATCATCTTCGTCGCATCGACTTCGGTGAGACCACGGCTCTGGAGGTAGAAAAGCTGATCCTCGCCGACCTTTGAGACGGAGGCCTCATGGCCGATGTTGACGTTCTCTTCCTCAATGTCCATCAGCGGGTAGGTGTCCGAGCGCGACTCTTCGTCGAGCAGGAGAGCATCGCAGCGGACGGTGGCCTTAGAGCGCAGCGCGCCCGGGTAGACGTGGAGGGCGCCGCGGTAGCTCGTGCGGCCGGAGCCCTTGGAGACGGACTTCGAGATGATGGTTGAGGTTGTGTCGGGCGCGACGTGGACCATCTTGGCGCCGGCGTCCTGATGCTGTCCGTCAGAGGCCATCGCCAGCGAGAGCACCTCGCCGTGGGCGTGCGGCTCCATCAGGTAGACGCTGGGGTACTTCATCGTGAGGCGCGAGCCGAGGTTGCCATCGACCCACTCCATGACCGCGTTCTCGTAGGCGGCGGCGCGCTTGGTGACGAGGTTATAGACGTTCGTCGACCAGTTCTGGATGGTGGTGTAGCGGACGCGCGCGTTCTTCTTGACGACGATCTCGACGACGGCGCTGTGCAGCGAGTCGGTGGAGTAGGTCGGCGCCGTGCAGCCCTCGACGTAGTGGACGTAGCTGCCTTCCTCGGCGATGATCAGCGTCCGCTCGAACTGGCCCATGTTCTCTTTGTTGATGCGGAAGTAGGCCTGGAGCGGGATGTCGACCTTCACGCCGGCAGGGACGTAGACGAAGCTGCCACCGGACCAGACAGCGCTGTTGAGCGCGGCGAACTTGTTGTCGGCAGGCGGGACGATTGTGCCGAAGTACTTCTGGAAGATCTCCGGGTAGTCGCGGACGGCGCTATCGGTGTCGGTGAAGATGACGCCGAGCTTCTCGAGGTCGGCGCGGATGCTGTGGTAGACGACCTCGGAGTCGTACTGGGCGCCGACGCCGGCGATCAGCGAGTTCTTCTCGGCCTCGGGGATGCCGAGCTTGTCGAAGGTGTCCTTGATGTACTCGGGCACGTCGGACCAGTCGGCTTCGGGGCGGTCGGAGGCACGGGCGTAGTAGTAGATGTCGTTGAAGTCGAGATCGTAGTTCTGGATGCTGCCGCCCCAGAAGCCGGTCGGCATCGGCTTCTCGAGGAAGTGCTTGTAGGACTTCAGGCGGAAGTCGGTCATCCACTGCGGCTCGTTCTTCACGCGCGAGATCTCGCGGACGACGTCTTCGCTGAGGCCCTTCTCCGTGCGATAGGAGTAGGTGGCGTTGTCGTTATCGTTGAACCCGAACTTGTAGCCGTCTTTTTCGGCGATCTCCGGCATCACTTTGGCAACCATGGTCAGGCCTTCTCTCCAGCGCCGACGAGAGCCGGCGCATACTTCGCGATGATCGGATCGTAGCCCTCGTCTTC
This sequence comes from Dehalococcoidia bacterium, assembly GCA_038211505.1. Classification (GTDB taxonomy): domain Bacteria; phylum Chloroflexota; class Dehalococcoidia; order DSTF01; family JACRBR01; genus JBBQVO01. The sequence continues at coordinate 2,372 of JBBQVO010000136.1, read as the reverse complement.
GAGCTGCAGCGCGAGGTCTGCGCCGCCCGATTCGATGATGCGTCCCTGGTACAAGATGTGGACGAACTGCGGCTTGATGTAGTTCAGCAGACGCTGATAGTGCGTGATGAGGACGACGCCGAGCTTCGGCGTTGTCAGGACGTTGATGCCCTCGGCAACCGTGCGCAGCGCATCGATGTCGAGGCCGGAGTCGGTCTCGTCCATGATTGCGAGATCGGGGTCGAGGATGCCCATCTGGAGGATCTCGGCGCGCTTCTTCTCGCCGCCGGAGAAGCCTTCATTGACGTAGCGGCGGGCGAACTGCTCGTCCATCTTCAGCATTTTCATCGTGGCGAGCAGCTTCTCGCGGAACTCGCGGACGGGAACGTCCTCACCGCGCACCGCCTTCATCGCCTGGCGGAGGAAGTTGACCATCGTGACGCCAGGGATGCTCGTCGGGTACTGGAAGGCGAGGAACATGCCGGCGGCCGCGCGCTTGTCGGGCGACAGCTTGAGGATGTCTTCGCCTTTGAAGCGCACCGTGCCGCCCGTCACCTGGTAGCGCGGGTGGCCCATGAGAGCGTTCGCGAGCGTACTCTTGCCGGAGCCGTTTGGGCCCATGATCGCGTGCACTTCGCCGCGATTGACCGTGAGGTCGACGCCGTTGAGGATCTGCTTGCCCTCGACGGCGACCGTGAGGCCGCTGATTTTCAGAAGTTCGTCCGCCATCCGTCCTCTTTCCTTCGTCCCGCTCTATCACTCGCAAGCATTCGCAAGAAACCATTCGCGAATAATAACGAGTCAACTCGTTATGTCTGTTCGGCACCTGCGGCGGCGGCTATCTCGATCGCGGTGACTGTGTCGTTCGCGTTGTGCTGGATCTCGCGGACGACGTATTCGCAGACGCTGTAGCCATCGACGATGCGTGTCACCTGTTCGACGGGGGCGCCGACGAGGGTCTCGACGACCTGGTGGTCGGCGTGGCATGGCGCATCGGAGATCTCGGCCGCCCGCTTGTAGGGGCAACTCGTGTTCATCAGGTGGTAGCCATCATCGTCCTTGCGCCAGTGGTCGACGATGCCTTCTTCCTGAAGAACCATACTCGTCTCTGCGACGCGCTCGGCCACCGTGGCGCCCGTCACTTTCGAGCGATGGGAGCCAGCGACATCGGCTGCGACGCCGGCGAAGACCTGCGCCAGCAGCGGCGCCGCTTCCGGCAGCGATGCGAGCTGCTTGACCATGCGGTTGACGAGGCGTGGATAGTGGGCGCTCATCTCTTCCGCACGTTCTGTCAACTTGTAGGCGTACGACGGGCGGCCGATGTCGTGGCGCTGGATGCGGACGTCGACCAGACCCTCGGCGCGCATGACTTCGAGGTGGCGGCGGATGTTCGCCTGGTTTAGGCCCAATGCGAGCGAAATATCGGCAACCGTAGCTTCGCTACGGGCGGCGAGGAGGTCGCGCATGAGATCTCTGGTGGACTTCATCACTCTGATCGTAGATCGAGTCTGAGTCTGTATCAAGAGTAAAGCTACTTAAGATGCACTTTTGTAAGAAAAACCTCAGCGACGGAAGGGAACCACCCCGCTCGCTCCGCTCCCTGGGGGCGACGCAGATTTCACAGATAAGGGATGGCGGGAGGCGAGCTGAGGCTGATTGAGGAGGCGTGGCGGTTCGTGGGATGGGCACCGGGGAACCATGGATTGCTCGCAAGCCCGATGGCTAGCTTCTCGGCTCGTACCGCATCGCCACTGCCCCGGAGGCGAACTCCTGCCGGCTTACGAGCTTCAGGTCGACATGCTTCGATAGCCCCGCGAACAACGTCGGCCCGTGGCCCGCGAGTCTGGGATGCACTACGACTTCGTACTCATCGATCAATCCCAACTCCGTTAGCGCCAGTGGGAGCTTCACACCTCCCACGAACAGTCCCTTGCCCGACTCCCGCTTGAGTTGCTGAACGGCCTTGCGCAGATCCCCGCGCACGAGTTCCGCGTTCCAATCGACCCGGTCCAGGGTGCTCGACACGACGTACTTCTTTGCCGCGTCGATCGTCCGGGCGAAGGGAACCATCCAATCGGCCATCCAATCAGCTCGCGCTCCCGTCGGCGCCGGCAGCCGCCACGCTGATTCCATCATCTCGTAGGTCACCCGGCCAAAGAGCAGGGCATCGGCCTGGGCGAGGTTCTCGGCCGCGTGACGATGCACGTCTTCGTCCGGGGATATCGCACGATGATCGCAGCACCCGTCCAATGTGACGTTGATGGAATACCGAAGGGGTTGCATTTCGTGTACCGCCCATCCTTGCTGGCGCTTAGCGCTAGCGGCAGCACGCGACAGAATACCGGCGGCCTATTTTTTCGTCAAGAATTCCCTAAAACATCCGTTACCGATTG
>JBBQVO010000135.1:0-9328 GCA_038211505.1 Dehalococcoidia bacterium | reverse complement strand
GTGCATCCGGATGCTGAATTGCATCTCATCGGCGTCGGCGTCAATTCGACGCGTACCGGCATCATCGACGTGTTGCGGGCGATGGGCGCCGACATCGCGATCGAGGAGGAGCGGCAGGTGGCGGGCGAGCCCGTCGCTGATATCGTCGTGCGATCGGCGTCGCTGCGCGGCGTCACGATCGACGGCGACATCATCCCGCGCCTGATCGACGAAGTGCCGGCGATCGCCGTCGCCGCTGCGCACGCCGCCGGCAGGACCGAGATCCGCGGCGCATCGGAGCTGATCGTCAAAGAGTCGAACCGCGTCGCGACGACGGTTTCGGAACTGGCGCGCCTCGGCGTGCGGATCAGCGAGCGCGACGACGGCATGACGATCGAAGGCGGCGCAGGCATCGCCGGCGGGGAAGCGCGCTCGCACGGCGATCATCGGCTGGCGATGGCGCTCGCAGTTGCGGGGCTATCGGCCGCGTCGGACGTGACGATCGACGATGCGGATGTCGTGGCGATCTCGTATCCCGGATTTTGGGAACGGCTCGCGCAGATGCACGCCGATGGATAATCAGCGACGGCAGCCGCTGTTCGTGATTCTCTCCGGGCCATCGGGCGCCGGCAAGGATGCCGTGCTCGACGAGATGACGCGACGCGGTCACACGTTCCACCGCGTCGTCACCTGCACGACGCGTGCGCCGCGCGACAACGAACGCGATGGCGTCGACTACTCCTTCGTCAGCGACGACGCATTCGCGAAGCTCATCGCCAACGATGGACTGCTCGAGCACGCGACCGTCTACGGAAAGAGCTACGGCGTGCCGCGGCAGCAGGTCGTCGACCAGCTCGCCGCCGGTCTCGATGTGTATGTGCGCACGGACGTGCAGGGCGCGGCGACGATCAAGCGGCTGATGCCGGATGCCGTGCGCGTTTTCATCGCGCCGTCGTCGATCGACGAGCTGGAGGCGCGGATCCGCGCGCGCGGCGCTGATGACGAAGCGCAGATCGAGCGTCGCCTGGCGACGGCGCGCGGCGAGATGGGGCGCAGCGGCGAATTCGAGTATGTCATCGTCAACGAGCCGGGCAAGCTCGAGACGACGGTCGATCGCCTGATCGAGATCCTCGACATCGAACGCGCGCGTGCGCATCGCGCGTCGACGTAGGTCGCTTGGCTACGTCCGTGCGACGGGCGCACAGGAAACGGTCATTCTGAGCGCGGCTCAACTGTCATTCAGAGCGCAGCGAAGAATCCCTCCGGATGCGAGGACCAAGCACGGCTCACACAGGGTGCAGGTGTATTCCTGCTACCGGCGTGACATCGGAGAGATTCATCGCTTCGCTCAGAATGACAGTTGCTACGGCCCGGCCGTCTTGCGGCGCTGTGCGCGACCGGGACGGGCGACGACAGGGAGTCGCCGTTACAACATGCGCGCCAATTCCTTACAGCCTCTCAGAGTGACAGGTCGGGGTGCGCGGCCGTCTTACGGCGCTCTACCCGACCGGACGGGCGACCTCGTGTGGTCGCCCCTCGATCGCGTTCGGTCAGTCTCTCGCGGGCTGCCCGAACGATCACGCACCTACGGGCGGGCGTCGAGATCTTGCCAGGCGGACATGTACTCCATGACGACGAAGGAGTTGCCGCCGCGACGGGAGCGGCCGCAGGTGCGGAAGCCGGCCTGCTCGAAGGAGTGCTGGGCGCGCGTGTTCCAGTCGAGCGTCTTGAGGTAGATGCGGCGGAAGCCGGTCGCGCGGAAGATGTGGCCGACGAGGGTGCGGACGGCGTCGCGGCCGTAGCCGCGGCCCCAGTGATCGCGTTCGCCGATCGTGATGCCGATCTCCGCTTCGCGGCGCACCGCGTCGATGTTGTAGTACATGACGTTGCCGATGTGCTTGCCGTCGCCGTTTTCGATCGCCAGGCTGCGGCGATACGGACTCGGGTAGAGCAGCTCATCGCGGTACAGCGCCAGGTAGTCGCCGTAGGTGGCGGCGAACGGGCGCGCCGCGTCGTAGCGCGCCAGCTCGGTATCGGTGCGCCAGCCGTAGTCGTTGGGCGCGTCGCCGATCCGTTTTTCGCGCAGCACGATCATCTCGCCGCGGGCGACTTCGCCCTCGACCGTCGTCGTCATCGCGCACGCCCCGCGATCTCAGTCACCGCTCGCACTCGTCGCATCTCTCGCGTCTTCCGTACCTTCGGCACCTTCGGCGCCTTCAGGATGTCCGAACTCGATCGTATCGCGCGCGCGCCGCACGATCTGCGCCTCGCTGCGGTACGTCATCAACCGCAGCGCTTCATCGATCGGAAACCACTCCACTCGATCATACTCCGCATCGTGCGCATTGACACTGCCGGCGCCGTCCGGCCGCATCAAATAGTGGTACACGCGCTTCTCGAACCGCACGCCCTGCGCCGGCCGCGCGAAGTCGTACTCGACGCTGCCGAGATCGTCGACGATGGCGACGCCGAGGCCCGTCTCTTCGGTGACTTCGCGGATGGCGGTCTGCTCGATCGACTCATCGGGCTCGGGCGTGCCCTTCGGGAGCGCCCACAGCCGCTCCGCCGTGCGGCCGCAGAGGACGATCTCGATGCCTTCATCGCCGTAGCGATAGACGACGCCGCCGGCCGACACCGCCTGCTCGACCCGCAAGTCGTCATACCTGATCGTCACTCGTAGTCATCCTCTTCCGCATCCGCCGCCACGCTCTCTTCGAGGCGCATCTTGAATCCGAGCGGATCTTCGATGAACTCCGCCTCGGCCAGCGCGTCGCTCACGGCTTCCAGCACGCGCTCGTCGTCGTGCTCCGACGCGACGGCGTGGAGCACGTTGCGCGCGCCAGGCCCGCCGATCTGGCCCAACGCTCCGATGGCCGCTTCCTGCACTTCGACATCCTCATCGTTCGTCAGCTCGGCGAGAAACGGGATCGCTTCCTCGTCGGCGACGCCGCCGGCCGCCGTCGCCGCTTCGAAGCGCATCTCGCCGTCTTCGCTGCGCATCTCTTCCAGTATTGTCGGCAGCCACTCCATGTCGGCGTTGCGTCCCATGGCATGCACGGCGCTGATTTGCATCCGCCGATCGCCGCTTGCGTACGCTTCGTCGATCAGATCCGTCACCCACTCCTTGCTGCGCACGCCTATCGCCTCGAGCGCCCGGCCGCGCACTTCCACGAATTCGCGATCATCGTGAATAATCGCCCGTAGCGCCGTCTCGATCTCCTGCGCCTGCGCGTCGTCGCGGTCGAGCACCTCCATGCGGAGCAGGAATCGGCCGAGACCCTGCGCCGCCTCGGCGCGGACGATCGCCTCCGGATCGCTCAGCAGCTTCATCAGCACGGGAATGAGATCGTCGTCCTCGTACTCCCAGAGACCCTTGATCGAGTCGGCGCGCACCTGCACGTCGTCATCGAACAGGCCGATCGTGAAGATCGCGTCGAAGTCGAATTCGACGTTGTCTTCGAGGATATCGGCGAGGCGATCGACGAGATCGCGACGCCGTTGGATACTGAGTGTTCGCCAGACATCGAGGAAGCGATCACGATCGTCGCCGTACAGCCCGCTCAGCGACGAGAGTTCCGTCGCCGGCGGCAGATGTTCGCCCGAGAGCGTGGGGAGAAGGGTTTCGAGTGACACGGTGAGCGCTCCTGTCGTATTCATGCGCTCGGGACGGAGGCGCGGCCTCGCGGGGACCTGCATGCAACCGCGTCACCGGCGTCATCTCAGTCTAGGCAGCGCTGAGTTGAAGTGTCAACGCGACTGATGGGGTGGATGCATCTACAACGTCATCCGTAACGAACGACGCATAGCATCGACGCCCGTTGCGGTTCTCGTCGACGTCGTCAGTCGTCGTCGCGGATTGTCGAGCCGCTTGCGACGGGTTCACGCGCAGAGCGTGCAGCGTATGGGGAGGCGGCGGGCATCGACGATCGCGGCGCGAAGCGGGTGCGCACGATCGCGCGCAGCACGCTCCAGCCGACGCTGGGGCTCAGCTTCTTGCCTTCGTCGACGCTGCGGGGCAGGTACGTCACTGGTACCTCGACGATCTTGTGGCCGTCACGAAGCAGGCGGCACGTGATCTCGGCGTCGAGATCGAAGCCGTCGCAGCGCAGGTCGAGCGAGCGCGCGACTTCGGCGAGCATCACCTTGTAGCAGGTGAGGATGTCGGTGAGGCGCGTAAAGTAGAGGAGGTTCGTCGCCCAGGTCAGCCCGAAGTTCCCGGCGTAGCCGACGAGCGGCGTGGGGCCGCGGCCGCGATCCTTGAAGCGCGAGCCGAAGACGACATCGGCGCGCCCTTCGACGATCGGCCGCAGCAGCGTCGGGATTTCCGACGGATCGAGTTCGAGATCGGCGTCCTGCACCATCACGATGTCGCCCGTGGCGCGCTCGAAGCCGGTGCGTACGGCGCGGCCTTTGCCGCGCGCGACATCCTCGAGCACGATCTCGACGTCGTCGGTCTCCGGCAACGCCAGCAGCGCATCGCGCGTGCCGTCGGTCGAGGCGCCGTCGACGACGATGATCTCTTTCGGCATGCCACAGTCGACGCCGCGGACGCGCTCGATGAGGGGGATGACGGTGTCGCGTTCGTTGCGTACGGGGATGATGATGGAGAGCTTCATTGTGCGGATTCTAGCGTGTTTCGATCCACGGCGGGGTTATGGATCCACGAAGGGCCACGAAGATGCACGAAGGGAGTTCAGATTTGGCGGGGACAACCATCGTGGCAAGCATGATCACGGAGCGAGGCACCGCGGCTGCCAGGCGGGGGCGGCCACATCGGGCCGCCCCTACGACGAATCTTTCGTCATGTCTTCCTTGGGTTCAGAACGATACGTAACACCAGCGCGACCCACGCCTACGCGCTACCCGCCACCTGCATGTACACCTTGATTGCGTCCGGATCCTCGGTCAGGTGATGGATCATTTGATCGAAGTGTTCGAGGCCGGCGATCGGGGTCGTCAGCAGTTTGCCGAGCCAGCCGGGGAAGCGCGCCTCCGCCTGAATCAGATCCGTGACGCCGGAAACGAAATCGTTGCGTGACGCATTTACCGTCCCGACCATCACTTTGTTGCCGAGCACGAAGCCCTCGTTGATCTTGTCCGACGGCACCTCCGTCGTCTTGTCGCCACCGGTGACGCTCGCGAGGATCAGCACGCCGTTCTTCGCAAGCACCGCCGCCGCCTCGAACGCCAGCGGGCTGTAGCCCGTCGCCTCGAACATGATGTCGAACGGCCCGTGCTGCGCGCTCGCGCCCGCGAGATCCATCTGATCGGAGCTGACGTACGTGCCGCCAAGCTCGCCGATGAGATCGCTGTTGCGATATGCGGCCGGGCGCTTCGAGAAGCACGTCACCTCGATGCCGCGCAGCGTGAGGGCGAGCGCCGCCAGCAAGCCGATCGTGCCGGCGCCCAGCACCGCGGCCTTCCGCGGCCGCCAGACCTTCAGCCGCCGCTGGATCTCGAATGCTTGTCCGATCCCCTTCTCCGACACCGTCAGCGGCTCGAGCAGCACGCCGACGTTCGAGAGCGTGTCCGGCAGCGGCACGATGAATTGCGCGTCGTCGACATAGCGTTCGGTGAGATAGCCGTGACGCAGGTTGATGCCGCGCTCGTAGTAGACGTCGTCCGTCGTCATGTCCTGCAGTCCGATCGCGTCGTAGATGCTGTGTCCCGGTCTGCGCACCGTCGCCACGACGAGCCCGCCGGGCCGAATCGTCGGCGGCACGTTCGCGCCGACTTCGCGCACGCGGCCGAAGTTTTCGTGGCCCGTGATCAGGTAGTCATCGCCCTCCGGCGCCTTTCCGTATTTCGCTTCGTTGATCTCTTTGTCGGTGCCATCGACGCCAACACGGATCACGTCGACCAGCACGCCGTGCCCGCCGTCGATGTCGTCGAGCGACGGCTCGCGCACATCCTCCCGCAGATGGATCGAATTCGCCGTCCCCGGATGCACCGCAATCGCCTTCATACGCCCCTTCTAATTCCACGCCCGCAGGCGCGCGAACTTCACGCCAACATCTCCGTACCTGACGACCAGAATTCGCTACCCGCCGCGCAGCGTCAATCATCCCTCTGATGATCCCGCCCGAGAGAGCCGCCTTCGACGCGACCGCCTCCCAATCGATCCTCCTCTCCACGACGTGGAGAGGAGGTGGCCGAAGGCCGGAGGTGAGGTGCTCGGCCAGCACCGATCCTACGACTCACGAACGCCTCACGCTATCCTGCGAACCGTGGCCGTCGACGAACTTCATTCGAATCAACCCGCGAGTGCCGCCGACGAAACGGCGCTGCTCGCATCGCTGCGCGGCGGCGATGAAGCGGCGTTCGTCGCCCTCGTCGAGCGCTACGACGGCCAGCTGCTGCGCGTCGCCTTGATGTACGTCAAGGATCGCGCGGCGGCCGAAGAGGTCGTGCAGGAGACGTGGATCGGGCTCCTGCAGGGCTTGCGACGCTTCGAAGGCCGCTCGTCGCTGAAAACGTATCTCTTTCGCATTCTCGTCAACATCGCCCGCACGCGCGGCCGCAAGGATCAGCGCAGTGTCCCCTTCTCGCTGATCTATCACCCGGCCGACGACCGCGGCGAGGCGGCCGTCGACGCCGACCGTTTTCGTTCGCCGACCGAGCCGAACGCTGGCCAGTGGCACTCGCCGCCCAAATCGTGGGCGCAGACGCCCGAGCACAGCGCCCTCGCCGGCGAGACGCGCGCTTTCATCGAAGCGGCGATCGCGAAGCTGGCGCCGCAGCAACGGGAAGTGATCACGCTCCGTGACGTCGAAGGATGGTCGGCGGCCGAGGTGTGTAACGGATTGGACATATCTGAGACGAATCAACGAGTCTTGCTGCATCGCGCGCGCTCGAAGGTGCGCGCGGCGCTCGAGATCTACTTCGATGAGGCGGGGGACGAGGCGCGCGCGTAACATGGCGACCCAGTACAGCATCAGTTGCAAAGAGCTTGTCGAGATCGTCACCGACTATCTCGAAGGAGCGCTGTCGCCCGCGGAGCGCAGCCGCTTCGAAGCGCACATCGATGCCTGCGACGGCTGCAGCAGCTACCTTGAGCAAATGCGGAAGACGATTCGCATGATGGGCAAGCTCACCGAAGACGCTGTCCGCCCCGATGCGAAAGCAGCGCTCGTCGCTGCCTTCCGCACGTGGAAGCGCGATACGCCGGCATAGTCAGTTCGCCGCCGACGCGTCGACGCGAAACGATCACCTCTACGGCCACCACTAACGAGCCATGCATCATTCACGCAGCAGCAACGCTCGCGCCGGCGCGCCATCGCTGCCGGGAATCAGCAGCGGCAGACACATCAACTGGTACGCGCCCGGCTCCACCTTTCGCAGATCGAGGCCTTCGATGATCACGACGCCCGCTTCGAGCAGCGCGACGTGCGTCGGGGCCGGATCGCCCTTCGGCGCGATCGACAGATAATCGATGCCGACGACGCTGACGCCGAGACGCACCAGCGCCCGCGCCGCGGCCGCCGTCAGCCCGATGAAGTCCGGCGAGAACGACGGCAGGTCCCACAATCGCGAATTCGTCGTCTTGAAGATCAAGCGCATCGCGCCCGGCGTGATCGTCAGCGCATTCAACGCGGCTTCGTCGATGTTGCCGCGCACGGCCGTCGCGTCGACCACCTGCACAGGCCCCATCAGCGCATCGAGCGGGATCGCCTCAGCTCCGGCCGCGCCCTCGATGAAGTGCACCGGAGCATCAATGTGCGTTCCGGTATGCACGCCGAATTGCAAGCGGCTGACGTTGCACACGTTGCCGGCGGCGATCGACGCCGCACGCTCGAGCGTCACATCAGGATCGCCCTCATACACGATCATCCCCGGCCGGATCGCCACCGTGATATCAAACAGTTCCATGGCACGATCCTTCCCTGGCGGCCCAACCCTACCGTATCGGAGCAGCGCGCAGTGTTACACCACCCAACCGGGCGAGTCGCACATCTCAGGGTCGTTAGCAGATGGCGTTCATCGCGTCGCCCGTGACGACCGCCATATGGCGCGTCTCATGGGAGGACGAGCCGCGACCGAGACGCCGAGGGGTTGCACTCGAGGCTGATGAGGAAGGAACGAGCTACGCCGTGCCGACGACGTTTACGAGGACGCGGCGGAGGCGGGGGTGGTCGAGCTCGATGAGGAAGATGCGCTGCCAGGTGCCGAGCGAGATCCGGCCGTCGATGACCGGGATCGTCTCACTGGCGCTGAGGAACATGTGCTGGACGTGGGCGTGGCCGTTCGCGCACTCATCCGGGTTCATGTTCACCGTGCGGCGGGTGAAGTCGTTGTGCTCGTAGTAGGCGTGAGGCGGCGCGAACTGCCGCAGCGTCCGCGCGAGGTCATTGAGCAGCAGCGGCTCGTGCTCGTTGATCTTGATGGCGGCGGTGGTGTGCTGGGAGTAGACCGTCACCTGGCCGAACTGGATGCCAGCGGCCTCGACGATGCTGATCACATCTTCGGTGATGTCGATGAACTGCGGCGCCGTCGTTGTCTCGAACTCGAGGGCCTCGCACGAGACGCGCGCCGCCGGTGCATCGGCCTGGGCGACTGTCTCGCGACGGGCTACGACCATGGTCCGTTCCATTCCACCACCTTCATCCAGGGAATCTGCCGAATCTGCCCTATTCTCGCCGACGGGCTCGACTATCGCAATTCAGCAGCCGCATAAGCGCAATCTGCCTATCCATTTGCCGCATAGCTGACACGAACATCGCAGCACCGCGCCGGAAGCGCGTCACACACCTTCTACGACCACGACGGCGCCAACGATCACCAGATAGCTGCAACGCGGGGCACGGGTGGCGATCGACCGGCCCCGATCGTCGAACGTCGACGGGCCCACTAAAGTGGGTCTCCGACGGCCACATGGGCCGCCCCTACATGGCCCTGGCCTGGGCGACTCTCGGCCGCACGTTAGTCCTTCGTGCCCCTTCGTGGATCTCATTCGAACCCTTCGTGTTTTTCGTGGTTAGCCCAGCGGCTGGCGGCCGGCGAAGCCGTCGTCGATGTCGTGCCACCAGGTGATGTCGTCTTCGCCTAGGCGCCAGCAGAGGTAGACGACGCGGCCGTCGCGCTCGCTCGGGAAGTCGATCAGCCCATCATCGATGCTCTTGAGCTCGATGCCCCAGCCGTTGATCCGTGCCAGACCATCGTTGATCTGATGGACAAGCGCTTCGGCGCGCCGGCGCTTCTCCGCGAGCGCATCTTCGTCGCGGACGTGACCGTTGCCGGCCGTCGTATGCGTTGTGCGCTCGAGGTCGCCGCGCAGATCGTCGACCTCGCGCTTGCACGCCTGCATCGCGAGCAGTTCGTCGCGCACCTGCGGGAGCATTGCGCGTGCCTC
>JBBQVO010000134.1:0-9347 GCA_038211505.1 Dehalococcoidia bacterium | reverse complement strand
CCGGAACATCGTGCAAACGCTTCGGCGGCTGCGCCCGGACGTCGCCCACGTCCAGGGGCAGAACTTCTACGCTCCCGCGGCGCTCGCGTCGGGCCTGCCGACGGTGATCAGCGTACATGGCATGCTGGCGCGTGAAGCGCGGATCTCGGACGGACGCAGTCGCGTACTCGATCGGCTCTCGAAACGGCTGCGTGCTCAGTTCAACGCGCGGTTCGAGGCGCAGTCCCTGCGCGATGCCAGCGATCTGATCATCAATAACCCCTATGTCGCCGACACGATCCGGCCGTACACGCAGGCGGCGATGCATTGGCTCGACAATCCGATCGAGGATCGCTTCTTCGACGTTGTTGACGATCCTGCACCCGGGCGATTGTTCTTCGCGGGCAGCATGCAGCCGCGAAAAGGTGTGCATGTGCTGATCGAGGCGATGCGAGCGCTCGAAGCTCGCGGGGTCGCGGCGCAGCTGCGAATCGCGGGGCCGATCCTCGACGCCGGCTATGACGCTGATGTGCGTCGATCGGTCATCCTCGCCGGCCTGGGGGATCGCGTCAAGTTCCTCGGGGTGATCGACGACGCCGCACTGTTACAGGAATACGCGCACGCTGACCTCGTGGTGATGGCCTCCAAGGAGGAGACATCGCCGATGTTCTTGCAGCAGGCGATGGCGACCGGCACGCCGGCCGTGGCGACGGACGTTGGCGGCGTCCGGTATGTGATCGAGGATGGAAACACGGGCCAGCTCGCGCGGCCGGGCGACGCGGCATCGATTGCGACCGGCGTTGCGGAGATCCTGTGCGATCGCGCGATACGCCGCCGGTTCGCGGGGGCTGCGCGAGACGCCGCCGAGAGCCGCTTTCGGGCAAGGGTCGTAGCCCGGAGGACGCTCGACGTGTATGCATCGATACTGAGCCCGACACCTCCTGCGATCCAGTAGGCGCTCCGTCGATCAGGGCGAGTGCGTGCGTACTTGACGCGGCCGGTTCTTCACGTTTTCGACGAATCGCCGTGGGGCGCGGCCGATATACTCGTCGCGCAGCACGTTCGAGATGAGGGTGGGTCATGCCGACAGGGGAACAGGCCGGCGAGGATGCGTCGCCCGGCGCGATCACTGGCGCCGGCCGAGTCGGGAAGCGCCAGACGTGGCTTCGATGGGCGATCGCCGCGGCGATCGCAGTGGCTCTTGCCGTCGCGGTAGCTTCCGTCGCGACGTTCGCCGCGCGCGGCGGAGGTTCCGGCCCGGCGAGCGCCGTCTCCGTTCCGTCGCCGACGGCGCCTGCTCGCGCGACGCCGAGTGCGGCCGTTACTGCGACAGTTGCTGCGACGGCCGGCGTACCGTCTGTGGGGCTCGTCACGGCAAGTGCCCCGACGCCTTCCGGCGGGGCCGTGGCCACGGCGACGGCCGCGCCGGAGCCTGAGCCGACTACCGTGCCGGACTCGACCGGGCTGCCACTGACCGACGCAGAGATCCCTCCGTTGGCTGCACCGCCCGCGCCAGCCGCCGCGGGCGGACGGGACAAGCTGCGACAGCCATTTTCATCGACATCTCCTTGGAACATGCCGATCGGATCCGGCGCTCAATACGCGCCCGCCGGCTTCGGCTACCCAACGGGTGGGGCCACGAGCCTCGATACCGACTATTTCTTCGTGGCGACGGCGAGCGATCGCAGATGGACGATCAAAGACGACACCGCCCACTACGCCGGCCCCCGGTGCTTCGAACCGAATGCGGACACGTTTGGCGTCAGCACCTATCTTCCCGATGGCGCGCTCGTAGACGACATCGACAGCAGCTTTCAGCCGAACAACGCCGCCGCTGTCCTGCAACCAGATGGTCGCACGCTGATCAGCTTCACGGCAATCGCTCGTTGCCAGCGCGGGGGACCGGTGTACGGGGCGGCCGCGTATGAGGCGCTCGAGAGTATCTACGGCGATGGCATCACCGGCGGGCATACCGGCAGCGGTTTGTCGAGCATCGGCGGCTCCGTGCGGTTCGGAGAGCTGACGGCCGATGGCCCGATCACGCATGCGCTGAAGGTGAACATCTATTGTCCGAAGTACTGTTCGCCGGCAAACGGCGCCGAAGGCGGACCGGGTTATCGCTGGCCGGCCGTCGCTTCGGATCGGTTCTGCGGTGGCGTCGCCTGCGGATACGGGGGTGTCGTGCCTGGCGTGATGATGGGGTCGCTCTTGGCAATGGCGCCGGGGCTCGCCGAATCTGAACTTAACATAACTTTGTCAGGATGTGACGCCAGTGGTGGCCTGCAAACCGCATTGGGAAAGAAGCTGTTCCACGCGATGCAGGATTACGGCGCCTACGTTGCGGACGACAATCCGTCGTGGGATGTCTACTCGCTCGATGCGGAAGCCGGCGTCGGTGCGGAGGTGAAACAGCTGACGGGCGTTGATCTGAACAATGCTTCGCCGACCTCTACCGGACTTGAGCATGACTTCTGGTGCGATTGGAACCGCTTGTTCCAACACCTTTCGGTCGTGACGAACAACGGCGCGGGCAACGTGGGCGGCGGCGGTACGCCTCGCGCACCGCTGGCGCCACCAATCGGCAATTGAGCGGGCCAGTCTCGGCCGATGGGATGACCGGGGCCGGGCGCAAGCCGGAAGAGGATTGCGATTGAGGACGACCGCCGAGACCCCGGAGCAGTCGGAGACCAAAGCGCGAACCAGTCCACCGGGCGGATTCACCGCTCGCACCGCGATGGTGGTCGCGTGTGTGATCTTCTTTGCGGCGCTGCTCGCCGGGCCGCGCTGGTGGCTGCTGCTGACATCGCCCGACGAGGGATCGCGCGTGATGCTGAGCCCCTGGGGCGGATCGAACTTGGCCTCGGACGAGGCGTTGTACATGCCGACGATCCGGCGCGCGTACGACGGCGATTTACCGGTGTCGGACACGTATCGTGCCGGGGCGCGAGACGACCTGGCGCAGGGAGGGAGCGGCGTCCAGGAGGCGATCGGCATATTCGGCCACCTGACGGGCGGGCCGGATGTTGCCGTCGTCGTGGCTGCGACGCTCTTCGCAGTGGCGGCGATGGCGTTGCTGTATCTGCTCGCCTTCGAGTGGACGGGATCTCGCTTCGTCGCGCTGAGTATGATCCCGGTGACGCTGCTGGCGGTGCAGATCCTCAATGACGCCGACGGTTTTCTGCCGCTGCGTCACTGGGCGGTGCTCCATCCCATCGTGACGATCGATCCACGGCGAGAGTTTCATGTTTGGGGCAGGTTCCTCGCGCCGGTGATGGTGCTACCGGCGTTCTTTGGCGTCGTCTACGCGTTGCCGAAGGCGGTCGAACGCGGCGGGCGTCGATGGATGGCTACGGCCGCCCTTTGCACCGCGTTCCTGGTCTATGCGTACATCTTCTACTGGGCGCCGCTGGCGCTGGCGCTGGCCGGCTGGGGCGTTTGGCTCCTCGTGCGGCGAGAGTTCGACGCGGCGCGCCGACTGGCGTTCATGGGGGCGATCGCCGTACTGCTGTCAGCGCCGGAGTGGATCGTGCTCGCTCGCGTCGCCCTCTCCGCGAGCGCGGACGTGAAGTTACGCGCCGGCGTGGACGATCCCCGCATCGCCTTCGGCGCCGCGAGCTCGGTTCTGCAGCGATTGGTGGTCGGCGTGCCGTTCCTGTACGCGCTCTGGCGCGACGCCGAGCGAAATGGCGCCGACGCCCGCGCTACTAGAGGCCGTTTGTACGTCGCGCTGTTCCTGGCGCCGTTGATCTTGGCGCCGATCGAGGGATTCGTGCCGCAACCGTGGCACTTCACCACGCGCGTATGGGCGGTATTCGCCGTTCCTGCATTCATCGCTGGCGGCATACTCCTGTTTCGGGCTGCGCCGACAGCCTGGGTACGTCCGGCGGGCCTGGCGGTTGCAGGCGTGGCCGTGCTCGGCGTCGGCTATGTGGCGGCGCTCCAGGTGCGGGTGACACGTCAGGTCGATTCCGCCTACGCCGTCAGCCGGGACGAGCGATCGGCGATCGACTGGATCGATGCGAATCTCAGCGAAGGAGACACGGTTGTCACGCCCAGCATGACATCGAATCTCTTGCTGGCGTCGCTCACGTCATCGTCTGAGTACCTCGATCTCTGCTGCTACACGACGGCGAACGACGACGAGATCGTCGACCGCTACCTGCGCGCTTCGGCAGCCTTCGGCGTCGATGAACAGACCGTGTTCACGCGCTTTCGCGCGGACGCCGGGTTTCCGTTCCTGGACCTGAGCGGCACGGACCGTGAACTCGAAGCCCGGGCCGAAAGCTACGTCACTTACTATCTCCTGAACTGGGAAGTGAACCACCCGGCGACGCTGGAGCAACGGATGAACCGCTGGCGGAGCGAGTTCGAGGCGTTGAGCGCAGCCTCCAATCCGCTCGCCCCGTATCCGGCGGCCTACTTGTACTGCGGCCCGCGCGAGAAGTTATGGCCGGGCATCGTCACCGACCGTGGGATCTACACGGACGTGGCGTTCGCCGAAGGGGAATCAACCGTGTTGAGGCTCGTCCCGAGTGGCTCTCCGGGCGCGAAACCGTTCACCGGTTGCGGACGTTAAGCCTCCGTCAATTTTCCAGATGTAACACGCCAGGGCATCCGCTTCGCGGTGCCAGCCGATAGTATGTGTCAGGTGCACGCTGATGGGGAGGACACCCGGAGCTCACTGTCCGTAACGTCGGCGGTCTGCCAGCGTTTGGACGTGTGGACGAGGGTGGCCACGCGGGCGACCGGCAGCCAAGCTGAGTACTTGACAAATTCGTGATGACGTTGGGCTATCGATTGATTGCTCAGCTTTGAGGTGTTATGTTCGTAAACAGCACTCCACGCCACACGGCTCGCGTAGGTCTGCGCTTCAGCGCGATGCCGGCCTGCTCATCCAGAGCCATGAGTTACCACACATGCGAAGCTTAATCACCAAAGATTCGGAGATTGAGTTCGTTTCCTCCGACGTGAGGGCGTTCGAATACCCCGAACTGAGCGGAATCGGCTACGCGACGAAGGGGTTCGTCGATCGTGTGATCGCGCTCCTTGCGCTCCTCGTATTGGCGATTCCGATGATGATCATCGCCGTTGTGATCAAGCTGACTTCGCCTGGATCAGTATTCGTGAAGCAAGAGCGCGTAGGCCGATATGGCAAACCGTTCATGTTCTATAAGTTCCGGTCGATGCGCGCCGATGCGGAGATGCTGCGGGATCAACTCGAGGAGCTCAACCACCACGACGCACCGCTGATCTTCAAGATGCGACGCGATCCGCGGATTACGGGCGTTGGAGGGGTTTTGCGGCGGACGAGCCTGGATGAACTGCCCAACTTGTTCAACGTGATTCGCGGCGAGATGAGCATCGTCGGGCCGCGGCCCCCGTTGCCCCGCGAAGTGGCATACTACACACCACACCACATGCAGCGCCTCGCGACCTACCCGGGGATTACCGGACTGTGGCAAGTGCGTGGACGGTCAGAGCTTCCGTTCGACGACATGGTCGAACTCGACCTTGAGTACATCGAGCAGTGGTCGCTCTGGCTTGATGCCACCATCCTCGTGAAGACGCCTCTTGCCGTGTTGAGCGGCCGCGGCGCCTGGTAGCAAGAGCACACTGAGGGCAGCCTGAGGCGATCCAGGGGAGGAGCTACCCGACCCGGGCGGAACCGCCATCAGAAGTTCCCGATGGGGCGGGCAGCGTGAACGAAGAGAACAGACTACAGATCGAGCGATACTTGCAACTGATCAGCAGGCGCAAGTACGTCCTCCTCATTCCGATTGTGCTGGCGGTTGCCGGCGCTATCGCGCTGAATCTGATTAGTGCGAAGGTGTACACGGCGACGGCGACGGCGCGCATTGACTTCAGCGCGGTGCGCGGCGACACGCAGGACACCGGCGCCGCCCAGCGGTTCATCAACACCTACGCCGAGATCATCAAGACGAGCAAGGTGACGGAGCGGGTCAAGCAAGATCTGAAGCTCGGCGGCACGAGTTCGTCACTCGCCAAGCGCGTGACGACGGCGCCGGTGCCGGGCACGGAGCTTGTGACGGTGACGGCGAAGGGGCCTACGGCCGACGAGGCAGCGGCCGTCGCAAATGACGTCGCGAGTCTGCTGCAGCAGCCGGATTTCATCGGCCAGTTCCTCACCGATCCGACGAACGAGTTGACGCGGCAGGTCGAAGCGACGCGCGCGAGCCTCGACGACGCGCAGGCGGCGCTGGCCGGACTCCAGGCCCGAAGCGCGACCGCGGCACAGATCGCGAGCCAGCAGGCGGCCGTGGACGCCTCACAGAATGCGTATCAGGGGTTGTTAACGCAGCTCGAGCAGGCTCGCGTGCGTCAGGGGCAAGCATCCCGGGCGTTTAGCGTGATCGAGCCGGCGGAGACGCCAAGCGCGCCATCGAGTCCGCGCTGGAAGTTTAATCTTGCGGCCGGTCTTGCAGCTGGCCTCGTGGTTGGCGCGGCGCTCTCGCTCGTGCTCGAATACGTCGATCCGACGCTTCGCGGCGTACGTGATCTGGCGAGCGCCACACGCCTGCCGGTGCTTGCATCGATTCCCTTTGGCATCCGCTGGAAATATCCGCCGCCCAATGTCTCGTCTGACTACCGGCTACTGGCGACGAAGCTGAAGACGTCGTTGCAGGACAAACAGCACACGAGCGTGCTGTTCACGAGCGCCCGCACCGAAGAGGGCAACACGACGGTCGCGACGTATGCCGCGATGGCGCTCGCGCAGGCTGGGCTGCGGGTGCTGCTGCTCGACGCGAACCTCAGCCGGCCGGATCTGCACAAGCTCTTCAACCTGCCGCTGTCTCCCGGGCTGTACAGCTTCATTTCGACGAACGGAGCGCGACCGACGCTGCCGATGCCGGAGGCGGCCGCCGCGATCATTCAAACGTCGCCTGTGCCGCGCCTGAGCGTGCTCACAGCAGGCACGAAGATGAGCGATCCCTCGGAGTTGCTTGCTTCGGTGGAGATGCGCCAGTTCCTCGACTACCTCGAGACGCAGTGGGACGTGATCGTGATTGACGGCGCATCGATGTCGACCGGCGCCGGTTCAGCGGTCATCGCCTCGGTCGTCGACGGCGTTGTACTGGTGGCGGCCGAGGGGCAGGCGAGCAGCAACAGCGTCGAAGACGCGGTGGAAGAGTTGTCGAGCCTCGGCGCGCACACGCTTGGCCTCGTGTATTGCAAGGCGACCGAAGCGTAGCGGTGGCCACAGGAAGGGCGCATGTCGGTCGGACGCAAAGTCGCGCGCAACAGTCTCGTCCAGCTAGCCGGTCGTGGTGTCACCATGGGTGTGTCGCTGGCCGCGCTGACGCTGCTGTCGCGATACCTCGGCCCGTATCGCTTCGGCCAGTATCAGCTGGTGATCGCCTTCCTGACGCTCGTGAACATCAGCGATCTCGGAGTCGCGACGATCGCGGTGCGTCACCTTTCGACGAGCAAGCACGATCCCGAGCAACTGATGGCGAATGTGCTAACGCTGCGCACGACGCTGGCGTTCGTGTCGTCGGCGCTGGCGGTGAGCGCCGCCTTCGCGTTGGGCTATCCATGGGAGATCCGGATGGCGATCGCGCTGGCGTCGTTGTCGTTCCCGCTGACGATCTTCAGCGGCTCCTACAATGCAACGTTCGCGGCGAACCTACGGATGGAGTACGCCGCGCTCGGCAACATCGCGCAGGCGGCCATCGGACTTGCGGCGATGGCGTTCGTCATACATCAGGGTGGCGGCCTGATTCGCCTCGTGATTGCCTACGACGTCGGGATACTGGCGAATAGCATCGTCTGTTTGTACTACGCGCGGCGCTTCGTGCGGCCGCACTTCCGATTTGACCTGCACATCACGCGGGACGTCGCGCGGGAAGCGCTGCCCTTGGGGCTGGCCGTTCTGGTCATCACGGCGTACGGTCGCATCGATATCGTCTTGCTCAAGGCGTTCACGGACAGCGCGAGCGTGGGCTACTACGGGTTCGCGTACCGAGTCGTCGATCTGGCGTTTCCACTGAGCTTTTTCTTCGTCGGGTCAGTATTCCCGCTGCTCGCGAACTTCTACCAGGAAGGCGAGCACGAAAAGTTCAAGGAGTTGTATCAACGCTCGCACGACATGCTGTCGTTGATCGGCATGTCGCTCGTCACGGGTCTCATTCTCTTCGCCAGGCCGCTCGTGCATCTCGTCGGCGGCGCCGACTACGCGCCGGCCGTGACGAGCATGCAGGTGCTGTCGATGGCTGTTGCGCTGATCTGGCTGTCGAATCTCGTCGATCACGGACTGATCGCCATCGGGAAGCAGAGTTCGCTGCTCTGGATCGCCTGCATCGGGCTGACAGTTAACGTCGGGGTGAACCTCGTACTGATCCCGATCTACGGCAAAGAGGGCGCGGCGGCCGCGACGGTAATCACGGAGGCGGTCGTACTTCTGCCTGCGCTCTTCATGCTGAGCCGTTATATCGGCGCGGCGCCGTCGTTTTGGGTAGCAGGAAGGCTGCTGCCGGTGGCTGGTGTCGCCGGCGTCACGGTGTACGCGTTGCACCTGCCGTGGGAGACGGAGGCCGTCCTGACATTCGTGCTCTTCGGCGTCGGTGTCGCGGCGATGCGCATCATCAAGATCAGTGACGTCCGAGCGCTGTTCGCCCGCGTTGAGCACCAGCCGCAGATCGAGGCCATCCCGGTGGCCGCAATAGAGGCAGGAGCCCCGCAGTGACTGGACGTTTGCGCATCGCTGTGTACTACAACGTCGGCTGGGGCGGCGGCCGTCGCTGGCTCTACGAGTGCGTCTCGCGTTTGAGCGCGTATCACGATCTCGACCTCTACTGCATTGACCGAGAGTCGATCGGCCCGCAGTACCCGGACGTGACCGAGTTTGCGCAGCACGCCGAGAACGTGGCGTTTCACGATCTGCCGCAGCTCCCCGGCAAGTTCGCAAAACCATTGAAGTTGCCGACTATGCTGGCCGACATGTGGCGCTTTGATCGCGCATCGAAGCGACTTGCGGAGCGCATCGATGCGCGCGGCTACGATCTTCTCTTCGCCAGCATCGGCGGCTACACAGAGGCGCCGCTCGTGCTGCGGCACGCGCAGACGCCGAGCGCCTACTATTGCCACGAGCCGATGCGCATCCTCTACGAGCCGGAGGTGCCGCGGCCGTACAACCAGCGGCCGATCATCAGCGATCTTCGGCGCCGATGGCACCGGTTCTACTTCGGCGGCACGATGCGTCGCTGGGACGCGGAGGGCACACGGCGCGCGGGCGTTGTGATTGCCAACTCGAACTACACGGCCGACTATGCGCAGCGCGCCTACGGCGTCGACGCGCTCGTCAACTACCCCGGCGTCGATATCGATGCGTTTCGGCCGAGCGATGAGCC
>JBBQVO010000133.1:0-9506 GCA_038211505.1 Dehalococcoidia bacterium | reverse complement strand
GATGTCACGGGCGCATTCCATACGTCGCTCATGGCCGCCGCCGTCGACGGCATGACGGCCGCGCTCGGCAGCACAACGATCGTCGCGCCGCGCATCCCCGTCGTCGCCAACGACAACGCCCAGCCGATGCAAGACCCCGCGCGCATCCGCGCCGAGCTCGCATTCCAGCTCACCCACCCCGTGCGCTGGGTACAGTGCGTCGAATACATGACGTCCCACGACGTCGACACGTTCATCGAATTCGGCCCCGGTCGTGTGCTCACAGGCCTGATCAAGCGCATTGCCAGGGACGCAACCCTGCGCAACATCAACAGCCGCGCCTCGGTGAGCGCATGAATCGCCTATTCGACCTCAGCGGCAAAGTCGCGCTCGTTACCGGCGGCTCGCGTGGCATCGGCCGCGCCATCGCCACAGCGCTCGCCGCGCACGGCGCCAAAGTCGCCATCAACTACGCGTCCAACGCCGCCGCCGCCGAAGACACCGTCCGCGAGCTCGGAGGCGAGGGCGCGGCCATCGCCGTCGCCGGCGACGTGCGCGAGATGTCCACCGGCGCCGCGCTCGTCGAAGCGACGATCGCCGCCTTCGGCCGCATCGATATTCTCGTCAACAACGCCGGCGTCACGGCCGACGATCTCATCCTCCGCATGTCGGAAGATGAGTGGGACAAAGTCATCGACACGAATCTCAAAGGCACATTCGCCGTCACGAAAGCCGCTGTCCGTCCGATGGTGCGCCAGCGTTGGGGTCGCATCATCTGCGTCAGCAGCGTCGCCGGCATCGTGGGCAACGCCGGCCAGGCCAACTACTCCGCCGCCAAGGCCGGCATGATCGGCTTCACGAAGGCGATCGCCAAAGAAGTCGCGTCTCGCAACATCACCGCCAACATCATCGCCCCCGGTTTCGTCGATACGGAGATGACCGCCGGCCTCACCGACGCACAACGCCAGCAGATCATGACGATGGTCGCCGCCGGCCGCACAGGCACGCCGTCGGACATCGCCCCGGCCGCGGTATTCCTCGCCTCCGACGAGGCGGCGTATATTACAGGGCACGTCCTCACGGTCGATGGTGGTCTGGTGATGTACTGATGACAGTCAATCCACGACGAAAAGCGCGCGTCACGGCGCTGCAAGCGTTGTACGAGTCCGATACCTCGTCGCATGACGCGCTCGCCGTTCTCGCCCGCCGATCGGAAGAAGCCGCCCTCACTCCGGCGCAGATCGAATTCGCCCACGACCTCGTCGCCGGCGTCATCGAACAGCGCGCCGCGATCGATGACGTCATCCGTCAGGCCGCGCCGCAATGGCCCGTCGATCAGCTCAGCGCCATCGACCGAAACATCCTCCGTCTTGCGATACGAGAGATCCTCATGAATAATGGGGCGCCTATCAGGGCGGCCATCAACGAGGCCGTCGAACTCGCCAAAAGCTTCGGAAGCGACAATTCAGCCAGGTTTGTCAACGGCGTCCTGGGTTCCGTGAGCCTGTCGCTCGCGCCATAATCCATCAGTCATCATCAGCAATCTCACCGGCTCGGCCGACCAGAGGGAGAAGACAACAGTGGCAACTGTGTTTGAACGAGTGCGCAAGATCATCGTCGACCAGCTCGGCGTCGAGGAAGATCAAGTGGTGCCGAGCGCGTCGTTCGTCGACGACCTCAACGCCGACTCCCTCGACCTCGTCGAGCTGATCATGTCCATGGAGGAAGAGTTCAGCAAAGACGGCAAGACGCTCGAGATCTCCGACGAGGACGCCGAGAAGATCGCGACCGTGCAGGACGCCGTCGACTACCTCAAGGATCTCGGCGTCGAAGACGAAGCCTGAGCCGCCACCCGCACCGCGAGACCAAGACCGCCTCACCCCGAGGCGGTATTTCTCATCCCCGTCTGCCCACCATCGACCCCAACATCTGTTCCCGTTCTTTTAGACGGTCGCCGAAACCTTCATTTCTGTAGCGTGGGCTTTCCAGCCCGCGCGGTGGAGCTTGAACGCTGCCCCGTTGGACGACGTCGCCGGCGACTTCGATCCCGCCCAACATCACGCTGCCCGCCTCACGTACAATTCAACCATGAACATCTTCGGCGTTGGCCCGGCTGAGGCGATCGTCATCCTCGTCGTCGCGCTGATCTTCGTCGGCCCCGAGCGCCTGCCGCGCCTCGCCGCCGACATCGCCCGCACGATCCGCGAGATCCGCAAGTACACCGGCAGCCTGGCCGCTGAGTTCAACGACGTCATCAAGGACTTCGAGAACGACACCGCGGGCGAGCGCAGCCAGTGGAAAGAGATCGGCGAAGGCCTCACCGGCGCCACCCGCTCCGTCACCGACGCCATCCGCGATGCCCGCACCGAAGCCGCCGCCCCGCTCCCGCCGTCCGCAGCTGCAACCGCCGTCGAGGCACCGACGCCGACCGCGCCTCCGGAGAACGGATCGCCACTCGCCGAAGGCGCCACCGAAAACTGGGTCACCATCGCCGAGCCCGCTGACGCGGGCACACCTGTTTTCACGACGCATGAGAACGGCCACGCTCCGGCGCCAGCGCCCTCGGTCGAGGATGTCCGATGACAACCAGCGCACCGCCGCTCGGCGCCTCACAGGAGCACGAGAAGGTTCTGACGATCATCGAGCATCTGCAGGAGCTGCGGACGCGCGTCATGATCAGCGCCGCAGCGCTCGTCGTCGGCGTCGGCGTCTCGATCTGGCCGCTGACGAAGTACACCATCCACTTCCTCGTGCAACCGGCGCAGGATCAGCTCCCCGGCTTCAAGCTCCACCAGTTCCAGCTCCTCGACTACTGGAGCACCTACTTCCGCGTCTCGCTCCTGCTCGGCATCGCTCTCGCCATGCCCGTGCTCATGTACGAGTTCCTCGCCTTCGTCGGCCCTGGGCTCACGAAGCAAGAGCGCCGCTGGCTCTACCCGATCGTCGTCGGCGCCAGCCTGATGTTCGTCCTCGGCATGGCATTTGGCTACTACCTCGAACTCCCGCCCGCCCTCAAGTTCCTGTTGAAGCCGAACACCAGCGACGTCGAGCCGACGATCGGTGTCCAGACGTACATCGACACCGTTACCCGCCTGCTGCTCGTTACCGGCCTGGTATTCGAGATGCCGTTCGTCATCATGGGACTCGCCAAAATCGGCGTCGTCACGTCGAAGAAGCTCTGGGGCTGGACGCGCTACGCCATCGTCGCGTCATCCGTGCTCGCCGCCGTCGTCACACCATCGATCGACCCCGTGACGATGATCATCGTGATGATCCCGATCGTCATCCTCTACTTCCTCGGCATGCTGCTTGCCAAGCTCGTCGAAGGCAACAGCGTCATCAGCTCCCGCGGCTAACCGCCGAGCATCTCCGATATCTCGGCGTGTCCGGCGTTGGCGGCGATGTTCGCCGGCGTCAATCCGTCGTCGTTCGTGATATCGATGCGCGCCCCATGCCGGAGCAACAACTCGCCCAGATCTCGATCGCCTCGACGCGCCGCCTCGTGAAGC
Source organism: Dehalococcoidia bacterium (assembly GCA_038211505.1). Classification (GTDB taxonomy): domain Bacteria; phylum Chloroflexota; class Dehalococcoidia; order DSTF01; family JACRBR01; genus JBBQVO01. Next base: position 6,018 of record JBBQVO010000133.1, on the reverse strand, counting down.
GGCGTCCATCCGCCCTGCTGTTGCCCGTTCGCGTCCGCGCCGGCTTCAAGCAGCGCCTTTGCAACCGCGCGATCGCCACGCGCCAGCGCGCTGTGCAGCGGCTGCACGCGCATCCCGTTGCGAGCCACGGCATTCACCTCCGCCCCGCCCATGATGAGCAGCCTTGCGATCTCCGGCTCACCGAAGAACGCCGCAAAGTGCAGCGCCGTGAACCCATCGACCGAGTGCGCCTCAACGAGATCACGATCCGACTCCAACATTCGCCGAATATCGTCGACGCGACCCGTTGCCGTCGCCTCAAAGATGCCGAGCTCCCCGGCGCGATCGGCGATCAACGACACGATCTCGCGCTGTCCGGTGTACGCCGCGAACATGATCGCGCTGACGCCGTCCGCATTGCGTCGACGGGCCTCGTCCGGCGCCGTCGCCAGAATGCGCTCCACCGCCGGCGCCTCACCGCTTGAAATCGCCGCAAATATCTCGCTCTGCATCGATTCCTCCCCTGTCGCCGCCTGATTTCGAATAACTGGCCAAAATCCGCCAATGTTCGTTATGTCATCTATGTTTTCTGATCACCCGCTTGTACACACGGATCATACATGGTCACCGGCGCCCCTCCTGTGATATCATCCGCCAAAAGGTGGCGACTACGAAACCGCCCAGGTCTCGACCTCTCCGCGCATTCCTCACAGGCGCTGCCGGTGGCAGCTTCAGTGGCCTCACCGGCGTCGGCGGCGGCGCCGTCATGGTGCCCCTGCTCACCGGCCAGCTCGGCCTCTCACAGCATCGCGCCCACGGCACATCGCTCGCGATCATCATGTTTGTCGCCGTCGCCGGCATCGTCGGCTACTGGCAGGCCGGCAACATCGACTGGCGGCTCGTGCTCGCGCTCTCCCCCGGCGCCATCGCCGGCGTGTACGTCGGGGCGCGCGCGATGGTTCGCGTGCCTGCGCTACAGCTGCGGATGCTCTTTGGCGTCTTCTTGCTCTTCGTCGCCTTCCGCCAACTCGTTTGGCAGGTCTCGGCCGGCACGCCGCAGCATGGCCTTACCGGACTCTCGATCGAACTCATCGTCGGGTTCGCGGGCGGCGTGCTCGCCGGCGTGCTTGGCGTCGGCGGTGGCGCCATCTTCGTTCCTGCCATCGTCATCTTCGGCCTCGCCGGCACGACCGGCGGCGATGCCCAGAAGGTAGCGCAGGGGGTCTCGCTCGTAGTCATCCTCTTCAGCGGCTTCTTCGGCACGCTGACGAATCTGCGGCAGGACACCATCGATCTCGGCATCGCCCGCCTCGTCATCCCGCCCGCGGTTGTCGCCGCGTTCGCCGCCTCGCTGCTCGCCAACCGGCTTGACGGCGACGTGCTCAAGCGCATCTACGGACTGACCGCCCTCGCGCTCGGCATCCAGACGGTTTACTCCAGCGCGCGCGCCCTGCAAGCCGCCCGCCGAACTCCCGAACCTGAGCTCGCACCCTAAAGATGGAGAGCACATGAGCACGGAAGCCGCCGCCGTCGTCGAGAAGCGCCGCGAACTTGCGACGATCGCCCGTCAGGTGGCAGGTTGCCGCGACTGCGGACTCTGCGCCGGGCGGACGCACAGCGTGCCCGGCGAGGGCAGCCCGGACGCCGGCATCATGTTCATCGGCGAGGGCCCGGGCTTCTACGAGGATCAGCAGGGACGCCCCTTCGTTGGCGCCTCCGGCAAGTTCCTCGACGACCTGCTCCGGTCGATCGGCCTCGACCGCAAGACCGTCTTCATCGCCAACGTCGTGAAGTGCCGCCCCCCGCAGAACCGCGACCCGCAGCCCGACGAGATCGCCGCCTGCGGCAAGTACCTCGACGCCCAGATCGCCATCATCGAGCCGAAAGTCATCGTCACGCTCGGCCGCCACTCGATGCAACGCTACTTTCCGGGCGAATCCGTCAGCCGCATCCACGGCCAGCCGCGCCGCAAGGGCGATCTCATCGTCGTCCCGATGTATCACCCGGCCGCCGCGCTCCATCAGGGCAGCCTGCGCGCCGTGATTGAGGCCGATTTTCAGCGACTCCCCGCATTTCTCGCGAAGACGCTCTCCGGCGATACTGTAGAAGCGGCGACGCAGCCGCCGGTGCCCGTGCCTGCGCATTTGCGAAATGGCACGCCGGCGACGCGACCAGTCGCGGCGCAACAAGGAATTGAGGACTCGGCGGCTCGCGCCGGTTCTGCATCAACCGAAACCGAGTCGCAACAGATGCGGCTCTTGTAAAGGAAGCTATGACCGATACTCCACTCCGCGTCATCCCGCTCGGCGGGCTAGGCGAAATCGGCAAGAACATGATGCTGTTCGAGTACGGCGATGATGTGATCGCCGTCGACTGCGGACTCATGTTCCCGACCGAGGACATGCTCGGCGTCGACCTCGTCATCCCGAACCTCAGCTATCTCATCGAGAACCACAAGCGCCTGCTCGCGATCTTCATCACACACGGACACGAGGATCACACCGGGGCCTTGCCGTACATCCTGCGCCAACTTAACGTACCGGTCTACGCAACGCCGCTCGCGCATGGCCTCATCAGCGTGAAGCTGAAGGAAGCGCGCCTCCTCGGTACGACCGACCTGCGCGAGATCCGTCCCGGCGACTCCGTGACCGAGGGGCCGTTCACGATGGAGCCGTTCCAGGTCGCGCACAGCATCCCCGACTCCGTCGGCTACGCGATTCGAACGCCTGTCGGCGTCTGCATCCACACCGGTGACTTCAAGCTCGACCACACGCCCGTCATGGGCCAATCGACCGACCTCTCGCGCCTCGCGCAGCTCGGCGACGAAGGCGTGCTGCTGCTCTGTGCCGACTCAACCTACGCAGAAGTTCCCGGATACACGCCGTCCGAGCAGATCGTCGGCGCCGCAATCTTCCAGATCATGGCGAAGTCTGAAGGCCGCGTCATCGTCACCACGTTCGCATCACTGATCGCCCGCGTGCAGCTCGTCTTCGACGCCGCCGAAGAGTGTGGCCGGCGCGTCTTCATCACCGGCCGCAGCATGATCGACAACGTCAACATGGCGATCGAGCGCGGCTACCTGCGCGCGCCCGAAGGCATGCTTGTCAGCGTCCGCGAGTTGCCGAACGTTCCACACGAGCAGCTCGTCATCATCACGACCGGCAGCCAGGGCGAGCCGACGTCCGCGCTCACCCGCATGGCCAATCAGGATCACCAGCACGTCAAGATCGTCGAGGGTGACACGGTCATCCTGTCAGCGTCCGCCGTGCCGGGCAACGAAGCGTTGGTGCATCGCACGGTCGACAATCTCTTCAAGCTCGGCGCCAAGGTGCTCTACAACCGCATCGCCGACGTGCACGTCCGCGGGCACGCGGCGCAGGAAGAGCTGAAGATCGTCCACGCGCTCGTGAAGCCGCGGTACTTCGTGCCGGTGCACGGCGAGTACCGTCACATGGTCTTGCATGCTCAGGTCGCGGAGTCGCTCGATCAGGGCACCGACACGTTCATCATGACCGACGGCGACGTGCTCGAGATCGGCGCCGATGGCAACGCGCAGTTCGGCGAGCGCGTCGAGGCCGACTACGTCTACGTCGATGGCATCGGTGTCGGCGATATCGACCACGTCGTTCTCCGCGATCGCAAGCATCTCGCTTCGGACGGCATGGTCGTCGTCATTCTTGCTATGGACAAGAACACGAGCCGCATCGCCGGCCGGCCGGACGTCGTTTCGCGCGGCTTCGTCGACATGGACGAGCGCGAGGAGCTGATGGAGCGCACCCGCGATCACGTCGCCAAGTCGCTCGAGAGCGCCGATCACAAGCTCGACTGGGGCGCCGTGCACACCGAGGTGAAGGAGTCGGTCGCCAAGTTTCTGTACGATGAGACGCGTCGCCGGCCGATGATTCTGCCGGTGCGGGTGGAGGTGTAGGCGGTGGCCGCAAGGACGCGAGCGAAGCCGGTAACGAAGCCGAAGAGCGGCCGTACGCCCGTAAAAGCCGTCGGACGGCGTCGCGGCGGCCAGTCCGCGTGGTCGACACTGCACGATCTCCTTATCCGGCGCGAGAGCATCGGCATCGGGTTCATCGTCCTCGCGATCCTCGCCGTGCCGTGGCTCGTGCCGTTCACGTCTGGGCTCGCCGATGCGCGTAACCGCTTCGTCGAGACCTTCGGCGTAATGATCTTCGGCTGGATCGCGCTTCTGCTCTTCACCGGCTGGCTCGTCATTCGCGACGAGCAAGAGCGCATGTGGGAGCACTGGAAGCCGGCGACGATCGCCCTGCTCGCGGCGCTGTTCGTCATCGGCTTGTTCGGGTTCTTCAGTCCGGGCCTGCATCTGGGCGATGTGTCGCTCGGCGAGCACAGCGCGGGCGGCGATCTCGGCCAGCGCTTCGCCAGCAACCCGATCGGCATTCTCGTCTGGCTCGCGCTCGGTATCACCGCCTTCGCGCTTGCCTTTCCCGAGATGGCGGCCGCCGGCGTCCAGAACTCGCCCGATGTCGCGCGCCAGGTCTGGTCGTGGCAGATCCCGCACAAGACCGCGCGCAACGCCCGCCGCGCCTTCGACTTCATCTTTCCGACGCATCCGGCCCCGAAGGGCTCCGTGCACGTGCCGATCGACTCCGTCATGTGGGCGCGCACGTCCGGCGCCGTCGCCGACGTTGATGAGGAGGAGGAAGCTCCGGCGCCGGAGCCGGTGCAGTCCACGCTCTTCCCGGAGATGGAAGACGACGCCGACGAGGACGAGCCGACAGTCACGACCGACGCGAGCGGCAACCGGCGATCGCGCGATGGCTGGCGATTGCCGTCGATGGATGTGCTCGTCGACAAGCCGCCGCCCGACACCGGCACCGCCGACAACGTCGTGCGCGCGCAGTTGATCGAAGAGACGCTCGCGAGCTTCGGCGTCGATGCCAAAGTGGTGCAGGTCAACGAAGGCCCGACCGTGACCCAGTTCGGCATCGAGCCCGGCTGGGAGATCAAGACGCGCACCGTCGTCGAGCGCGATCAGGACAACAAGCCGATCATCAACAAAGACGGCATCCAGAAGACGCGAACCGAGGAGATCTCGCGGACGCGGGTGCGCGTCCAGCAGATCACGTCGCTCGCTAACGATCTCGCGCTCGCGCTCGCGGCGCCTTCGATTCGCATCGAAGCGCCCGTGCCCGGCAAGCCGGTGCTCGGCATCGAAGTGCCGAACCTCAGCAAGTCGCTCGTCACGCTGCGTAGCGTCGTCCAGAGCAACACGTTCCAGCGCGCCGCCGGCAAGACGAAGCTGACGCTCGCGCTCGGGCAGAGCGTATCCGGCGAGGCGGTCGTCGCCGATCTGTCGAAGATGCCGCATCTCCTGATCGCCGGCTCGACGGGCGCCGGCAAGTCCGTCTGCATCAACTCGCTCATCTCGTGCTTGCTAATGCATGCGTCGCCGGCCGAGCTTCGATTCGTGATGATCGACCCGAAGCGCGTCGAGCTCTCGGCGTTCGGCGCGATCCCGCACCTCGCGTTCTCGAACATCGTCGTCGAGATGGATAAGGTCGTCGGCACGCTGCAGGCCGTCATCCACGAGATGGAGTCGCGCTACCGCAAGTTCGCCGCGATCGCCGTGCGCAACCTCGACGGCTACAACCGCAGCCCGCGCGCGACGGAGCAGCTGCCGTACTGGGTCGTCATCATCGACGAGCTGGCGGACCTGATGATGGCCGCGCCGTTCGAGGTCGAGCGCCAGATCTGCCGGCTCGCGCAGCTGGCGCGCGCGACCGGCATTCATCTCGTCGTCGCGACGCAGCGGCCGTCCGTCGATGTCATCACCGGCCTGATCAAGGCGAACTTCCCGACTCGGATCGCCTTCGCCGTGAGCTCGCAGGTGGACTCACGCACGATCCTCGATATGGCCGGCGCTGAGAAGTTGCTCGGCCGCGGCGACATGCTCTACATGGCTCCAGACGCCGCGAAGCCGAAACGCCTGCAGGGCGTCTACGTCTCCGACGAGGAGATTGAGGCGCTCGTCGAGTTCTGGACGCAGGATCGCTTCTCCAGCATCGA
>JBBQVO010000132.1:0-9508 GCA_038211505.1 Dehalococcoidia bacterium | reverse complement strand
TGGCGGTGATCAGACGCTCCAATCGAGAAAGTAGGGACGTACCTTCAGGTCCGTCCGGGCTCGGCCGCCACGTCTGCTTCGCCAACGAGTAACTATCTCACCCCAAACACGGACGGAGCTAAAGCTGCGTCCCTACGTTCTCAGACGGCGTTTCGGAGTCGGCGGACACGAGCTTCCGCCAGACGCGCAGCGTCTCCGCGACGCTCCACGCTTGGGCGATGCAGCCGCGGGGGGTGTGCGGCGGATCGCCGTCGGCGATCTCGGAGATGGTGCCGAGGCCGGCGTCGGCGAGGTGATGAGCGAGCGGGCGCAGGAAGGCGAGCGCGACCGCCGCGTCGCCGTAGACGCGATGATGCGCTTCGGCGAACGGCCCGAGCAGCCACGGCCAGACAGTGCCCTGGTGATACGCGCCGTCGCGCGACAGTGGATCGCCACCGTATGCGCCGCGATACGACGGATCGTCGCGGCTCAGCGATCGGAGGCCGATCGTCGTCAGCAGTTCGCGCGCGACGGTGTCCACGACGTCCTTCGCCTGATCGCCGTCGAGCAGCGGATGCGGCAGCGATACGGCGAAGATCTGATTGGGACGGATCGAGAGATCATCGCCGGCGACGTCTGGGCCGTCGACGACGTCGGCGAGGCCACGGCCGTCGTCGCGCACGAAGCGTCGGACGAACGACGCGCGCGCACGATCGGCGAGCGCATCGTAGTGCGCGGCCGTCTTCGCATCGTCGGGCGCTGTCAGCCGCGCCGCGATGCAGAGCGCGTTGTACCAGAGCGCGTTGATCTCGACCGGCTTGCCGATCCGCGGCGTCACCACCCAGTCGCCGACCTTCGCATCCATCCACGTCAGCTGCACACCCGGCTCACCCGCCCGCAACAGCCCGTCCGCCGCATCGACGCCGATGCCGTAGCGTGTGCCGGCGATGTGCGCATCGATGATCTGGCGCACGATGGGCAGGAGTTCGCGGGCGAGCGCCCCGTCGCCGCTCGCGTCGACATACGACTGAATCGCGAGGACGTACCAGAGCGACGCGTCGACGGTGTTGTAGCCGGGGATGACGCCGGCCGCATCCGGGAAATTGTTCGGCAGCAAGCCGTCGCGCACGAACGGCGCGAAGCCGGGGAGGATCGATGCCGCGTCCGCGGGCCGGCCCGTCGCCAGCGTGAGGCCCGGTAGCGCGATCATCGTGTCGCGCCCCCAATCGTTGAACCATTGATAGCCGGCGATGATCGTCGTGCCAGGCACGGAGCCAGCCGCCGTGGGCGCGCGCTCGACGACGAACTGATCGGCCGCGAGCGTCAGCTGTTGCACGACCGGATCCGCATCGACAGCATCGGCCCGCTCGAGCAGCTCGCGCTGCCGCGACTGCGCGGTCGCCAGCATGCGATCGCCGTCGAGATCGATCGCGCCGTCTTCGCAGCTGTAGGCGATCGTCAGCGTGTCGCCGAGGCGGAGCGTCGCACGGAACGTGCCCGGCGCGTAGAGATCAGCGATGTCGCCGAGGCCGCGCGCCCGCTCTTCACGGTGAAGGAAGTTCCAGTACCACTCGCCGCGCTCATCGAAGATGCCGCCGCTCGCGAGCATGCGGATCTGCTGCTCGCCGAAGATCGCGCGCACGTTCGGAAGCTTCGGCAGAGTTTCGATGCGCGGCGCCGCGCCGGCGCGCGCCAGCGTGTGAAAGTCGCGGCAGGTGATCAGCGGCGTAATCTCGAGATCGACGCTCGCCACCGTCACGCGGCGCAGACGGTACATGACGTACGTCGTGTTCGCGCCGTGCGGCATCCAGATGCGGCGTTCGAGCAGCGCGTCCGCCAGCGCGAACGTCCACACCGGCAGCATGCCGTCGAGCGAGAACGACCCCAGATGCTCGTAACCGCGCCCGTCGATCGTGCCATCCGCGTATTCGTGCGACGAAAGTGCGTAGCGATTGCCGTCGTACGTCGCGTGTTCGACGGCGGCGGCAACTAGCACCGTGCGCGGGTCGAGCGCGGCGACCAGCAGCCCGTGATAGCCGCGCGTGTTGACGCCGGCGAGCGTGCCCGAGGCGTAGCCGCCGAGGCCGTTCGTCACGAGCCACTCGCGGCGTAACGCGGCATCGAAGTCGCCACAGATCTCGCGGCCGACGCTGACGATCGTGCTCACTGCACCGCGTATGCGCGGAACAGCGTCTCGCCATCGCGCGTCGATTCGGTGACGGCGCCACCCGGATACCGCTTCATCACCTCATCGATCCCGTCGAGGTACGGACCGAGGAAGACGAAGACTACGGGCTTCGCGCGGCCGATCACGGGGTTCAGTGGCGCGGCGCTCCCACCCGCCGGCAGCTCGCGGAACTCGAACGATCGGTCCTCGCCCTTGGCGTTCGGCGCCAGGAAGCGACGCGTCTCGTAATCGAAGCTCCAACGGTCGGAGTAGAGGTAGACATACGTGCCGTGAGGGAGATCGTTCATGTACCGCGACGCCGCATCAAATTGATACGGGTAGACGTACTTCACGTCCTCCGTGTCCTGCACCGGACCGAAGTACTGATACGTGGTGCGCGCGCCGGTGTAGATCGGCACCAGCAGGACCGCCGCAAAGATGGCGTAACGCGCGCGCGGTTGCAACTTCGACGCGCGCTGCCACAACCAGGCTAGCGGCAGCGCCGCGAGGATCGCGACGAACGGCGCGAGGCCGAGCGTGCGCCGGAAGAGCCCGTCGCCGATCGTCAGCAGCGCGCCCGACGGTAAGAACAGCACGCCGGCGATCAGGATTGCATACTCTGGCTTGTTCACGCGGGAAAGCGCCATGCCGATGCCGCCGCATGCCAGCAGCAGCACGACGGGGCTGACGACCGGGTGATCCTGTGTCGCCAGCCCATCGCCGAGATCCGGGCGGTTGCCGTAGATCAGGCCGCGCTCCCACTCGCGCCCACGATCCCACAAGATGTGGAGGCGATCGCTGGCATCGGCCCGCTTCCACTCCACCGAGTCGGTGAGGCCCACCACCTGCTGGTGCTCGCGATACTGGTCGAGATTGTCCGTGACGTAACGGATCAGCGGCATTGCGACGAGCAATGTCACGAAGGCGAACACGGCGGCGAACCGCAGGACCTGCACCTTGCGCGCGCGCCCCGGCTCGGCGAAGAACATCCAGATCAGCGCGACGAACGGCACGAAGGCGAACGCCGTATAGACGTTATAGGTATAGAAGCCGAGGCCGTGCGCCGCGCCCGCCGCCACGAACAGCCAGACGCTGCGACGCCGCATCGCCAGGAACAGCAGCCACAGCACGAGCATCTCAGCGAACGGCCAGGCGATCACCATGAAGCCCGTCCGGCTCAGGTGCAGGTGCCACATCATCAGCGCCAGCAGCGATGCGCCGATGGCGGCCGCCGTGCGATTGAACATCGTCGCGAAGGCGAGATACGCCAGCGGGATCGTCGCCACGCCAAAGATCGCCATCGAGACGCGCAGCGTGGTCGTCGTGTCGGGGAAGAACTTGAAGAGCAGCGCTGTGAAGTACAGCGGGCCGGTTGGCTGCCCCAGCGCGCTCTGGACGTAGACGCCGATCCAGCCTTCGTCGAGGATTCGCCGCGCGTCGATGCCCGTCCACGCTTCGTCGCCATGCAGGCCGAGCGGCACCGTGCCGAGATGCCAGAAGCGCAGGACCGCCGCGACGAGCGTGATGCAGGTGACGATCGCGATGTCGACGCGTTCGGCGGCGATCCAGCGGCTGAGCGCAACGACCCGCGACGATGCGCCCGACGCCCGCTCGCTTGTAGCGAGGCGCGTCGCTGGCGTGCTCGTGGTCGAGAGGGGGTTCGTGCTCAAGCGGCATCTCCGTCGGCGGTGCCGGGTTGCGCAGGCCGCGGGCGAGGCGGGATTCGGGGAGATGATACTACACGTCTCCCCGCGCCCGACCGGGGTGCAAACCCCTATTCATGCGTGCGCAGACCCTCGATGCGCGCGGGCTGGGTGCCAGCACCTTGCCGCCGCACGTTGCGATGTTCGATACGGACGGGAGGAGCGATATGCAAGGATCGCATCTTCGTCGCGCACCCGTCTTCGCGCGGCTCTCCATCGCGGGAGCTGTGGCGCTGCTCTGCGCCGCAATCATTGGCGGCGGCGCGCGAACGGCCAGCGCCGCGCCCGTCGGCTCGCTCTCGATGAGCCCCGGCAACTCATCGATCAACAATGGCGACAGCATCTCGATCACGCTCGATGTCAGCGGCGGCGCGAACATCCACGAAGTGCAGCTCGCGGTTACGTACAACCCGGTCGTCGTGCAGGTCGTCGATGCGGACAGCGGCGCCGGCGGCGTGCAGATCCTGCCCGGCGCGTTTCCCGGCACGACCGCGACCGGTTCGGTGCTGCAGAACGACGCCGCAGCCGGGACGATCAACTATCACTACGCGCTGACATCCGGCGTCGCCAGCGGCAACGGCACGATCGCGACGGTGCAGTTCCAGGCGATCGCCGTCGGCAACGCCAACATCGCCTGGTCGCTGAAGGCGTTCACCGATGCGACGCAGGTGGCGAGCACACCCTCCGGATCCGCCGCCGTGCTGGCCGTCGGACAAGCCGTGCCGACATCCACGACAACGCCGACGAGCCTGCCGACGAATACGCCGCAGCCGACGACGACGGGGACGCCCGTGGCAACGGACACACCGGCGCCGACGACAACCGGTACGCCGCCCGCCACCGAAACGCCCGATACGACGACGACAACGACGCCAGTCGCCACCGGCACTCCGGCGACGAGCACGCCCACGCTGACGCCGACACCCGCCGCGAGCAGCGCGACGCCCGTCGCGAGCAGCACGGCGGTCGCGACGTCGACGCCGCGCATCACCGTCGTCGATGATTCGAACAAGGGGAAGCCGCCGCAGTCCGCGGGTGGCGGCGTCGATCCGTCGCAAGCGGGCCGCGCCAACGGTCTGCCGAGCGCCGGTAACAACCCGCCCGGCACCCAGTGGTGGCGCTGGATCTTCTTCCTGGCGGCGATCATGCTCGGCGTCGCCGGCTGGTTCTTCACCTTCGCCGTCCATTACGGCGACAAAGAGCCCGTCCTCGTCGACCGCTTCGACCGCCGCCGCCGCCCCCGCTAACCCGCCGACCTGACACGGTCACTGCGTGCCAAAATCTCACGCGTGCGGCGAACGCTGATGTATCGGCACCGCTCTCCGCGCCCTGGTCGGCCACGTCAAGTCATTCCGCTCACGGCGCAACTGCGATGTAGGGGCGGCCCGATGTGGCCGCCCGTTCTCGTACGGCGTTGTTGAGGCAAATCAGCACCTGCGCCGCCACCCAACGCGGTGCCGCTCCATCGGGCCGCCCCTACGAAACGACGTCGCCGGAAACGCCATCGCAGGGAAGGGCACGAAAATTAGCCCTTGACACGCCGACGTGTAGCAGGGTATATATAACTAATAGCTTATAGAAAGATACGGTTATACATGCCGACCGACCAACTCACTCCCGTCTTCAGCGCTCTCGCCGACCCGACGCGGCGGGCGATTCTCGCGCGGCTGATGGATGGCGAGGCCAACGTCAACGAGCTGTCCGCCCCGTTCGCGATGTCGCAGCCGGCGATCTCACGGCACCTCAAGGTGCTCGAGCAGGCGGGGTTGATCTCGCGCAGCCGCCGCGCGACGGCGCGTCTCAGTCATCTCGAGGCGCAGCCGCTACGCGAGGCAACGGCGTGGTTGGTGCGCTACCGCGAGTATTGGGATGAAAGCTTCGAGCGGCTCGACTCGCTGCTCGCGAACTTACAGGACGATCCCGCGGGCTAAGGGGCATCGCGGGTATTCAGCGGAAAGGAACGGAGCACCATGGGAAAGGCAATGACAATGTCCAAGGCGGAGATCATCGCAGAACCGGGCATCCCGCAGATCATCATGTCGCGAGAGTTCGCCGCGCCGCGCGAGCTGCTCTTCCGCGCCTACACAGAAACGGAACTGCTCAAGCAGTGGCTCGGCCCGCGCCGCCTGACGATGATTGTCGACGAGTACGACGTGCGAGACGGCGGGCGCTGGCGGTACATCCACCGCGACACCGATGGCGCGGAGTACGGATTTCACGGCGTCTTCCACGGCACGCCCTCGTTAGAGGATGGCATCGTGCAAACGTTTGAATTCGAAGGCATGCCCGGCCACGTGGAGCTCGGCACTGTTACGTTCGAGCAGCGCGGCGACAAGACGATCGTCCGCTCGAATGAGGTCTATCAGTCGGTGGAAGATCGCGACGCCGCGATGGAATCCGGCATGGAAGGCGGCGTTCACGAAGGCAACGAGCGGCTGGATGAGCTGCTTGCGCGCATGAGGCAGTGACCATGCGGTGAGGTCGTCAACGAGAAGTCCGACGCACCGGACTTCTCCGCGCTTTCATCCAGGTTGCCTTGTGCCGCTGGAGTTCTCAATGCGCCGCCGCGCCATGCCTGATCGTTTGTTCGTCGAGCATCGCGTCAGCCCTTGGCGCGCGCGCGCGCGACGAACGTATCGACGAGGCGCGTCAGCAGATCGCGCTGCGGGGCTTCGCCGAGGGCGACGGCGGTGACGTTGCCGCTGACGCGGCCGGCGCGCACCCAGACCGTATCGGCGACGAAGTTGACGGTGAAGCCGCCGGCGAAGGTCGCTTTGCCGCTGAGCCGCCAGGCGAACGAGTCGTCGCCCTTCGGGTCGAAGCCGATGTCCTTCACGACCTGGGTGTCCGTGATCTTCGTGCCGGCGCTCTCGTTGACGAGAAAGTTGGCGACAAGCGCCGGCGACAGTCCGCGGATGTAGGCGAGCGCGGCGGTCGCGCCATCGATCGTCTGGAAGATCGTTGCCGTGTTCATGACGCGGGCGACCTTGCCGTTGAAGACGAGTTGGGCATTTACCGGCGCGGCGTACTGCACGTTGTACTGCAGCGCCTGCCCCCAGTCGGCGTACTGCTTGCGCGCGTTCTCGGTGTCGGGCCGCGCCTGCGCCGCATCATCATTCGTCAGCAGCCGCGCCGCGCTCGTCGTGTACTCGGCGCCGACGTCGTCGCTCCGCAGAACGATCTGCCGCAGCCGCGCCTCCGCGTCGGCGGATGTCACCGTCGGCGGCGCGGGTGTCGCCTTCGGCGGGCTGCCGCCGCCGCACGCGGCGAGCATCACTGCGAGAGCGATGCCGAGGGTCGAGCCAACGCGGAAGGCCGTCGTGAAAACGTAGGGACGAAGCTTTAGCTCCGTCCGCGTCGGGTGCCTCATCCGCCGCGACAACGACCGTTGATCTCCGGCCGAGCCGGACGCACCTGAAGGTACGTCCCTACGCTCTCGAGTAGCGTCGGTGATCGTGGGCGGCGAAGGTACGTTCGTAGGTCCCACGATCGCGTTCGTGCTCTTCGTGGATCGTCGCGTCAGCATCAGGCGGAGGCGCGTTCGAGGGCGCGGCCGAAGCGCATGATCGCTTCGGGGATGTCGCGCTCGGCGACGTTGCTGTAGCAGAGGCGGACGTAGTTGGCGCCGCTGCCGTCGGCGAAGAAGGCTTCGCCGCCGACGTAGCCGACAGCTTCGTCATTCGCCGTCAGCCGCAGCTTCGCCGTGTCGATGCCGTCGGCGAGCTCGAGCCAGAGGAAGAAGCCTCCGCGCGGCGCCGACCAGCGCGCGAACTTCGAGCAGCGCTCGTCCATCGCCGCGAGCATGGCGTCGCGCTTGCGACCGTAGATCTCGATCATCGCCGGCACGTGCGCGTCGTAGCGGCCGGATTCGCAGAACTCGGCGATAACGCGCGAGGTCCACGGCGAGACGCCCATGTCGAACCGCATGCGGGTGATCGCATCAACGACCGCCTGCTCGCCCATGATCCAGCCGACGCGCAGCCCCGTCGCCAGCGTCTTGCTGAACGTGCCGAGCACAACGGCGCCCGTGCCGCCGGCGATCGTGAAGAGCGACGGCAGCGGCTCCGTATCGAAGGAGATCGCGCCGTAGGCGTCGTCCTGGACGATCAGGATGTCGTGCTTGCGGCAGATCTCGACGACGGCGCGACGGCGATCGAGCGTCATCGTTCCGGCGGCGGGGTTCTGGAAGTTGGGGATCGTGTAGAGGAGCTTCACTTTCTTGCCGTCGGCGGCGAGGCGCGACGTCAGCGCGTCGAGCGCGGCGACATCGATGCCGTCGGCGTCGATTGGCACACCCTCGATTTGCGGCAGGCACGATCGGGCGATGCGTGTGCTGCCGGGGAAGCACGGCTGTTCGAGGATGACGACGTCGCCCGGATCGAGAAACGTCTCGCAGGTGTTCTCGAGTGCGCCGGCCGAGCCGCAGGTCAGCACGAAATGCTGCTCGCCGAGATCGATGCCCTCGCGGCGGTTGATGTCCTTCGCCAGCCAGTCGCGCAGGCCGGGGTAGCCCTGCGGCCCGCCGTACTGCAGCGCGAACGTGCCCTCGCGGCGCAGCACCGCCTCATTGCAGGCGATCAGATCATCGATCGGCAGCGAGTCGGGATCGGGGATGCCGCCGGTAAGCAGAATCGGCTCGACGGACGGCGCCGGCAGCTCCGTCTGATTCCACGGCGACCACGCCGATGCGATGCCGCGCAACGAGAGCGCGTGCTCCCAATCGTACGCGCCTTCGCGTCGCGAAGTATCGCCCGATCCGCCGGCCGCCCAGGGGACTTGTGATGTCATGGTCGTGTCTCGCGCCGTTTCGTCTTGTCGGATCATTGTGCGCGATCCGGCTGGGGGAGGCGAGTCGGGGCGAAACTGGAAACTGGAAACTGGTGATTGGTCGATGGTGATTTGCGATTGGTCGATGGCGCTGGTGGTGAGCGTAGGGTTGTCGCGGCGAGCGCTCGTTGATTGAGAACGTAGGGACGTACCTTCAGGTCCGTCCGTTGTGGCCGCGATGTCTGCTGCGCCAACGCGGCACTACCTCATCCCAAACACGGACGGAGCTAAAGCTACGTCCCTACGTCCTCAAGAGCACGCCTCGTCTTGGCCAGCACACCCCATCCGTGAGATCCGCGAAATCCGTGGTTCCCCTCGCGTCAGCGCTTAGCCACGCGATCGGCCGCCGATTTGAACCGCGCGTGGTGTTCGGGGGATGTGCGGAGCTGCTTGTTCCATGATGCTTCGCGTTCGAGGCCGTCATCGACTTGCGTCGCGCGGTCGATCGTTTCCTTCGTCGCGATGAGCGCCTGCGGCATGTTGGCGGCGATGGCGCGCGCCATCTCGATGGCGGTGCGCTCGACATCGGCCGCGGGCACGACGCTGTTGACGAGGCCGATGCGCAGCGCCTCTTCGGCGCGGACGACGCGGCCCGTGAACGTCAGCTCTTTCGCGAAGGCTGGCCCAACGATACGCGGCAGTTGGGCGCCGGCGACGACGAGCCCGTATACGGCGCCCGGGAATCGGAAGGCGGCGGTGTCGGAGGCGATGCGCGGCGTCACGCTCGTGGCGAGCAAGACGTACGCGCGCGGCCTCATCTTCATCACCGTCTACTTTGAGGGCTCCTTCTACGTCGTCATGCAGGACGGCGAGGGCGACCAGGCGCTGCTCG
>JBBQVO010000131.1:0-9554 GCA_038211505.1 Dehalococcoidia bacterium | reverse complement strand
GTTCGAGCCGCGACCCGGAGAGCCAGTCGAGCCGCGCCGGGCGATCGACGCGAAGGCCTGTCTGATACCCAAACCAGCGGACTGCTCGGAAACAGCCACCCGGTCGCGGAGCAGTGCAGCCGCTGCTAGAATTCGCCATCCGACACGGGACGCGAACACCCTCACGGAGAAAAGCATGCCCAACAAACCCGCCGGTACCAGAGACAACCCCTGGACGCTCACGACGCCCAGCGGGGGATCCGAATATCAGGCGTTTCGCGATGACACGCTGGAGCCGCCGGCGATCGTCGTGCAGGTGGGGAAGACGGAGCTGCGGTATCAGTTGCGCTGCCTCGATGACCTGCAGGCGATGTTAAAGAAGCACGGCGACTGGATGCCGCTCGGCAGCGCCGACGAGCAGAAGCCCGCCGCCGACGGCACCGTCGAGGCGTGGGCCCGCTCCGAAAAGAACCCCGTGAAGGGCTGGTACGGCCTCAAGAAGGGGCTGCGCGGCCGCTTCGCCAACTACGTCCCGCCCGTTATGGAGGCTCTCGGCCTCGCCGAGGTCGAGCACAACGCCAAGAACAACCGCATGCGCGCGAAGTAGGCCAGACGCGGCGCTGCGGCGCTGCGGCACACATGCGCCTCGCCGGCCAGATGGGACGAGGGCGAATACGGCGGATGTTTCACGTGAAACATCCGTTCTGATTCGTGTCGTGACCTACGGCGCGACCAGCACCGCTCTTACAAACAGAAACAGCGGCACGCGGCGCCAGCGTTCGAGGCTCGGTCGCGCGGCCGCCTGATCGGCCGACGGGATCGGTTCGCGCATGCGCTCGATGACGAAGCCTGCGTCTTCGAGTGCGCGCGTGTAGTCCGCGAGGGTGTACGTCCAGCCGTGAAACGTCATCTGTAGCCCGTCCTTCGTGACGGTCTCGTTCACGGATTCGTGCTCGAAGTACGACCCGCTGATGATCAGATCTCCGTCCGCGGCTGTTGTCTTCAGGCGCCCGATGTCGGTCATCGGATGCGCGACGCAGAAGCAAAAATGACCCGACGGCCGCAGAACGCGCGCCGCCTCGCGCACCGTGCGCTCCTTGTCCTCGAGCATCGTCATCGTCTGCAGCGAGTTGTACGCGATCACCGTCTCGAACGTCGCGTCCGCGAACGGCAGCGCCGGCGCGTCCCCGACGAGATACGCCGATTGCGCATCTGCCTCGCGGGCGAACCGCGCGAGCGTCGGCGATGAGTCGAGCGCGACGACGTGGTGCGCGCGCGACGTCAGCGCTCGCGCGACGCGCCCCTCGCCGCAGCCGATCTCAAGCGTCAGCCCGCGCGCCGCCGGCACGATCTCGTCGAAGAACGACGGCGCGTAGTAGTCGAAGACGTCGTGGCCCGGCGTGCGCGCCCATGTCACCCAGTTGCGGGCTTCTTGCTCCCAGGAGTCGGTCGCAGGCATCGCTGAGTATACGTGCCTGCCGGTCGCGACACCGTCGCTCCTCCCCTTCCCGCACCGGGAAGGGGCCGGGGGTTAGGTGGGGTGGGGCTGGGCGCCCGCCACGGCCGAGGGCGGCCGTGCCACGTGCGCGACTACCTCACCTCCCCTGCCCGCATCGGGAAGGGGCCGGGCGTCAGGTCGGTGCGGCTGCGCCGCTCGACACGGCCGGGGGCGGCCGTGCCACGTGCGGGACTCTGAACCGTAGTGCGCAAAATGCTCTCGACAGGGGAGCTACAGAAAGACGTAGTCCGCGGGATCCGGCGCCAGCGTTTGGCGCCAGAACTCGATCAGGTCGAAGGGCCAGTTCTGTGAGACGCGACCGTTGTCGTTCTTGTACCAGCTGTTGACCGTCGACACGCCCCACGCCATCTGCTTGTTGCCGGCGTCAATGCGCTCGTTGTAGGCGTCGTGCACATCGCGGCGCACGTCGAGCGCGCGGTGGCCGTCTTCGACGAGCAGCCGCAGGCAGCCGAGCACGTACCGCACCTCGCACTCCGAGAAGTAGATGATGCTGCCGTTGACGACGATGTTCGTGTTCGGGCCGTAGAGCATGAAGAAGTTGGGGAAGTTCGGCACGGTGATGCCCATGTACGCGCGCGCGTCGCCGTCCCACTGCTCGGATAGCTCGATGCCTCCGCGGCCGTAGACCTTCATCGGTGTCAGGAATCGCGACGCCTGGAAGCCTGTGCCGTAGATGATCACGTCGGCCGCGCGCTCGTCGCCGTCGGCGGTGACGACGCCGCTCGGGGTGATTTCGCGAATCGGATCCGTGATCAGACGGACGTTGTCGCGCTTCAGCGTCTCCGCCCAGACGCCGTTGTCAAGCACGATGCGCTTCGACGCCGGCGGGTACGACGGCACGACCTTATCGAGCAGGTCAGGCCGCCCGGCGTACTGCGACTGGATGTAGCCGGTGAGCAGCACGCGCACCATCTCGTTCTCGGCGCTGACCGAGCGCTCGGGGTGCGGCCACGACGCGTCGACGCGCGCCGCCGGCAGCAGCCCATCGCCCGTCGTCCAGAAGAGCCAGAAGCGATACCAGTGCGCGTAGTGGGGGACGTGGCGGAACATCCACAGCAGCCCCTCCGGCACGTCGTCGTGATAGTGCGGCACCGGTACGAACCAGTTCGGCGTCCGCTGGTAGACGGTCAACTCAGCGACATCTTTGGCGATGACCGGGATGAACTGCGCGGCGCTGGCGCCCGTGCCGATGACGGCGACGCGCTTCCCCGCGAGATCGACGTCGTGATCCCACTGCGCCGAGTGAAACGACGGCCCGGCGAAGCGATCGATGCCTGAGATCGCGGGCATCTTCGGGCGGTTGAGCTGGCCGACGGCGCTGATCAGCGCCTGCACCTCGATCGTCTCATCGCCGCCGTCCGGCGTGCGCAGCCGTAGCTGCCAGATGCAGCGCCCGTCGTCGAACGTCGCGGACAACACTTCGGTGCCGAAGCGGATCTGCTCGCGCACGCCGTACTCCGTCACGCAATCGCGGAAGTAGTCGAGCAGCACCTGCTGCGGCGAGAAGTGCTTCGGCCAGTCGATCTTCTGCGCGAACGAGTAGCTATAGGACGCGTTCGAGACGTCGACGCGCGCGCCCGGGTACGTGTTCTCGAACCAGGTGCCGCCGACGTCGTCGTTCTTCTCGATGACGACGAACGGCACGCCGGCCTGCTTCAGCCGGATGGCCGAGAGGATGCCCGACATGCCGGCGCCGATGACGGCGACGGTCATCGGCGGCGATGCGTCGTTCACATGCCATTGCGGCGCCCGCGGATCCTCGCCCAACGGCGCCAGCTCCTCGATCAGCAGCGAGAGGTAATCCTCCGACGCATCAGCGCCCGTCATCCACGTTGCGATGGTGCGCGCGTCGTCGCGCGTAATCCGCTCGCGCGGCGTCGCCTTGCCGTCGCGCAGCGTCCGCAGCGCGTCGAGCGCGAGTGTGCGCGCTCCCGACTGCTGCTCCGGCGTCATGCCGCCCTGCTCGACGCCCGGCGCCATGCCCACCGGCCGCAGATCATCACGCAGCAGCGAGAGATCGCCGGTCGCCTGGGCCAGCGCCGGTAGCAGCGCCGGCAGAAACGCATCGGCGAGCGCGCGCTGAAGCGCGGCGTCGTCGGCCGTGATCGGTTCCGTGGATCGATGAATCGCCAAGATCGCGGCTCCTGTTGATGGTGAATCGCAGCGGATCGCACTCAGCGTAACGAGAACGGCAATCGTGCGCGACTCGCGGTCGGCACTGCCGCAGGCGTTGCGGCCACAGTATGATTGCCGCATGGTCACGACGGCGAGCGCGTACGAAGAACCGGAACTCACCGTGCCCGTGCAACTGTGCGGGCCGGATGGCCGACTGAATCGCGCCGCAGTCGGATGGTCGCGCCGCCCGCTGCATGTGTGCAATCTGCCGGCGAGTCTCGGGCGGAAGAAGAAGTGGAACTACTGGGCGGTCAACAACAACGAGATCCTCTTCTCAGCGACGATCGCCGACATCGACATCGCGCAGACGGCCGGCGTGTATACGTTCGAACGTTCCACGCATCGTCACATTGACAAGAGCGTCGTCCGGCCGGCGGGTACGATCGTCATGCCAGAGGGCGTGCACGGCGACATCGTCATCGATCATCCACGCCTGCGCGTCGCCCTCACCGACGACGGCGCGGGTACGCGCATCCGCGCCAGCGCTGAAGACTTCGGCGGCATGCGCCTTGAGGCGGACATCGTTGTCGCGCGGCCGGTGGGTCACGAAACGTTGAACGTCGTGATCCCCTGGACGGATCGGCAGTTCCAGTACACGTCGAAACAAAACACGCTGCCTGCCCGCGGTTGGCTGCAGCTCGGCGAGGAGCGCTTCGAGTTCAGCGAGTCATCGTACGGCTGTCTGGACTACGGCCGCGGCGTCTGGCCCGAGCACACGGTCTGGAACTGGGGCGCCGCATCGGGCGTGCAGGGCGGACGAACGATCGGGCTGAATCTCGGCGGCCAATGGACCGACGGCACGGGCATGAACGAAAACGGCATCTGCGTTGATGGCCGCCTCACGAAGATCCACGAAGACCTCGTGTTCACCTACGACCGCACGGCAATGATGAAACCGTGGCGCGTGCGCACCGCCGTGACCGACATCGTCGACCTAACGTTCGAGCCGGAGTACGAGCGCATCGCCGAGAGCGGCAACGCCGAGCGGTACATGAACGTCCACCAGATGTTCGGGCGCTACTCCGGCAGTGTCACGACGGAGGCCGGCGAACGGATACGGCTACGCGACCTCTTCGGCTGGATCGAAGATCAGGATGCGCGCTGGTGAAGCGGAGTTCGGGTGACCACGTTGGCTCGTTCGGCGAGCCAACGCCGGTACCCGTTTCGTCGCCCTCTGGCTCACGCGAGCTGCCGTTTGGCGATCGTCATCGCGGAACCGCGATCCCCAATCAGTGAAATCTGTGTAATCCGTGGTTGACTATCGGACGTCAGTTCGCGAACGGCACCGGCGGCGGCATCGGCGTCTGCGCGGGGATCGGGGTCTGGCAGGTCGAGCCGTCGCGGCCGAAGACCTTCTGCAGGTCCTTGATGTCGATGTCGAGGTCGTGCAGCGCCGGCTCCAGGTCGAACCACTTGTTGTAGAGCACGCTGCCGAAGAACGAACCGTAGCGGAACGCGATCAGCTGCTCGTCCGTGACGTTGACGCTGCAGTCGAGATTCAAGTCACCTTCGAGGATGCGCACCGTGACGGCGAGGTCGCCGCAGACCGGCGTCAGGCCGCCGTTGACGGAGCCGGTCACGGCGTGGCCGAAGACATCAACGAGCTCGCAGCCATTGTCCTTGAGCACCGTGAGCACGCCGTTGTCGTTGCCCGGGAACACGTCGTTGCGGAGATCCGGGTGCGGGATCAGGTTCAGGCGTGCCAGGTCGAAGTCACCGGTCGGGCCGGGTACCTGGCCGAGCGTGACGCAACCAAAGTGGATGAGGTTCTCGAGGATCAGTGAGTTCGTGCACTGGCCGTTAATCGGCGGCGGGTTGACGCCGCAGCCGATGCTGCTCACGAGCTGCGTCACATTGCCGCGGGCGGCGCCGAGGCCACCCGGCGAGAAGACAACGTCGCAAGGATTCACGCTTTGGATGACGAAGTTGTCGTATTCGATCGTGAATTCGTAGGCGCCAAGACCGTCCTCGATGCTGTCGCTGTTCTGGTCACCCGTATGCACGTTGAACGCGCGCTCGGTGACCAGCAGGTTACCCTCGCCGGGGCCGGCGCACGGCCCGACGATGCACAGCCAGAGGTTGGCCGCGGGCACGTTCTGGTTCGTGTTGTTGGCGTTGCCTTCGGGAATCTTGATGACGATCGGCGGCGTGCCTGTCGTGATCGGCGTCGTGCTGCCCTGGCCAACTGCGGTCGATGTTGGGCTTGGCGTGTTCGTCGCCGTCGGCGTCGCCGTGCGGGTCGCCGTGGCGGTGGCTGTCGATGTCGGCGTAACCGTCGACGTCGCGGTAAACGTTGGCGTCGCCGTTACGAGCACAGCCGATGATCCGGCCGTCGCTTCCTGGTTGCCGATCGGGCAGTTGGGTGCGAGGCTCGTGCAGAGGTCCTGCCAAGTCAGGTGGATCGTGTCCGTCAGCGGATTCGGGTCCGTCGATTGCGCGATGTAGAAGCCGTATGGCGTGCTCGTCGAGATGCTGGAGCCCGGCGGCAATGTGCAGATCAGCTGGCCGGGGCCACAGGACGCGCCGCCCGTGAAGGTCAGGGAGAGCCCCGGCAGTAGGTTGCCCGATGTCTGGTCGCCGGCGCCGGCGTGAACGACATCGACGATCGATGTAATCGTCAGCGTGTCCGGACCGGTGTCGAGGTTGTTAATAGTGAGAACGTCGCAGGTGTACAGCTGGCCGATGACAATGGGGCTGTTGCAGCCCTTGGCGAGGCCGATGCCGTGAATAATAATCGCCCCCGACGCCCACGGAGCCGTCGCCAGCAGAGCGAAGGTCAGTCCCACCGCCGCCACCACAGAAGCGAGAAGCAGCCGTGGGCCGGTGATCAATCTCGGGAATCGGGAGTTGTTTGCCACATCGCCTCATAGCCTCCGGCGAACTCACGCGGCCTTCCGGCGCACAGTCGAGTCTACGGAGCGCAGATACACACTCGTCAACGGCAGATATGGCGGGAAATCTGGCGCGATCATACGACGGCAGTCGCGGCCTGTCAACCCTTTACGCGAATGTTGTGAAGAAACTGCGATAGTCGATTTGGGCGTTGTAGGCAGGATCGGTGGGACATTCAGACAACTAACGGCCGGCGGGCACGCTGAATCTGTCGAGGATGAGCCGATTACGTCTGCGCGAGACCCCAACGCTGGCGCACCCAACCTTCGAGCGGGCCGAAGAGCAGGCGGTCGAACGCCAGGCCGATCGCCACGATCACGGCCATCACGGCCAACACCAGCGGCATGTCGGCGAGATCGCGGCCGACCTGCAGCAGGTGGCCGAGGCCGACGGCGCTGTACAGAAGCTCCGCCGCCATCAACGAGCGCCACGAGAACGACCACCCCAGCTTCAACCCCTGCGCCATCGACGGCAGCATGCCGGGCAACGTGACGTAACGCAGCGTCTGTAGTCGGCTCGCGCCGAAGACACGAGCGGCGCGCTGCTGCAGGATCGGGATGTTGCGTACGCCGTCGCGCGCCGAGATGGCGATCGCCCATACCGAGCCCATGAGCACGACGAAGGTGATCGCCTTCGGCGAGAGCCCGAACCAGAGCACGGCGAGCGGCAGCCAGGCGATGCTCGGCAACGACTGCATGCCCACCACGACGCTGCCGACGGTTTCGTCGACCCAGCGCATGGTCGCGCAGGCGATGCCCATGGTCATGCCGATGACGAAGGCGAGTACGAAGCCCACGGCAAGCCGCCCGATGCTCGCCCTCGTCGAATCCCACAACAGGCCGCTCTCGATATTCGACCGCAGCGATGACCAGACGTCATGCGGCGACGGGAAGAGATACGGCGACCATAGCTCGAGCTTGTACAGCAGCTGCCAGATCGCGAGCAGCGATGCGTAGAAGGCGACCTGCCGAACGGCGCGCCAGAAGTTCGCGCCGGTGAAGAACTTAGATGACATAGCCCTCACCTGACGCGCGGCTGGCATAGGCGTCGTGCTGGAGCTCCCGCCGGATCTCCGCCGCGAAGTCAACGACAGCGTGCGTATCGATGTCGCGCGGCCGCTGCAATGGCACCGAGATCTCGGCCTTGATGCGGCCGGGGCCGGGCGTCATGACGATCACCCGATCGGCGAGCAGCGCCGCTTCGCGGACGTTGTGTGTGACGAAGAGGATCGTCGCGCCTGTGCGTAGCCAGATCTCTTGCAGCTCTTCCTGCAAGACGTCGCGCGTCTGGGCGTCGAGCGCGGCGAACGGCTCATCCATCAGCAACATCCGCGGTTCGACGGCGAGCGCCCGGGCGAGCTGTACCCGCTGCTTCATGCCGCCGGACAGCTCGTGCACAAACGCGCGCTCGAACGCGCGCAGATTCACGAGGTCGAGATATCGGTCTGTCGCGATGCGGCGCTCCTTGCCGCGTACGCCCTTGATCTTCAGCCCGAACTCGACGTTCGCCCGCACGTTGAGCCACGGGTACAGCGCGGCGTCCTGGAACACGACGACGCGATCGGCGCCGGCGCCGCGGATCGGCCGCCCATCGAACATCGCGACTCCGGCGTCGAGACGATCGAGCCCGGCGACGATGTTCAACAGCGTCGACTTACCGCACCCCGACGGCCCGACAACGCAGACGAACTCGCCGGCGTTGACCTCCAGCGATACCGCCTCGACCGCTGTCGTATCGTGCCGCGACGTGTTGAACCGCTTCGATACGCCTTGCAGCGACAGCAGCGGCGAAGCTGTGCCGGTCGTTCGCGGGCGTTGGGTCTCCGCCTTCGACATCATTCCGATCATTGTGAAGGAACCTGGATCGATGGTAGCCGCTTCTCCGTCAACACCTGGTTGAGAAGGTCGAGCGCGAATAGCTTCGAGAGATCGGGCTTCGACGCGCCGAGGAATCCCAGCGCGAAGGCGTTGTCGCTCGCGGTGAGAATCGCGTTGGGGAGCGGATCTTCCGTCACGCTGATCCGCTTCCACGCGTCGTCGATCGTCGACTGCTTCAGGGCTTTGCCGGTCAACTGCTGAATGCCGTCGTTGACCAACTTCTTCGCATTTTCCGGGTTCGCGACGATCCACTGCGTCGTGTCGACGTGGGCGCGCAGGAAGTTGAGCACGACGTCTGGATGTTTGTTGAGGAACTCCGTGCGGGCGATCACCGTCGTGGTTGAGAACTTGCCATCCGGCCACACATCCTTCTCGTCGAGAAAGAGCCGGCCGCCGGCCTCCTGGATCAGGCGCGTTCCCCACGGTTCTGGCACCCACGCTGCGTCGATGTCACCCTTCTGGAAGGCGGTGAGCGTCGTCGCGTTGTCGGTCGCGATGACGGTGACGTTCCCGCCCTGCTCCTTCGCGTTCAGACCGTTGCTCTTCAGCCACGTCCGCAGAGCGACATCCTGCGTGTTGCCGAGTTGCGGCGACGCGACCTTCTTGTTCGCGAAGTCGGCGGCGGCCCCGATGCCCGCGCCGTCCCGCACGATCAGCTCCGCGCCGCCGCTGACGGCGCCGGCGATGATGCGCACGTCGGCGCCCTTCGACTTCACGTAGCCGTTGACGGCGGGACTTCCTCCGATGTAGCCGATATCAATGTCGCCGGCGAACAACGCCGTGATCTCGTCTCCGCCGGCGTTGAACGTCTTCGTATCGAGCCTGACGTTCGGGCCGAGTGCATCGCGGAACGTGCCGCGTGCCAGACCCACGATCGGTTGCGCGTGCGTGACGTTCGGGAAATAGCCGAGGTGCAGCGTCAGCGGCTTCGCGCTTGCGGCCGTGCCGCCTGTCGTGGTCGCGTCGCCCTTGGCGCTCGAACCGCAGCCCGTCGCCAGTGTGATCACGGCGACCAATGCCAGCAACGATGTCCATCGGCTCATAGCGCTCTCCTGAATCTGCGCGGCTACACTCACGCCGCCCACGGGAGATAGATGATGAAATCTATCAAC
>JBBQVO010000130.1:0-9601 GCA_038211505.1 Dehalococcoidia bacterium | reverse complement strand
ACGGCGACGGCTTCGGCTACGGCGACCGTTGTTGTTTTGAGCGCGAGTCCTACGGCGGCGACGACGGTTGGGTCGACGGCGACGGCGGTGCGGACGTCGGGCGCTGTGGCTTCGGCGACGGTGAGCGGCGGGGCGGCGGCTGCGGGGCGCTCGAATGGGGTGTTGGGTGATGCGGCGACGCCGGCTCGGGCGGGCGTGGTGTTGCCGGCGACGGGTGGCGGTGGCGGGCGCGGCGGCGCGATCATCGACGTCGTGGTGCTTATCGCAGTGGGCGTGCTGGTGGCGAGCGTGGGTGTCGTGGGGTTGCGGGTGCGGCGGCGGGCGTAGTCGCGCGGAGTACGGACGTTCGCGAATTCGCTCTTACTGATGGTTATCTGGCGACGGGCGTTCGGATGCCGGTTGGGCAAGACACCACCAGGCACACGCGGTTCTTCAGCATGAAAGTTTGGTGGCGGCCGACGACCCTCACCCCGGCCTTTTCTCCTGCGGCGAATCTTCGACGGCCACCCCTCTCCCACCAGGGGAGAGGGGCCCGGTTCGACGATTTGAAGCTGAAAACGGGAGACTTTTAAGGCAATGACAAACAGCGGCGTTGTTCGCGCGGCTTCGGCGTGCCCATGGCGGGCGAACACACTTGCGTGTGTTGCGGAGGCTTCACTGACGTTTACTGTGCGTGCTTTGGGGTCGCCCGTATGGGCAGTCAACGGATCGTAATCCTTGGCCGATGAACGTTTGGTGGCGGCCGCGCACCTCACCCCGGCCTTTTCTCCTGCGGCGAATCTTCGACGGCCACCCCTCTCCACGCAGTGGAGAGGGGATCGGTTCAACGGTTTGAAGCTGCGACGGGGAGACTCTCAAGACGATGACAAACGGCGGCGTTGTTCGCGCGGCTTCGGCGCGTTCATTGCGGGCGACCACATGGGGTCGCCCGTACGGGCAGTCGACGGGTCGTGATCGTTAGCGGATGAACGTTTGGTACGGCCGCGCAACCGCGGCCTTTGGGATCGTGTCGATGAATACAAGCTGCGACGGCGCGACTCTTTGAGGGAATGACGGCGCGAAGTGGCGCGTTGTTCGCCGCGGAGCGGGCGGTTGGCCATTGGCGAGCGCGCGTCCATGTTGGAAAAGGCGTCGCTACGCCGGGTGATTGATTTATTTCGACGCCGCGCGGTGCTTTACTTGCTCGAGGGTTTGCCAGGTGGGGGCATCTATGGGGTGCCAGTCGTTGAAGGCGAAGCCGTCGGGTTCGCTGCAGGTGGTGGCGCAGCAGAGGAAGCGCATCTCGCCGAACTCGATGTCGGACCAGGTGACGCGGTAGTGCCAGCGCACCTTCGCGGCCATGGGCTCGGCGGCTGTCCAGACGGCGATGAGCCGGGCGAGAAATGCTGGATCGCCTTTTGCGAATTCGGCGAGCACTTCGCTGAGGTAGGCGTCGGGCTCATCCATGCTCGCCGGCCTACGCGGCCGTCCCTTGAAGATTGATGCCATGACGCTGATCACGTCGTCCCAGTTGACGACGCGGTCGGCGAACTTGTGATCGCTGGCGACGCTGAGCAGGCTCATCTGGGCGCGCGTGCGCGTGCGGCGTTCGTGCGCGAAGTCGATGTCCCAGAGCGCCTGGATGGCGGTGTTCGCGGCCATGACGGCGACGTCATCGTTGCTGACGAACTGCGACCATGGCACGAGCTCGACCGCGTCGTCGAGCTCTTCGCGCTTAAAGAAGTACGACGGGTAGCTGGCCTCGGGAAACAGCGTCGGTTCGGGAGCGAAGCCGGCGGCCTCGACGATGGCGTTGGCGTCGACGGCCGATGCGCCCAGGTGGCGGAGCACCGAGAGCAGGCTGTCGCGCGAGGGGCGGCGGCGTCCGTTCTCGTAGCCGCGCACGGTCTCGTAGGAGAGGCCGGTGCGGAGGGCGAGATCGCGCAGGCTGATACCGAGGGCGCGCCGCGCCGCGCGTAGCTGTTCGCGCCAGCTGTCTGCCATCGCGCATCCTACCACCGAGTTGCTCGGAAGGCGATGGATCGGCGGAGGCTGGAGGTTGGATCCTGGAGGTTGGAGGTTGGACGTGAGGCCGTCGGCCACGGGAACGGTGATCGATGCATTGTGCGTGAAAAATTTTATGTCCAGACCTATTGACAACGTCAGGTCATGGTGCCATGATAGTGCCATCACGACGCCATCATATGGCCGGAGCGCGAACCGATGACAGAACTACGGACCGAGCCGGTATTCGATGCGCTGAAGCAGCCGCTGGGGCTGATCGAGAGCGATGAGCGGCGTCGCGGCATCGAAACGTACATCGAGGCGGCGCGAACGCCGCTAGAGCGAGCGGTCTTCGACCTGATGTCGCAGATGGCGTCGTCGATCGAGGAGCAGGTGGGCGCGCACTATCGCATTCGTCTCGGCTATCAGCCGGGCGGGCTGTCGCTCGAAGTCGAAGAGAAGGCTGGCGGAGCGGGCGAGGACGCGCAGCAGTGGTCGGCGGCGGAGGGTGATGTCGAGAAGATCACGATCCGCATCCCGGCCGAGCTGAAGGATCTGGCGCAGCAGGCGGCCTCGAAGGCGGGGACGTCGGCGAACACCTGGTTCGTGAAGGCGCTGGCGCGCGCGGTGCGAAACATCGACGTGCAGACGGCGCCGCCGCCGCCACCGCGGCACGACCATGGGCGCGGCCCGGGTCGCGGGTCGCGGCTGAGCGGTTGGGTCGGTGGCGAGGACGAGTAGTCACGGTATTTTGCCTCGCCCAGCGCGAGGCCGGGAGGCAGACATGGTGTTGAACGAACTTTTGCTGGCGGAGCGGATCGCGCGGGTGAGCAGCGTCGACGGCGTACGCGCCGCGATGGAAGAGGAGGCGCGCGCGATGGCGCGTGATGTGGCGGCGCGCCGCGGTGTGCGGGGCCTCGTCGCGAGGTCGCTTGTGCGGCTCGGGACGTGGATCGATCCACAGACGACGGCTCGCGAAGCGCCAGCGCTCGAGCACAGCTGGTACTGACCGCGTGCGGGGGGCGTCGGCGTTGATGGGCGGTGGTTGGTGGGCGGAGTGCGTGGGCGGTGTGTGCGCGATGTTGGATGTTGGATGTTAGAGGTTGGATTTCGGTGTCGAGTTTGAAGTGATGTGGCGTCGATGGCGAGGAGATTGTCATGAAGAAGCGGTGGAGTCAGTGGCAGGAGTGGGGGACTTGGCAGGATCGCGTGGTCGATGCTGATCAGGCGTTTGGCGTGATGGCGATCGATATCGATGATCTTGTCGCGGGCGCGACGGAGTTCGCGCAGACGATCGTTGATGCGACGGTGGAGCCGTTGCGGGCGATCGTCGGCGATGTGGCGAAGTCGAAGCGGTTCGATGGGTGGTTCGAAAGCGCGAAACGGTGGTCGGACGCGCGGGATCAGTGACCTAACCCCCGGCCCCTTCCCGATGCGGGAGGGGGAGAAAGTTCGGACCTACACCCCCGGCCCCTTCCCGGTGCGGGAAGGGGGAGAGCGAACGGACCCAACCCCCGGCCCCTTCCCGGTGCGGGAAGGGGAGAACGAACGGACCTAACCCCCGGCCTCTTCCCGGTGCGGGAAGGGGAGAGCGAACGGACCTAACCCCCGGCCCTTCCCGGTGCGGGAAGGGGAGAAGGGTTGACAAGGAAGAATCGATATGAGACTTGTGGCATTCATTCTGG
The DNA here is from genome assembly GCA_038211505.1 of Dehalococcoidia bacterium. Classification (GTDB taxonomy): domain Bacteria; phylum Chloroflexota; class Dehalococcoidia; order DSTF01; family JACRBR01; genus JBBQVO01. The sequence continues at coordinate 5,933 of JBBQVO010000130.1, read as the reverse complement.
CGTTGGTTCTGCTGGCGGGGGCCGTTGATGCGACGCGGGGCGTGCTGATCGCGCTCGTCGTGGTCAGCGGCATCGCGGCGTTGCGGCCGCGGATCTGGAATCCGCTGCACATGCGCCCGGCGCTCGATCTGCGGCTTGGGGTGTTCGTGATCGCCGTGCTGCTGCTCGCCGGGGCGGTCGATCCGACGCGCAACTGGCTGATCGCGTTGAGCGTGGTCGGCGGGCTTGCCGCATTCATGCCGCGCGTGCTGTCGTTCGACGCGTTCGATCGCGATCGGCGGGCATGGTCGCTGTTCGGCGATTCTTACTCGCGACGCGAACGCGCTCGCTGGCACGGCGCGCGGGCCTGGGATCGCTGGGAGCGGCGGATGGATCGGCGCTCGCACTGGGGAGATGACCGGTCATGACGATGCAACTGGCGCCGGAGTTCGCGATCACGAGCGAGGCGCAACTCGCGGGGCGCGATGCGCCGCTTGTCGTCGAGTTCACGTCGTCGCGTGTGCGGCAGCGGTCGCTGGCGGTGCGACTCGGCGGCATTGAAGTGGGCGGCGGCCGGCTGTCGGTGCGAGCTGTGGATGTCGATGCCTATCCCGATCTGCGCCGCAGGTTCCACATCAATCTGCTGCCGACGTTCATCGTGCTCCACGACGCTTCGGAGGTCGCGCGCTTCGTCGGACCGCACTCTCGCCGCGAGCTGGCGGGCGCGCTGCGTCGCACACTCGATCCGTCGACGGTAAAGGTCGAGGAGCCACCGCGGCCGAAAGGTCGCTGGAACTACTTTACTGCTGCGCTGTGGGGGTTCGACGTTGAGGGCTGATCGTCACTGAGATGGAACACACGCGGACGATCACACGCGAATTCGAGACGGGCGCCAAGGCGGTGCTTCACATCGAAGCGCGCTCTGGCGCCGTCGTGGTTGAGTCGCATGTGGGTGACAACGTGCAGGTCGAGGCAACGGTGCATGTGTGGTCGGACATGGCGGTGGACGCGGACGAGGCGGCGACGCTTGTCGCGCGCGGCATGGAGCAGGATGCGCATCGGGTGATCATTCGCGCGCCGTCACTGCCTCAGACGGAAGGCTGGAGCCTGTGGGGCGGCAAGCGCGGCTCGCGCGTCGACTACAGCGTGCGGGTGCCGAAGACGACGGCGGTGCGTGTGCTCGCGCGCAGCGGCAGCATTCGCGTTGCGAACACCGATGGCCGTGTACACGTCGAGTGCGGCAGTGGCCGCTGCTCGGCGACGGACATCGCAGGCGATGTGACGATGATCACGCGCAGCGGCCCGGTCGGCGTCGAGCGCGTGCGCGGTGATGTGCGCGTTGAGGCGCGCAGCGGGCGCGTCGAAGTGCGCGGCGTGTCGGGCGCGGCGACGCTCTCGTCACGCAGCGGCGCGCTCGACGCGCGCGATGTCGGCGGCGATGTCAGTGCGCAAGCGAACACGGGGACGATCGTGATCGAGCGCGCGGGCGGGGCGGTGCATGCGCGCGCGCACACGGGCACGATTCGCTACAACGGCGCGGTGGCGGGCGACTTCGATATGGAGGCGCACACGGGGATGATTCATCTCGCCGTCGATCCGGAGCACGCGTTCTTTATCGATGCGGAGAGCCGCGTCGGCAACGTGCGGTCGGAGCTGCCGCCGCGGCGAGGCGGCGGCGGTGCGCCTGCCGGCAATGGCTCGGGGCCGAAGGTGAAGCTGCGGACGCAGACGGGATCGATACGCATCTCGCGTCTGTGATGGCGGCGGTGGGTTTAACCACGAAGGGCACGAAGGGGATTGGAGGCGCGTTATTGGTGATGCCGTCGCGCACGGCGAGCCCTCACCCCGGCCTTCGGCCACCACTCTCCCACTAGGGGAGAGGGGATCGTTTCGACCGGACGGGGCCGTTTCGCGGTGAGTGTGTGCGTTCGGCGGGGCGGGCGGATCTGGTGGGGCGCTCCAATCTTCAATCGCTAATCAGATACTATGCGGCCGTATGATCTTTACGCGATTGGGGTATTTGATCATCCTCGTGATCATCGTCGTTGCGGCGGGGGCGATCGCGTATGTCGTGTGGCCCGGCGGCGGCGGTTCGGGCGGAGCCTCGAACGGCGGCGCAGCGTCGCGGCCGGTGATCGCGTTCGATGATGTGATCAACTACAGCAAATTCGGCGTGATCGACCAGATCAGCGTCAAAGGCAGCGTCCTCACGGCGCACTTCCGCGACGACTTCGACACGAAGTCGCGCACCGGCTCCGATTCGCACGACTACACGAGCGCCTTGCCATCGGGGCAGGACCTGGCGGCGGTGCTGCAGACGGCGGGCGTGCAGGGCGTCAAGATCGTGAATCAATGAACGAGCACGAAGACTTCCTTCCGTATAACCTGCCCGACATCTCCGAAGCCGAGATCGAGGCTGTGGTCGACGTGCTGCGGTCCGGGTGGCTGGCGCCTGGCCCGCGGGTGAAGGCGTTCGAGGCGGACTTCGCGGCGTACGCCGGCACGAAGCACGCGATCGCGCTCGATTCGGCGACGGCTGGCATGCACCTGGCGCTCGTCGCAGCGGGCATCGGCGCGGGCGACGAAGTGATCACGACGCCGACGACGTTCGCCGCGACCGTCAACGTGATCATCCACGCTGGCGCGACGCCGGTGCTGGCGGACATCGGACTCGACGACTACTGCATCGACGCTGATGCGATCCGGCGGGCGATTACGCCGCGGACGCGGGCGATCATGCCGATGCATCACGGTGGCTCGGCGTGTGACATGCCGGCGATTCTGGCGATCGCGCGCGAGCACGGACTGCAGGTGTTCGAGGATGCGGCGCACGGCCTCGGGACGCAGATCGACGGGCGGGCGATCGGGGCGTTTGGCGACGCGACGATCTTCAGCTTTTATCCGACGAAGAACGTGACGAGCGGACGCGGCGGCATGCTGACGACGGACGATGACGCGCTTGCCGATCGCTGCCGGCTACTGGCGCTGCACGGGATGAGCAACGATGCGTGGGATCGCTACACGGCGCGCGGGTCGTGGGCGTACCAGGTGCTGGCTGCGGGTTACAACTACACGATGAGTGACTTTCAGGCGGCGTTGGGTCACGCGCAGTTCGAGCGTCTTGATGAGTTTCAACGGCAGCGCACGAAGCTCGCGCGCATGTACGACGAACGCCTGGCGGCGCTGTCGGAGATCGTGCTGCCGATCGAACGCGCGGGCACGACGCATGCCTGGCACCTGTACGTCGTGCGCCTGCGGCCGGAGACGCTTACAATTTCACGCGATGACTTCATCGCCAGGATGAAGGAACGCGGCATCGGGACGTCGGTACATTTCATCCCGATCCATCATCACCCGTATTATCGTGAGACGTTCGGCTGGGCGCCGGGCGACTTTCCCGCCGCTGATGAGGCGTTCGAGACGATGGTCTCGCTGCCGCTCTACACGCGCATGAACGAAACGTCCGTCGACCGCGTGGCAACCGCGGTCGAGGAGATTGTGCGGAGCCACCGAAAGTAGACATGCTCACGAGAGCCTTCGATATCGTGGCCGCGATCGCCGGCCTGTTGTTCTTCGTACTGACGTTTCCGATCATCGCGCTCGCGATCAAGCTCGATTCGCGCGGGCCGATCATCTACTCGCAGACGCGTGTCGGGCTGCGGGGCAAGCGGTTCACGATGTACAAGTACCGCTCGATGTCGCACTCGGGCCACAAGAAGTACGAGACGCCGAAGCTGGAGCCGGTGCACTTCAAGACGTTCGTCTTCACGACGCCGATGTCGCGGCTGACGCGCGCCGGCCGCCTGCTGCGGGCGACGAGCCTCGACGAACTGCCGAACTTCTGGAACGTGCTGCGGGGTGACATGAGCGTCGTCGGCCCGCGGCCGGAGATCCCGGAGCTGGTCGAGCAGTACCCGCCGGAGTACCACCGGCGCCATGACGTCAAGCCGGGCATCACGGGGCTGGCGCAGATTAACGGGCGCGCCGATCTCTCGTACGACGAGACGATGCAGTACGACATCCAGTACGTCGCCGCGCACTCGTTCACGGGGGATCTGAAGATCGCCTGGCGGACGTTGTCGACGGTGATCAGGCGGCGCGGGGCGAGGTAGGGAGGCGGGAAGAGGGAAGCGGGAGACGGGAGACTGGGGATTGGAGATCAGTGGTTGGCGGACGGGAGCCCTCACCCCGGCCTTCGGCCACCCCTCTCCCACAAGGGGAGAGGGGATGCATGCGGACGCGCGGGGGGCAGCTGACGGATAGCGGCGACGTTGGCGATTTGCGGGTTGGCGGGCTGGGGCGCGGACTCGGGGTTGGCGGCATGCTAGCAGGACAGGTCTAAAGACCTGTCCGTACGGAGTACGGAGTCTGGCGCGCGACCCGCTGGCGAACCATCATGCGCACCCACCCGATGCTCTGTGTCTCTGTGGCTCGGTGGTTGACCCCGAAAGCAGTGGTTTCCCGTCATCTGTCCGTAACTTGCCGCCGATATACTCGACGCACGATGAATGCTGTGATGATTGTCGATGCCTCGGAGGAGCTGCTGCCGCTGGCGGCGACGTTGGAGGAAGCTGGCTTCAGCATCACCAACGTGCCGCTCGTTCGCGCGCTCGAGCCGACGACGGATGCGCCGGCGGTGATGATGATCAACATGCTGGCGCGGCCGGATACGCCGGCGATCCGCAATCTGCTGCGTTCCGCGGATCTGCCGCAGGGCGTCGCGGCGATCGCGGTGGTGCGCAGCGACCAGCTGGCGTCGTTTGACTTCACCCTTGGGTTCGACGACTTCGTTGTGTATCCGGCGATCACTGAGGAAGTGACCGCGCGGTTGCGACGGGCGATCTGGCTGAAGTCCGGCGTCGAGAGCGACAACACGCTGCGCGCCGGCGACCTCCACGTCGATCTCTCGAACTACAAGGTGAACATCGCCGGGCGGCCGATCGACCTCACGTATAAGGAGTATGAGCTGCTGCGCTTTCTCGCGACGAACCGCGACAAAGTGTTCACGCGGGAGGCGCTGCTCAACCGCGTCTGGGGCTACGACTTCTACGGCGGCGCGCGCACGGTCGACGTCCACATCCGCCGGCTGCGCAGCAAGATCGAGGATCGCGGTCACTCGTTTATCGAGACGGTGCGCAACGTCGGGTATCGATTTCACATCGAGTAGGCATGCGGACGCGCACATCGGGCGTGGCGGCGCTACGCATCGACGCCTAACATCCCTGCGTGTTGAACTCCGCGGCAGGATTATATGGCACGATGTCGTCCTGGCCGAAACCACCGGTGCTGTTCACGTAACAGAAGACATTCCGGACGATCGTGGTCGTGCTTTGCTGAGCGCTTTTGTCCGTCAACTCGGTGTTGAACTCGTTCTCGGCGAGATAGTTGCCCCTGCCTGTCAATCGTATGTCGTAGACGGAGGCGTGCTTCGCATTGTGGATGATCTGGTTCGAGTGGACGTATGCATGGCCGAACGCCTGGAGGCCATCGTCCCCGTTTTCGGTCACGACGCAGTCGCGAATGATGCCCGAAGCGAGACGGATGCCCGACGCTTTGCCATTGCGGACGTTGCAGTTTTCGATGACCGAGTCGGCGCCGATGAGCAGGCCGTAACTGCCATCACCGACGAACTGGCCACTGTCGAACACGTCGACTCGCGAGATCAACGACGCCGTGGCGGTCTGCGCGTCGATGCCGTTGAACCAGCCGCGGACACTCCCGTTCTCGATCCGCACATTTGTCTGCCCGCCGCTGACGAACACACCATCACTACCTTGCAGGAACCCGTGTAGCGTGAAGCCGTGCAGGTCGAGTGTGACGTCGCTGGCGGCGATCGTCACACCGTTCTGGTTGGTCGCTGCGCTCGTCAGATCGCGCGTCACGTAGTATCGCCCCGGCGCCGAGATCGTGAATGGCAGCGAGGAGATCGGGGTGCCGGCGTCGCGGACGCCGTC
>JBBQVO010000129.1:0-9613 GCA_038211505.1 Dehalococcoidia bacterium | reverse complement strand
AGCGTCGGTGAGGTGTTATAGCCCTTTACTTCGACGCCGTCCGGGATGTGATCGCCGTCGCTGTCCTGATTGTTGGGGTTGGAGCCGATCGAGATCTCGAACGCGGTCGAGAGGCCGTCGTGATCCGGATCATCGGCTGCGGACGGCACCGCGGGCTTCGAGGCGGCGTTCGCCGGGTTCGAGCCGAGCGCGCACTCCGCGCCGTCGAGCACGCGATCGCCGACGGTGTCGGACTTCAGCGGGTCGAGCGGCCCGCTGCCGTTGCATCCGACGGCCTCCGACGAATCAGCGATGCCGTCGTTGTCGTCGTCGCTGTCGCAAGCATCGCCGTACGCGTCACCGTCGGCGATCGTGACGTCCGTCGCGCCACCTGGCGTCAGCAGCGGCGCAGAGTCGGTGTTGAGCTGCGTCGGGTTGAAGGTAAAGCGGCAGTTGTCGGTGAGGTCGTCGACGCCGTCGCCATCACTGTCCGCCGAAGGGCAGTCGATGCGGATCGAGGTCTGCACCGGCGCGGCGATACTGCTATCGCCCGCCGAGACGGTGACTGTGATGCCGCTGCCGCTGTTGGCGTTCGGCGTGACGTCGGATGTCGCGAGACCGCCGGTGGTGACGGTGTTGATCGGGTTGGCGCTGCCGAGCGCGACGACACTGAAGTTCACGGGCACGCCGTCCGCGACCGGATTTCCGTTACCGTCGCTGATGGTGGCGGTAAGGGTCGAACTGTGCGCGCCATCGCAAACGACCGTGGAAGGCGATGCCGATACGAGTAGCGACGCGGGCACGCCACCGACCGTAAGCGTCTGCGTTGCGACGTCTGTCGTGCTTGCGCTGCAGGCGCCGGCGGCGCAAGCGAGGATTGGGATGCTGGATCGGATCGTCGTCGTGCCCGTCTGCGTCCCGCCGCAGAGCGCCACAAACGCCGCCGCCGGAACCCCACCCGCAGGCTCATCTACCACGAACGCCGGGCCGCCCGCTGCCACGCTCACGTATGAGGGCAGCGCGCCAAAAGCAACGATCGTGTTCTGATCGGTCGGCGGCGTCGTGTCGAAGACCACGGGCACGCGCGTAAGAACCGTATTGGTCACGTCGAACACCTGGGCGAAGGCGAGGGTCGATGTTGGAGCGCCTATGGTGCTCGAATCGTTCGGCACGCCGAGCCCGGCTTGAACGCATGCATTGACGTTTGGCGAGGTCTTGTTCGTTTCGATCAGGGATTCCGCCCGACTGAGCTTCACGTCGACGGGCGGTCCCACGATGTTGACGTCGAAACTCTGCGCGACCGCCTGCTGCGTGACGTTGACGGTCTTCACCGAGCCGGCCGTCGCGGTGCTGTCGACGAGATGGAATATAAAGACGCCGTCGCCGTTCCCCGCCACCCCCTGGTTCAGCGGGAACGAGCGGCGCAATCATTGTCTTGCAGGATCGGCGGCGGCACCGGCAGCGGGCCCGCCCCATCTGGATCTATGCCGACATCGCTCATGCACAGATAGTCGCCGGAGCCGCTGGGATTCGACGCATAGCCTTCAACCGAACTGATGCCAGCTGGCACGTCGAGCGACACAGGTGCCTCGCCGTTTACAAAGACGAAGACGGTGAGGCTGCATCCGAGGCCGCTGAGCAGATCGGAAACGGAGTTACCGCCGACGTCCTGAAGAGCTGCCGCCGTAAACAGGACTTGCGTGCTGCAGTCGGTGTTAATCTGGTTGTCATCCCAGCCTTCATCGAACGCGCCACGAAAATCAGACGCCTCGAGATTGCCGTCCTGGTCGCCGATTGCCTGCGCGAGATGTTGCACGCTCGGCAGCCCGAACGCCGCCGTCGGTGGCAAGGCTGCCGGCGCGGCGCTCGCTGACGGGCGCCCGCCGCACGCTGCCTGCACGTCGGCGTCGCTGATCGGGTTTGTCACGTCGCCGTCCACGGCCCCGGCGATGAACTCGCAGCCGATCACGACGACGTCCGTCGTATCGGCGTGTACGCCGGCTGATCGCCTCGGCGCCGCTGCCAGCAGGCACGCCACGACGAGGGCGACGAGAAGAACCGAAACAGGGCGGATCATGTGGCTGCACTTTCGGGAGTGGCGGCCACCCATCGTACGTGCTGGCGCGACGCCCCACAACGACAAGGGTTGCGGCGGTCGCGCACTCATCGCCCTTCGGCCATACTGAATCTTGATGGAGATCACAGGTTATGTGCCCGAACGGCCGCCGCATGATCTTGGGGATCTGGGCGGCGGCGGCGTCGATTGGACGCTGCGGGAGGTGCTGTTTGGCGCGTTGTGGTTCCTCGCGATCTTCTTCGGCGGGCAGTTCCTCGTGTTGCCGCTGGCGTTTGTCTACGGCGCTGAGTCGGGACAGCTGTACACAGCGGCGTTCGTCATTGGCGGGGCGGTTGAAGTCGGGATCGCGATCGTCGCGGCAAACTTCACGTATCGTCGCTACGGGGGCGGGCTCGGACGCCTCGGTATCCGGCCGATCACGGGTCGGACGCTGTTGTGGGCGCTGGCGGCGTTCATCGGCGCGCTGATCGGCTCGACGATCTACGGCGTGATTGTCACCTACTTCGACATCGGCTGGCTGCAAACGGACTGCGCAGAGCAGATCCCGAGGGGCGTGCGCGATAACCGCGCGCTGCTGGCGCTGGCGAGCCTGACGGTGATCGCCTTCGCGCCGGTGTGCGAGGAGCTGTTCTTTCGCGGGTTTCTGTTTCCAGGGCTGGCGCGCGGATGGGGGCTGGCGGCCGGCGTGGTGATCAGCGGCCTGCTCTTCGCGTCGGCGCACCTGCTGTACAAGTCGTTCGTGCCGATCGCCATCGTCGGCATCGTCTTCGCCTACACCTACTATCGCAGCAAGAACATCTTCTCGACGATGATGGCGCACGTCGCCTTCAACAGCCTCTCGATCGCCTTCATCGCCGGCGGATCGTGCAACACGTCGTCGACGTCGATCTCCATCGCGCACCTCTGGTTGCCGTTTTGAGCCGGCTGGCGGCGACGTTCGCCGAAGCGCACGGGCGTGTCGTACTGATGCCGTTCATGACCGTCGGCTATCCCGATTTCGACACGAGCGTCGCGCTCGTGCGGGCGATGGTCGATGGCGGCGCGTCCGGGATCGAGCTCGGGATCCCGTTCAGCGATCCGCTGGCGGACGGGCCGACGATCCAGCGGGCGTCGTATGCGTCGCTGCAAAACGGCACGACGCCGCACCATGCGATCGACTTGGTGCGGAAGCTGCGCGAAGGCGGCGTTGGCGTTCCTCTCATCCTTATGGGATACTTGAATTCGTTTCTCGCCTGCGGCGAGGAGGCGTTCATCGCGGACGCTGCGGCCGCGGGAGCGGACGGGCTGATCATCGTCGATCTGCCGCCGGAAGAGTCGGACGCCATCCGCGCGATCGGCGCGAAACACGGTCTCGATCTGATCTACCTGCTGGCGCCGACTTCGGACGACGGGCGGATCGCGGAGGTCGTGTCGAGGGCGTCGGGCTTCATCTACTGCGTCGGCGTGGTGGGTGTGACCGGGGCGAGAGCGCAGATTTCGTCGGAGCTGCCGGATTTCTTGCGGCGGCTGCGTACGAAGACGGACCTGCCGCTGGCCGTCGGGTTCGGCATCTCGAAGCGTGCGCATGTGGAGGCGCTGCGCGGCCTCGCGGACGCGGCGATCGTTGCTTCGGCGATCATCGATTTGGTAGAAGCATCGCTTCACGATGAGGCTGCGAAGAAAGTTCAGACGTATGTTGAGGTGCTCACCGGCCGCTCGGAGCCAAGCACGTAGCAGCCGAGGTTCCGCGCGAACCTCCCGCGGCTGCGCGTGGTACTCCGCGGCCGGCGCATTTGGGCCGTATATCTAGCGCCGCTCGCACACGCGGGCGGCCTTGCCTGAGCGCGGGCACGGTTCCTGCGGGAACACAACGGCCGATTGCGGAGCACCAGTGAGCACGAACGAGACGGTACGGGTACGCGGCATCCGCGGCGCGACAACGGTCGACGCCAACACGAAGGACGCCGTCCTCGAAGCGACGAGCGAGCTCCTCTCCGCCATCATCAAGGCCAACGAGATCGATGTCGACGACGTCGCGAGCGCGTTCTTCTCGACGACGCAAGACGTGAACGCGGAGTTCCCGGCGCTGGCGGCGCGTCATTTGGGCTGGTCGCACATCGCGCTCACGTGCATGCACGAGATGTACGTGCCGGGCAGCCTGCCGATGTGCATACGCATCCTGATGCACGTCAACACGACGAAGCGTCAGGACGAAGTGCGCTTCGTCTACCTGCGAGGCGCCCGCGTCCTGCGCCCCGATCTCGCGAACGAAGAGTGAATGAGCCACGAAGGACACGAAGGGAACGATCCACTAAGAGCACGAAGAATTAGGGGTGATCATGAGGAAGATCTCCCCTGTAGCGCGGGCGTTATAGCCCGCGCAGGGTGACACGAGGTGTGTGAGCGCCAAGATAATCCGTGACTACAACGACCGCGCGGGCTAAAACGCCCGCGCTACAGGTACGACGAACTCGCGGGCTGGAAAGCCCGCGCTACGAAAACAAAACGCGTCGCACTCCCGGGGCTGAAAACCCCTAACGACGCAACGACAATCGATCCCTAACGACTAACGACCAACGACTAACCCCCAAAGGGGGTGGAGGAGACTGAACGATGATGGTGATCATGAAGCCGGGGCACACGCCCGCGGAGTTCGATGCGGTGATGGCTCGCATCAAGGAAGTCGGGCTCGATGGCCACGCGATTCACGGCGTCGAGCGGACGGTGATCGGCGTCGTCGGGCTCGATCGCGAGCATCCGGAGCTGGCCGATGACATCGAAGTGATGGACGGCGTCGACAGCACGGTGCCGATCAGCAGCCCGTTCAAGCTGTGCAGCCGCGAGTTCAAGCCGGCCGACACGATCGTCAACGTCAACGGCGTCAAGATCGGTGAGGGCACCGTGACGGTGATCGCCGGCCCGTGCGCCGTCGAGAGCGAAGAGCAGATCATGGCGACGGCGCGGGCGATGCGCGCGCGCGGCGCCTCGATGATGCGTGGCGGCGCCTTCAAGCCGCGCACATCGCCGTACAGCTTCCGCGGGCTCGAGGTCGAGGGGCTGAAGCTGCTGGCCGCGGCGCGCGACGAGACGGGGCTGCCGATCGTCACCGAGGTGATGTCGGAGGCGTCGGTGCAGGACGTCGCCAAGTACGCCGACGTCCTGCAGATCGGCACGCGCAACGCCCAGAACTTCTTCTTGCTCGAAGAAGTGGCGAAGGCGCACAAGCCGGTGCTGCTGAAGCGCGGCATGTCGTCATCGATGCAGGAGTGGCTGCTCGCGGCGGAGTACATTCTCGCCAAGGGCAACCGCGACGTGATCCTGTGCGAGCGCGGCATTCGCACGTTCGAGACGGCGGCGCGCAACACGATGGACATCAACGCCATCCCGCTGATCAAGGAGATGAGCCACCTGCCCGTCGTCGCTGACCCCAGCCACGGCACCGGCAAGCGCAAACTCGTCGAGCCCGTGAGCCTCGGCATGATCGCCGCCGGCGCCGACGGCCTGATTCTCGAGGTGCACCCGAGCCCCGAGCACGCGCTCAGCGACGGCGCGCAGTCGCTGACATTCGAGATGTTCAGCAGCGTCATGGCCAACGTCGCGAAGGTCGCGGCGGCGGTGGGAAAGACGATGGAGCGGGCCGCAGTCGCGGTGTAGAGGCGGGAGACGGGAGGCGAGAGGCGGGATCGCCTCGTTGCTGGTAATCGTAAAAAGAGAGCCGAGGACGTGTTCCTCGGCTCTCTGCTTTGATGGCTCCCGCACGCATGAACATAGATGGAGCGGGATGCCGTCGCTACCTTGGCGACGCTGCGCTCTCAGCGGTCGTGGCGCTGGGGCCGGGGAACGCTGGCGATGCTGAGGCGCAGGGCGGCGACGGCGGCGATAGCGCCGCCGACGTTCAGCAGGTGCGTCGGGTTGAGGATGGCGTTGTGATTGTGGATGTGTCCGGCCCCCGAGACGACGTGCATGTAGTACTCGCCGTAGAGAGCGGGAATGAGCATCGCGACGGCGGCGACAGCGGCGAGCGCGGCGAGCGTGCGCGAGAGGCGCATCGGTCGCAGCCCCGGCAGCGACGTCGTGACGAATGCCGCCAGCATCAGCATCACGGCGCCAGCGATGACGACGTAGAGGCCGTGGCCGTGGCCAGGCACGTAGAAGCCGGACGCGGGATCGTTGACGAGCGCGTCGAGGTTGCGCAGATCGCGGATCGCGAAGAAGGCAATCGTCGCGCCGGCGGGGAAGACGAGCAGGCGTATCGCCCGTGACACGCCCGGAAACATCGAGAGCGCGACGACGAGCACCGACGCGGCGCCGAGGCCAATGAAGTATTTGCCATGTCCCGCCACGCCATCGCGCGAGATTAGGCCGGCATAGAACGTCGCCCAGGCCATGTACGAGCCGACCGTGACGGTGATGGCGCCGGCACCGGCGAGGAGCAGCGGCATCAGTCCGAACAGGCGCTCCACGCGCATAGTGGCGGCGGTGTGAACTCGCGCGTCACTCGACGGCATCGACATCGCTTGAGGTTGGATGGCCATGGTTGCTCCTGATGCTCTCTGCTTCGACGCGCGTTAGCCGGTTGATTCGATGCTCGTGTGCCGACCGCGGACAGGTCTGAAGACCTGTCCCTACGGGTGGCGAGGGCTTTGTTTCTCGCGCCTCGTTGGCGCTAGAGGTGAGCGCGGCGCCGGCGTGGGTCTCGCCGGCGCCGCGCTCGTGGCTATCGGATGCCGAAGAACAGCACGATGTTGGAGGGCACGTCGCCCGTCGCCGTCGTGTCGCCCATCGCTTGCACGGTGCGGAGCGTGTCGATCGACTTGCCCTGCTCGAGCATGTCCCATGCGGCGCGCGTCTTGACGCCGACGACGACGACCTTCCACGGCGTGTTGGCCGCGGCCGAGAAGCCGGCTTCCTTCGTGTCGACGATGTGGCTGTGCGGCGGCAACGGGATGACGTTGCCGAGACCGATCTTGCTCACATCGAGCTCCTTCGGGTGAGCCACGCAGTTACCCTCCGTCGGGCAGTGAAAGTTGAGGCCGGTCGTGTCCTTGAACAGCGGCACCAGCACCCACACCGACGGCACCGGATCCTTCGTGGCCGGGGCGTTCGTGCCGGCGGTGCCGGCCTCGCACGGCGTCTTGTCGCAGAAGAACTGCTTCGTGTAGAAGACGGTGGCCGTTGCGCCGCCGCCCCATCCCGGCGTCGAGCCGAGCTCGGTGACGGCGCCGGTCGTCGCGCCGCTGGCGGGCGTCGAGGCCGGCGTGTTCGCCGGCGCCGTCTTCGCGGCGGCCGTCGGCGCCGCGGCGGTCGTCGGACGCGGCGCGCCGGCGGCGGCGGTCGACGTCTTGTCGCCGCTGCTCGTGCCGCTGCTACAGGCTGCGGCAAAGGCGCCGACGCCGACGATGGCGATCACGCCAACGGCCAGCAAACGCCCTCGCTTCCAGATCGTTTCCTTCATCTTCTCCTACTCCTTCAAATAGGTCGCTTCCCCGCCGGAGGTTCGGCTCCCGGGGTGAGCACGTCGCACACGCGGCGCATGCCACCTGTTCGCGGGACATCTGGAGCAAGATCAGGAAGTGCTCATTACAGAAGCATCAACATCTCGCGCGTCAGGCGAGTGTGGAGAAGTGACGACGCCCGCTGCGCGGGGCGCAACGGGCGTCGTCGAAACGAACATTGGTCGTGGCCTGCGTCACTCGACGGCGATGCCGGCGAACGTCGACGGCAGGCCGTCGTGCGTCCGGCTTACCTCGACGAGGCTGCCATCGTGCTGCACTTCGTAGCCGATGACGACGGGATCAGCGATGTCGATCACGTAGAGCAGGCGGCCGTTTCGGGTGGACGCTTCGTCACGCGGCCCGAACGCCGGGCTCGTGCGCGCGGCAACTTCCTGATCTAGCGTGAGCGTGCCGTCGCGAGCGACGTTGTAGCTGGAGATCGTGCCGCTCTGGAAGTTCGTCACATACGCATAGCGGTTGTCGCGGGAGATGACGACCCAGCAGACCTCACTCTCACCATCGCCAACGCTGCCGCTGATGATGTTGAAGCCGGTCGGCTTGTCGAGCGAGTACGACGACGCTGCGGCCTTGCCGAGAACGCCGCCGAATGCCTCGCTGACGACAAAGTCGCCCTTGCGCGTGAATCCGAGACCGAACGGCGTCACGCCACTGGAGTCGTGAACGACGGGGCCACTTGTGTACCCATCGCGGCCGACGCGGAACGTATCGATCTTATTCGACGCCTTCTCGGTCACAACGAGCGTGTCGCCGCGATCGTTGAACTGCACCTGCGCCGGGTCGACGCCCTCGGCGCTTAGCGGCCGCGTCGAGCCGTCCAGCGGCGTCAGCGCGCCGCGCCGACTGATGCGGAAGCCGTTGATGTTGTTGGGCGCGCCGCCGTTGAGGACGTAGACGAGATTGCCATCGATGGTGATGCTCACCGGCTTGCCGCCGCCCGAAGCTTCGCGATCAACGAGCGTCAGCGTCGCATCGTGCGCGACGGCAAAGGTCGTGACATCGTTGCTGCCGGGGTTGGCGACGAGCAAGAAGCGGCGATCATCGGTGAGCGTGAGCGATCCCTGCGATGAGAGTCGCGGCTTACCGGTGCCGAGGCCGCCCGTCGGATAGGTGCCGACGCGCGTCAACCCCCCGTCGCGATCGCGCGCGAAGGCGACGACCGCGTTGCCATCGGCGGCGTTCGTCATCGTGAAGACGGCGCCGGCGTTTCCAGCCGCTTCGGCCGGTTTGTTGTGGACGGCGAACCCCGCCGTCACCGTGAGGAGCGCGATCGCGAGCGCGACAACGCCAAGTCTGCGTAGATATGTGGGCATGAGTTCCCTCCTGGAACAGTGGACCTGCAATGCGAGCGTCCGCGGTCGTGGCCACAACTGCGGTGCTCGCCTTCGTTGATACAGGCACCCTAGCGGCGAAGAGAAAACGTCGTCTGGCAATCATTACGCGCCGGTTACGCGAACGTGGCAGAAGCGCATATGTACCTCGTTCTGCGATATGTCCTGATCGCGCGGGGCTCGGTTGTTGCTGGTGCCCGCACACGTCGGCTGCGACGGCCGGGATCAAGGCGTCGCTTAGGTCGACATCCACAGATGCATGGACGCGAGTGCGCGATACGGGCGCCATGCTTCGGACATCGCTTCGACGTCGCGCTCGTCGAGCGGAGCGCTTGCGCCCGTCAGGCGGGCTGTCGCGCGGCGGAGGCCGAGATCGCCGGCCGGGAAGGCGTCCGGGTGGCCGGCGGCGTGCATCGCGATCATGTGCGCGGTCCACGGGCCGACGCCGGGGAGCGACGTGAGCGATTCGATCAGTTCGTCGAGACTGCTGCAACCGTCGAGTTGCACGTCTTCGGCGGCGTACGCGCGAGCCAAGGCGCGGATCGCCTGTGCGCGCGCTGTCGGCAGGCCGATGCGGCGGAGGCGGTCGAGGCTGGCCTCGGCGATACGCGCGGCGGGCGGGAAGACGTGTGTAAGGCTCATCGCCGTCAGGCCGGCGACTGGCTCGCCGAGACAATCGACGAGGCGTCCGGCGAGCGTCGTCGCGCCGGCGACGGACACCTGCTGTCCAAGCA
>JBBQVO010000128.1:0-9641 GCA_038211505.1 Dehalococcoidia bacterium | reverse complement strand
GCGTTCGATCGGGCGCCGCCGTGACCTTCGGTTCGAGCATCGGCCCAAGCACGAGGTCGTGCCACTGCGACTCGTCGAAGATGTCGATGAACTGGGCCTCGCGGTCGACGCGCTTGCTGATGTTGCCCAGCACGTGGCCGGGGCCGACCTCGAAGAAGGCGTTGGCGCCGGCCTTCCGCATTTCGAGGAACGCGCGCATCCAGTTGATCGCGCCGGTCATCTGATCGGCGAGCTCCTGGCGCACTTCATCCGCCGTCGTCAACGCGCGGCCGGTGAGGCTGGAGACGACGGGCGCCGTCGGATCGCGGAACTCGGTTGCGTCGATCGAGCGGCGCAGCTCTTCGCGCGCTTCCGCCATCTTCGGGAAGTGACCGGCGACCGAAATCGGTAGCTGCACGACGCGGCCGCCGCGCTCCTTCATCGACTCGATCGCCCGGCCAAGCGCGGCGAGCGTGCCGGAGATCACGGTCTGACCCGGCGCATTGATCGCGGCGACGCCGACATCGCCATCGGGCGAGACGCGCTGGCAGACGTCGGCGACGTCGGCGTCCGTTGGGCCGATGATGCTGGCCATGCCGCCGGGCTGCTTCTTCGACCACTTCTGCATGATGCGCCCGCGCTCGCGCACCAGCGTCAGCGCGTCGGCGAACGAGATCGCGTCGGCTGCGGCGGCGGCGGAGAACTGCCCGAAACTGTGGCCGGAGACGTGCGACGGCCGCAGCTGCCGGCCGAGCTGTTCCGCCCGCTCCCGCAGGTACGCCAGATGCGCCCAGCTGACCGCGAGGATCGCCGGCTGCGTGTTGACCGTCTTCGCGAGATCGCGCTCCGACCCCTGCATGACGATCTTCGTGACGTTGAATTTGAGGATGTCATCGGCCTGCGCGAACACGTCGCGCGCCGCGGGCGACAGCTCGGCCACGCGCCGGCCCATGCCGGCGTGCTGCGAACCCTGCCCGGGGAAGATGAAGGCGAGCTTACGCTCGCGTGGGGTGAGATCGGCGGGAATCTTCACGTGCGCCTCATGCGATACGGCGCAGTCTATCACAGGCGACGCATTGCAGATTGCTGTTCGCGACGAACCGAACTCGATGGATCCGCTTCTCCATTGGGGATGTCAAGTTCGAAGGCGCTCGCGTTGACCGGCCGGCATCGAGTCACCTACGCTCACACGGTGCAGGGCGGCGAGATGGACCGCCCGAGGAGCGTGCCATGACGTCATTCCCTTGGAGCCGCATCAACACCGGACTGCTGCTGCTCGTGCTGCTGGCCATCATTGGAGTCTTCGCCTCGCGCGCATACGGAGGCCCGTTGGACCCGCCTGGCTCGCCGGCCCCAACGGAGAGCAACGTCATCTTTCAACCCGCGAGCTGTGCCGGCTTCCCGATAGTGATCTCGTCGTCAGGGTCATACCGGCTTGGCGGCAACATCGCGGGGTGCGCGGGAAAGGACGGCATCCAGGTTACGGCAGATGATGTCTCGCTCGACCTCGCGGGGTTTACCGTGCGCGGCGTCGGAACATTCAATAACGGCATCGTCGGGTCGAACCCGCGCCTGACGCTCACCAACGGCGATATCATCGGATGGACCTTCGGCGCCGACCTTTCGAACTCGGCCGACGCCCGCATCGAACACCTGATCGTGTCGTCCAATGTCTCGGTAGGACTGATCCTCGGCGCCGGCGACGTCGTGAGTGATGTCACGATCACGGGTAACGGCGCCGGCGTCTTCTCGCAGGTCAACGGCGTACACATCAGCGGCTGCTCGGTGCTCAACAACACTGGCACGGGCATCGGTCTGTACGGCGACGGGTCTACCGTCGAGCGATGCGAGATCGGCAACAACGGACAGTCCGGTATCACCGGCTCCGGACAGCGGGCTCGCATCGTCGACAATCACGTCTACGGCAACGGGCTGTATGGCATCCAGTTTTCGGGCAACTGCGCAATTGAGAACAACGACGTCGAGAACAACGTGAGCAGCAGCGGCGCGGGTATCTCGACTTCAACTGGCAGTTGCACGATCGTGGGGAACACGGCGAGGGGCAACTACTCCGGGATTCTCGTCGGCGGGACGTCCGGCCGAGTGGATAGCAATCATATGGATCACAACGCGCAGTACGGGCTCGTCGTGTCGGCCGTTAGCGTGTTTGATGGAAACATGGTGATCCGGAACTCAGCGAGCAACAACCCGATCGGCAACTACAACATCGGCGGCGGGAACGACGCCGGGCCGATCGCTCCCGCCGGGACGACGACGAACCCCTGGGCGAATATCTCCAACTAGCTCACGCAGACTCCGGCGGAGCGACGTTCTCGGATGGCGTCGAGACGACCGATCCGACGCTGCCGCGAGACACGCCAGCCCTCGCGATATACTCCTCGCATTCGCGAAGGAGAACGCTGGTGTACGGGCGCGATCTGCTGTCGATCCATGAGCTGAGTCCCGATGAGGTCGAGGAGATCTTGCGCACGGCGCTGAGCCTCAAGCGCGACGGCGGCGGCGGCGACGTGCTGCGGGGAAAGACGCTGGCGCTGCTGTTCGAGAAGCCGTCGCTGCGCACGCGCGTCAGCTTCGATGTGGCGATGCAGGAGCTCGGCGGCCACGCCATCTACCTCAGCCAGTCCGAAGTCGGCCTCGGGCAGCGCGAGTCCGTCGCCGATGTCTCGCGCGTCCTCAGCCGCTACGTGGATATCATCGCCGCGCGCACGTACGCGCATCAGACGCTGATCGATCTCGCCAAGCACTCCGATATCCCCGTGATCAACGCGCTCTCGGACGAAGAGCACCCGTGCCAGGCGCTCGCCGACCTGCTCACCGTGCTGGAGCGGTGCGGGACGCTGCGCGGCGTGCGGATGGCGTACGTCGGCGACGGGTTTAACGTCGCGGCGTCGCTCGCCGAGGCGGCCGCGCTCGCGGGCATGAGCTTCGCGATGGCGTCGCCGGAGGGCTACAGTCTGCCAGAGCCGACGCGCCGGCTCGTCGAACGGCTCGCGGCCGATACGGGAGGGAGCGTCGATTTCTACCAGACGCCCGCCGACGCGGTGCGCGACGCCGACGTCGTCTATACCGACGTCTGGACCAGCATGGGGCAGGAGGATGCGTACACGGCGCGCAAGGAAGCGTTCGTCGGCTACGCGATCACGTCTGACCTGATGTCGCTGGCGAAGCCGACGGCGATCTTCATGCATGACCTGCCGGCGCACCGTGGCGAAGAGGTGATGGACGACGTGATCGAAGGCCCGCAGTCCGTCGTCTTCGATCAAGCCGAGAACCGGCTGCACGCGCAGAAGGCGATCCTCGCACTGACGGCCAGCCGCGACGCGCATGAACTGTAGGTCGCCGAGATGAGCGACCTCTGGAACTTCCTGAGCGATAACTTCTCGCGCTTCGACGCTACGTCGGCGCTCGACATCACGCTGATCTCGCTTGCGCTGTTCTGGCTGCTGATGATCTTTCGCGGCACGACGGCGATGGCCGTTATGCGCGGCGCGTTCATCCTGCTGATCGCGGCGTTCGTGCTCGGGCGCGTCTTCGACCTGCGCGTGCTGAACTTCCTGCTGCGCAATTCGTTCACCGGACTGCTCATCGCACTGCCGATCATCTTCCAGCCCGAGATCCGCCGCGCGCTCGAGCGCGTCGGCCGCACCGGCGCCCGCGCGTTCGGCGCGACGGCCGCCAACCCCGGCACGACGGAAGCCGTCATCGAGGCGGTGTGCGATATGGGGCGGCAGCATATCGGCGCGCTGATCGTCATCGAGCGCGAGACGGGGCTGCAGGAGATCATCGATACCGGAATTCCCGTCGATGCGGTGCCGTCGCCGGAGCTGCTCGAAGGGCTCTTCTTCCCGAACTCGCCGCTGCATGACGGCGCCGTCGTCATGCGCGGCAACCGCGTCGTCGCCGCCGGCGTCACGCTGCCGCTCTCCGATAACACGCTGCCGGGCGAGCTGGGCACGCGCCATCGCGCCGGTCTCGGCATCACGGAGCACACCGACGCCGTGTCTGTCGTCGTCTCGGAAGAAACGGGGCGCATCTCCCTCGCCGCTGAGGGTCGCATGCATGATCGGCTCGATGATCAGCGCTTGCGGGCGTTGCTCGAGCAGCTGCTGGCCGGCCGCAAGAACGGGAGGGCCTCGTGATCTGGCTCGCGCATCTCCCGGGCGCGCTGTGGTTCCTCGCGCGCGGCCTGCTGACGTCCGTCGTCGGCAACATCAGCCTCGCAGTGCTGGCGGTGGCGCTGGCGACGAGCCTCTGGCTCTTTGTGACGAACGAAGAGAATCCGAAGGAAGTGCAGACGTTCAACAGCGCCATCCCGATTAAGTTCGTGAATGCGCCGAACGATCTCGCACTCGCCAACGCGTCCGACGCCAGCGTGCGGATCACGGTCGAAGCGACGAAAAGCGATCTCTCCGGTCTGCGCAGCACGGACTTCGATGCGACGGTCAATCTCGGCGGCATCGGCGCCGGACAGACGACGATCCCCGTCGACGTCACGTCATCGAACGGGCGCGTCAACGTCGTCGGCATCACGCCGTCCCGGATCGATGTCACAATCGAGCAGTCGCGCAGCAAAGAAGTGCCGGTGCAGATCGTGCCGAACGGATCGCCGCAGCAGGGCTTCACGGCCGTCAACCAGACGGCGTCGCCGAACACCGCGACCGTCACCGGCGCTGAGAGCGTCGTCAACCTCGTCGACTCCGTCGCCGCCGAGATCGGTATCACCGGCGCGCGCGTCGATGTGACGGAGGATCGCGTGGATCTCAAACCGCGTGACGCGCGCGGCGGCGAGCTCGCCCGTGTGAAGGTGAGTCCGCAAACGGCGCGGGTCACGGTGGACATCCAGCAGCGCGACTTCAGCCGCGAATTCGTCGTGACGCCGGCGATCACCGGCCTGCCGGCGGCTGGCTACAACGTCGCCGCCGTCAACGTCGACCCGGCGCTCGTGACGATCAGCGGCCCGCTCGACATCTTGCAGTCGATCGACGCCGTTAAGGGCATCTCGACGGACGAGATCTCGATCGTCGACGCGCGTACGGACGTCGTGCGCCAGGTGCAGCTGGCGCTGCCGAGCGGCGTGCGCGTGCAGGGCGGTGGCACGGTGCGCGTCACCGTTTCCGTGAAGCCGGCTCGCGGCGAAGCGTCGTTCCGCGTGGTCGCGCAGATACGCAATGTCGGCGCCGGCCTCGCTGTCGTGCCGCCGGCCGATGTGACGGTGACGCTCGCCGGCGACATCCCTGTGTTACAGTCAATCACGCCGGAATCGATCGTTGTCGTCGCCGATGCGCAGGGCCTCGAAGCAGGCATCCACGCGATTCCGCTCCAGATCACACCACCACCCGGCACGACGGTCGCCCGCTCCGATCCGGGGCAACTGGGCGTAGCGCTCGCGCCAAGGCAACCATGACAACCTCAACCACGACGGCATCGGCAAACGAAACGGCGATACGCAAACCGATCGTCGCGATCGTCGGGCGGCCAAACGTCGGCAAGTCGGCGCTCTTCAACCGCATCGTCGGCGGCCGGCCCGCCCTCGTCGAAGATCTCGCCGGCACGACGCGCGACCGCATCTACGGCGACGCCGAGTGGCGGATGACGGCGTTCACCGTCGTCGACACCGGCGGCCTCGAACCGGATGTCCCCGGCACCTACACGCCGCTGATCCGCTCGCAGGTGCAGATCGCGCTGGCAGAAGCGGACATGGTGCTGTTCGTCGTCGACTCGATCACCGGCATCACCGCCGCCGATCAGGAGGTCGCCGATCTGCTACGCCGCACCAACAAGCCGGTGCTGCTGCTCGTCAACAAAGCCGAGAACCGCGAGCGCGAAGACTCCGCCGTCACGTTCTACGAACTCGGGCTCGGCGAGCCGATCGCGATCAGCGCCCATCACGGCCACGGCGTCGCCGATGTGATGGACATGATCGTCGATACGCTGCCGCCCGCCGAGATCACCGACGTCGATCAGGGATTGCGCCTGGCGATCGTCGGCCGTCCGAACGTCGGAAAGTCGTCGCTGCTCAACGCAATTCTCGGCGAAGATCGCGTCATCGTCAGCGAAGTGCCTGGCACGACGCGCGACGTCATCGATACGCCGTTCGACTTCGAGGGCCACGATCTCGTGCTGCTCGATACGGCGGGGCTGCGCCGCCGCGGCGCCATCGAGCCCGGCGTCGAGAAGCATTCGACGCTGCGCGCGCGGCGCGCGCTCGAACGCGCGCAGATCGCCGTGTGCGTGTTCGATCTCTCCGAGAATTTCACGGCGCAGGACACGCACGTCATCGGCTACGCCCTCGACGCGTTTCGCGGCGTCATCGTCGTCGCGAACAAGTGGGACCTCGTGCGCGACAAGACCGACGAAGACGACAAGGAGCCGTGGACGCAGGAGCAGTGGGAGCGGCGGCTTCGCTGGAAATTGAAGTTCGCGCCGTGGGTCAGCATCGTCTTCACCTCCGCACTGGAAGGCGAAGGTGCGAGCGCAGTGCTCGCCGAAGCGGTGCGTATCGGCGAAGAGCGCCAGCGCCACGTCGACACCGGCCGCCTCAACAACGCCGTCCGCAAAGCCGTCGCCGAGAAGCCGCCGCCGACGCCGTCGAAGGGCGGTCGGGTCAAGCTGCTGTACGTCACGCAGCCGGAGGTCGACCCGCCGACGTTCGTCTTCTTCCTCAACGACGCGTCGGCCGTGCATTTCAGCTACCGCCGCTACATGGAGAACGTCGTCCGCCGCACCTTCGGCTTCCAGGGCACCGCAATCAAGCTCGTCTTCCGCGGCCGCGGCGACGAAAAAGCCGACGCCCAACCGGAGTAAGCGATCGGTCGGCTCGCGCGATGTGCGCCTATCGTCGGCTGCGCTGATGCGACGAGAACGCCACTCCTGTCTGTCATTCTGAGCGAAGCGAAGAATCTCCCCGAAGTCACCGCCGCCGCAGTCTCACGCCTGACGCGCCCCAACATTGGCGCCGTCGGCACTTCGCCGCGGGCGCCCCGTCATTCCGCGCGTCCAAGGATTGTCTTCCGCCGCCGCGAACGATCGGTTGTAGGCGAAGACCCATTCGGGACGACATCATCATGACAACGGAGAGATTCTTCGCTTCGCTCAGAATGACACTCTCTGGGGGCGCCGCATGACATCCGAAATGGCCACTCCCACTGCCGCGTCGCGTTCCCCAGCGGTATGATCGCCCGATACTCCGTGCTCGCATGAGGCTCGATATGTCACGCGTCTTCGATATCGCGCACACGTACGTCGACGATCTTGCCGCGCTCGATCCCAATTCGGCGACGGCGTGGGGTGTGCCGGGCCACGACGCCGAGATGACCGACTACTCGCCCGACGGCGCGGCGGCGATCGCCGCGCTTGATCGGCGCGCGCTCGCGGATCTCGCCGCCGCCGCGGTTCACGGCGAACGTGATCGGATCGCGCGCGACGTCATGCGCGAGCGCCTCGGCGTGCGGCTCGATGGTTACGAAGCGGGTGAGCCGCTGCGCGCGCTGCGCATCATCGGCAGCCCGCTCGGCGGCATCCGCAGCGTCTTCGATCAGATGCCGCGCGCGACCGAAGGCGACTGGCGCAACATCTCCTCGCGCCTGGCGCTCGTGCCGGCGGCGCTCGCCGGCTTTCGCCGATCGCTCGACGCAGGCGTAGCACGCACCGCCGTCGCCGCGAAGCGCCAGGCGCGCGAGTGCGCATCGCAGGCGGAGATCTGGAGTGGCCGCAGGAGCGGCACGCCGTCGTTCTTCGCGTCGCTGTCCGACGCCTTCGCCCGCGGCAGCGTCGACTCCGATGCGTTGCGCGCCGACATCGATGACGGCGTCCGCGGCGCCGAAGCCGCGTACGACGAGATGCGCACGTACCTGCTCGACACCTACATGCCGAAGGCGGCGGACGGCGACGCCTCCGGCCGCGACCGCTATGCGCTGATGTCGCGGCAGTTCAACGGCGCGACGCTCGATCTCGAAGAGACCTACGCTTGGGGCTGGGACGAGCTCTATCGCGTCGAGGCGGAGATGCGCGCGACGGCCGCCAGGATCGTGCCGGGCGGCAGTGTTGCCGATGCGCAGAAGCTGCTCGAAACCGACCCCGCGCGGGCGATCGACGGCGTCGATGCGTATCGCGCGTGGCTACAGCAGATGCACGATCGCGCGCTCGACGACCTCGATGGCACGCACTTCGACATCGACCCGCGCATCAAGCGCGTCGAGGTGATGATCCCGCCCGCGGGCGGCGCGCTCGCGCCGTACTACTCCGGTCCGTCGGAAGACTTCGCGCGCCCCGGCCGCACGTGGTGGCCGATCGGCACGCGGACGCGCTTCCCGCTCTGGGGCGAAGTCTCGACGGCGTACCACGAGGGCGTGCCGGGCCA
Source organism: Dehalococcoidia bacterium (assembly GCA_038211505.1). Lineage (GTDB taxonomy): Bacteria > Chloroflexota > Dehalococcoidia > DSTF01 > JACRBR01 > JBBQVO01. The sequence continues at coordinate 1,282 of JBBQVO010000128.1, read as the reverse complement.
TCATCTTCAGGTCGGCGCTGTGCGGTGCCTGAGCGATGAGTTGTCGCGATTCCAGCGCACGCTCGGCTTCGTGTCGGGCCACGGCGAAGGTTGGGCGCTGTACGCCGAGCGCCTGATGGGCGAGCTCGGCTATCTCGAGAATCCCGACTACTATCTCGGCATGTTGAGCGCGCAGGCGATGCGCTGCGTGCGCGTGATCATCGACATCGGCATGCACCTTGAGTTGAAGATTCCCGCCGGCGAGCAATTTCATCCGGGCGCGACGTGGGATCACGATCTGGGGGTGGAGTTCGCCGTGCAGCGCAGCCTGCGACCGCGCGAGTTCATGGCGAGCGAGGTCGTGCGCTACCTCGGCTGGCCGGCGCAGGCGATCAGCTACAAGGTCGGCGAGCGCGCCTGGCTGACGGCGCGCGAAGACGCCAAGCGCCGCGAAGGCGCGTCGTTCGATCAGAAGAAGTTTCACACACGCGCCCTCGGCCTCGGTCCGATGGGCCTCGAACAGCTGGCGACGGAGCTGGCGCGCGACGGCGAGAACGTAGCATGATCGAGGTGACGCGATGACGACATCCACCCTGCGACGGCGAACGACGGTCACGGACGCGGCGGAGTTCGAAAAGCGGAAGAGCGCGCTGCTCGCCAAGCTGCTCCCGTATCTTCAAAATCAGCGAGGATTCGCCTCGCACGATCTGTCGCGCGCCGGCGACGCCGGTGACATGATCGAGACGACGTCGTGGGCGAGCGACGACGACTGCCGCGCCTACCTGCGCGGCGGCGCCGCCGCGATGTCCGCAACATGGCTCGACGCCTACTTGCCGACGGCGCCATTCCCTAACGGCAACTGGGTGCGGGAGACCGCGAGCGCGTGAAGGGTTAACCACGAAGGACACGAAGGGGGCCGGGCGGACGAGATTGGGCAACCTTGAAGGATCCGATGTGATCCGCTTCGAAATCGGCGGCTAGATATCGACGCGTAGCTTGCGGGGTGCGCACGCATGACGGGCCATTCACATGACAACTGACGCACCCGCGGCGCAGCAGCCACGCAGCAATCCCTACGACGACGCGTTGGCGCAGTTCAACGTCATCGCTGAGCGTCTGCATCTCGATGAGGGGATGCGCGAGGTGCTGCGTCACTGCAAGCGTGAATTCACCGTGAACTTTCCGGTGCAGATGGACGATGGCACCGTACGCGTCTTCACGGGTCATCGCGTGCATCACAACGAGGCGCGTGGCCCCGTGAAGGGCGGCCTGCGCTACAGCCTGAATGTTTCGAGCGATGAAG
>JBBQVO010000127.1:0-9651 GCA_038211505.1 Dehalococcoidia bacterium | reverse complement strand
CGAACCATGAAAATTGCGCCCCCCCACCAACAGGGTCAACATTGGTTGCGCGGGAGCGCAACAACTGTCATTCCGAGCGCAGCCGAGGAATCTCTCCGATGTCACCACAACGGCAGTCCAAACCACTGAACACCATTCTCGTGGGAACGGAGCCGAGGGACCTGCTCGATACCACAACACCGCCAAATCCAGCCCGCGCTACCGCAGGCGGCCGACGGCGATGAAGGAGGCGATGCCCGTGACGATCAGCCCGCCAAGATCGGTGCGCAGATCGTGCAGCACCCAATCACCCACGACGAACAGCAGCACGACGCGCGTCGCAAGCGCGATGATCACGCCACCGACAGCGATCGCCTGCAGCGGCGGCCCCGACTTGCGGTTCGTCGAGAGCGAGACGATCTCACCGATCGCGTAGCCGATGGCGATACCGGCGATCAAGCCGAAGAAGACGTACGTGATCAGGTTGAAGAAGGCCCACGCTGTGCCGATCGCCAGTCCGGCGCCGATCGCCGCGCCACCGGCGCGCAGGAACGTCGACGTCGACATGTTGTACGTCGGGATGCGGCGCACGTTCGCGCATTCGCGGCAGCGTGCCCCGACCGGCGTATGGATCAGGCAGCGTGTGCAGATCGCCTTCTCGCAGCGGCTGCACGCCAGCTCCGTCTCGACCGCGGGATGGGTGGCACATTGCATCGGTCATCGCTTCAGGCAGCGTAAAGGGCGCCCTGCGGCACCCACCGATCCAGCTTAGCGCGAAACCGCCGTTGGCTGTTAGCGAACGGTTGATGGCGGTTGGCCGTTTGGCTATCGCCGATCGCCGGTTGCCAGTCGCCGCGCGGGTCCCGAGGACGTAGGGACGCACCTTCAGGTCCGTCCTCCTCGATCGGCGACAAAACCCGCGAACGCCGCCACCGGTCCCCGAACGGGGGACGCTGGCAAACGACGCGGGCGGCCACATCGGGCCGCCCCTACGAGATTCGCATCGCGATATCGTCCCCGCTATCTGCTATTCCGCTACCCAGGCACCAGCGCATGATTCGGCAGCGTCTTCGCCAGCTCCAGCAGACGCTCGATCGATGAGTCGGGCAGCGGGATGTCGCCGGGGAGGCGTTCGTCGTTGCCGTGGATGCCGTGGTAGTCGCTGCCGCCGAGCGGCAGCAGTCCGTGCTTGTCCGCGAGCGCGCGGAGACGATCGATCGTCGTCGGCGAGTAGTTCTTGTAGTACACCTCGATCGCTCGCATGCCGGCGGCCTTGAGCTTCTCGATCGTCGGCTCGACGTCGTCCCAGTTGCGGCCGTACTCCGCCGGGTGCGCCCAGCAGGCCAGCCCGCCGCGCTCGACGATGCACTGCACGCACTCCTCCGGCGTCATGCGGCGGCGCTCGACGTACGCAGGGCCGTTGCGGCCGATCCATTTGTCGAAGGCGTCGGCGATCTTGTTCACGTAGCCTTTCTCGACGAGCGCCTGGGCGACGTGCGGCCGGCCGACTGCCGCCTCGCCGGCGATCTCCTGCACGCGATCCCACTCGATCATGATGCCCAGGCCGCGCAGCTTCTCGACCATGCCACGCCCGCGCGCGACGCGCCCTTCGCGCAACTCCGAGAGCATCGCCTGCAGCGCCGCGTCCGCGGGATCGAGAAACAGCCCGAGCATGTGCACTTCGGCGCCATCGATGTCCGACCCCATCTCAACGCCCGGGATCAGCGTGTATCCGGCGTGCTTCGATGCGGCGACGCGCGCCTCGGCGATGCCCTCCGTCGAGTCGTGATCGGTGAGGGCGTGATAGAGCACGCCGGCGCCCGCCGCGAGGTCGACGAGCTGCGTCGGCGTCAGGATGCCGTCGGAGGCGGTGCTGTGCGTATGAAAGTCACCCTTGCTCGGCATCGTTGATCCACTCCCTATCGACGCGCTCGATCGAGCGCGCCTTTCCCGTCGTTTCATCGACGTCAATCAGCACTGAGTTGAAACTCACGAGTCGGCACTTCTCGGCGACGACGAAGCGCGCCGGCATGCCAGTGAGAAACTTGCGAATCACCGCTTCTTTCTCGACGCCGATGACGCCGTCGCGCGGGCCGCACATGCCGAGATCGCAGACGAATGCGGTGCCGCCGGGCAGCACCCGCTGATCGGCGGTCGGCACGTGGGTGTGTGTGCCGACGACGGCCGAGACGCGGCCATCGAGGTACCAGCCGATGGCGATCTTTTCGCTCGTCGCTTCCGCATGCATATCGACGATGATCGTCGAGCCGGCCGGCACCGATGCGAGCAGCCGATCGGCGACGCGAAACGGATCATCGATCTCGTACATGAACGTGCGGCCCATGAGATTCAGGACGGTCAGCGGCCCCAGCGTGACGATGCCGCGCCCGGGCACGCCCTGCGGATAGTTGGCCGGCCGCAGGATCGGCGCTTCGGAATCGAGCTGTGGGATGATGTCCTTCTGATCCCAGATGTGATTGCCGGACGTGATCACGTCAACCGTCGCGGCGAACAGCTCCTTCGCCGTCGCCATCGTAAGCCCGCGGCCCGCCGCCGCGTTCTCGCCGTTGGCGATCACGACATCGAGCCGCAGCTCGCGCCGCAGCATCGGCACAAGCGCGGCGACCGCGCGCCGTCCCGGCTTCCCGACGACATCACCGATACAGAGGATCCGCATGACTGTAGGTTATCGGCGATCGTCGAAAGGTGATAGGTCGTGAGTTCTGGGTTGAGTGGAGTGTCGTTGATCCGGCGCGTGGTTCGTGACGACGGGCTACGTGTGACGCCGAAGGCGGACATACGACGGGGTGGACAACTCGATGCGCGGATGCGTTTGATTGTTCGCCGGAAATCATGCATTGCCCTTTTGTGCGCGTCGAGGTTGGCGGGGACGGGGCGGTTTGGGCATGGGGAACCGTTGGGGAGGCGGGAGCGAGTTGGCGGAGCGGGTGAGATCTGGCCCATCGGCGAGGGCGGCGAGCCAATCCACCGGTTCTGTTTGATTGTCTCTCAGGGGACTATCAAACCAGAGGTTGTAGAGGTGGGCGATCGCCGCGAAGGTGCATTTCTTGTCGATTGGACGGTCATAGGCGATCAGGCCTGCTCGATGTAACTCGAGGGCGACGGCACGCGGATCCGGATGGAGGTGCATGGCGTAGTAGACGAGCCAGGCGCGCAGCGAGGAGTTGCTGCCGCGCATGGCGTTGGCGTTGCCTTTGGGTGCGCCGGCGCCGGGGCGGCGTCCGCCTCTTGGACTCATGTGTTGTCACCTCGCGGGTTGCGGTTGCTGGTGGGGGTTGTTGAGGTGATTGTGAGGACTGGAGATGGCGATCTCGTAGTGGGTGGTGTCACTGTTCGGGGTGGATCCAACGAGGGCACAGAGGGCACAGAAGAGGTCGGGCTGTTGAGAAACGGAACGTCTTGGCGGGCGAAGAACCTAACCCCCAGCCGTCTCTAAGGCGACTCTTCGACCTTCCCGATGCGGGAAGGGGAGTTCGATTTGGTTTGGCGACCCGCTTTGATGCTATTTCAGGGCAACGCACGGAGGGCACACCAAGGAGGCGAGATGGTGAGACAGTTTGAAGGCGTAAAGGCGGCGGAGTGCGCGTGGTGTGGCGGCCCGCTGGAGATCGATGACGTCGATGATGCGCCAGTGTGTGAACTGCGCGGGTGCGAGGCGCGCTTCTGCGGCGTTGGTTGCGTCGACTTTCACATGGGGAAGCACGAGGATGACGGGGATTGCGTGCGCGATCGTGAGGGTGTGGTTGTGACGGGCGCCGAGTAGTTACGCGGCTCATCAACATTGTCGCGCGGCCGGATAGCAGATGCTGAAAACGGCAGCGGCGACCGGCCCTGGCGCCTTGATTAGGTCAACGTCGAAGCTACCCCGCGCGGGCTGAAACGCCCGCGCTACAGGTGAGGTGAGTTTTTCCAAGGCCCTGCTAGTAGCCGATCAGGAGTTCGGCTGTGCCGTCGGCTTCGAGGTGGGCGATGAGATCCGTTACGACGGCCGCTTCCTCGTCGTTCGTGGCGGTGAAGGTGCGTAGTTTTCGGAGCACCGTGTTCGTCGCGGAGAGCGTGTAGTACTTGAGTTCAAGCTCCGCGGCGGCGGCGTCGATCAACTGAAAGAGGTCGAAGTTTATGTGGTACGCGGGCGCGTCAGGGTTGATCTGGATCGTGTAGCCCATGGTGTTTCTCCTTGTCAGCGGGTTATGCGATGGCTTTGGCGAATTCTTCGGCGACGGTCGTCGCGGGCTCGCCCATTGGGAATGCGGTGAGGAGCAGTTCGATCTCGCGTGTGCCCGCGACGATGGAAGCGCGGTGCACGAGTTGCCCGCGCGCCTTCAGCGACGCCCACGTCGCGCGCGAGCATGGATAGACGAGGCAGACGACTACGCGCGGGGTGGTCGCGAGGTTCGCGTACGCAAGCACCTGCAAGAGGTCGGCGCGGTGACGTTCGCGTAGTTCGTCTTCGAGACTCATCCAGCCGCGCTGTTGCATCTCCTCCCAATGCTCTTTGTATTTGGCGTCGACGATGATAGTCGCGTCGCCGCGATCGAGCATGAGATCGGGCAGAAGATACTTCTGCGATCCGCGCGAGGGCGGTTCCCAAGTTAGCGGCGTGAGCGTCTGGCGTTGGCGACCCGTTCTGACAACGCCGCCTGTTCTCCGAGCGACGATCGTAAGCACAGACTCCGCCCAGGCCTCGAAGAACTCCTCCATGGACATGACCCACGGGAGACCTTGGAGGTCGCTGAGTCCGGCGAGACCGCGGTCGTCGACCGTCCATTCGATCGCTTGCAACCCGTCGCGAAACGCATCGGTGCGAAGGGGGCCGTGGAGCCAGCCGTCGAGTTCGCGTGGTGCTGGTTGCCGCGGCGGTACATCGCGGACGCGTTCGAGGAGTCGCTGGCAGAGGTCGATGAGGCGCAGCACGAATGCGCCAGCCGACCGCTGGCTTTCCAGCCCTTGTACCTGCTTCTGCAGGGTGAATCGTATGGCGGATCTGAGATCGCGATCGTCGCGCAGATCCGGATATCGACATGGGACATCGGTATAGCGAGCACGGGATACGTTTTGCGTCGCGTATCGCGCCCAATCGACGCTGCCGCGCGGCGCGGTGCGCGTCTCGCTCACCATCTCGAATCGGCGTGTGAGTTGCGCCAGCATCGCTTGGACACGCGCGAGGACGATCGTCGAGAGCAACCACGGCGGGATCTTGCGATCCGAGCGCGGCAGCATGGGGACGCGCAGTGGCTGCGGTACGATCCGCCAGCCCATGTCGGAGAGCATTGGGCCGATGCCTGACCACTCGAACCGAGGCCTCACGATGAGACCGTACTCGGGACGACCGGTCACAGGCGAGAGCAGGGGCGTCGCGCCGATCTTGGTTGATGTGGTGAGCTCGATCGTGACGCTCGCGCCGTCAAAACGCGGCTGCGCTTCGACGCCGATGCCGTTGAACAACGAACGATTCCGCGTCACGAATTGATCAGCCAGGCGTGCCGCCAGGCTGTTCGGATCGCGTGGACGATCTCCACGAAGCAGACTGAGCGCCGGGATGCGACTCGTTGAGCAGTCGTTGATCTCGAAGCACGTTGGCTCCGGGCGCCCCCGCGCAACGCGCGGTCTCGCAGTTGCCGGGCTCATCGGCTCTCGAGCCACTGGAGGTAAGCGCGGATCTGCTCAGAGAATCCGCCGACATAGCCCTGCGCGAGATACTCCTCCAACAATGGAACTAGCCCAGTCTCGAGCCGCCTCTTTGCGGCGACATCGTCCTTTTCCAAGAAGTATGAGTGCCCCGGCACGAGATCGAGCGCCTCGTCGGAGGCGTAGTCGGTGAAGACGCCGAGGAGCGCCTTGAACGCTTCTTGCATCGCCTCACCTCCCAACTGTTCGACGACTTGCAGCTGCGGCCACAGCTTGGTGAAGGCGAATCGTCGTCGGACGGCGACATCGACGATGGCGAGGCTTCGGTCGGCGCTGTTCATGGTGCCAAGGATGTGGAGGTTCTCCGGCAGCGCCAACGTGCGACCAAATCCTGGGAAGTCATACGGCAGCCCGATCTCGCGCGTCTTCACGTCGTCCGGTTCAAGCAGGTAAATTGCCTCGCCGAGCACCTTCGCGATGTCCGCACGGTTGATCTCGTCGATGTGTAGCAAGTAGGGCTTGCCGCTGTTTCGCGCCGCGACCGCCGCCTCCATGAGGAAACCCGGCGTGGGAGCGAACTGCAGGCCGACGGCGTCTGCGGATCTGACTGGCGCGAGACCACCGACGAAGTTCTCGTAGGTCGTGTTCGGGTGAAACTGGATCGCGCGGCCGTTGCCAGCGTAGTGGCCAGCCAGGATCTCGCCTGCCATGCGCGTCTTGCCGGTTCCGGGCGGGCCCTGAATGACCGCGTACTTCCGTGCGTCCAGAAGCGAAATGACGTCCTCTGCCGAAGTCGTGGGCATGAGGTAAGCGAACCACTTTGCACGGATACTGGCGGCGTGGGTCGTGAAGTTGCTAAGCGGCGTATAACCCCGGGCTTCGAACATGAGGTCGAGGAACGCCGCGAGCACCTCTTTGGTCGTCGCAGCGTCGCCTTTGTGCGGTCGATAGATGCCGTACAGGACGTTGCCGTACTTGGCGAAGACGGCTGCGTATTCTTGGAAGTCGCGCGCGACCTGCGGCGGAATCGGCTCGTCGATGCGCACCGGATCGTGCTTAGCCCACGCAACGCGACGACCATTGCCCTGGGTCGCATTTGGCCAAGAACCGATCGCTTGAACCGCTCGGGCATGCCCGGGGCGGCCGAGGATCTCGTCGTCGGGACTGATGCCTCCGGTGTCGACGCAAAACGCAATGAGACAGGGCGCACCTGGCACAGGGAACAAGACCACTGACATACCGGAGTACGCACCGCTCGTCGGGCTCGTGCTGTGAATGAGCGCCGCGTACGGGACGTTCGTTTCGTTCGACATGTCGGGTGCGCGGACGCTGATAGTTTTCTCTGCTTAGTTCGGATACCGACTGCCGAACAGGTCGCCGAACGCGGCTTCGTTCGTGGCTGTCCAGTTCTCTCTGGGGCCGTCGTTCTCGACGATCTGTACGAGCCGGTCGAATGGATCACTCATGGCTCAACCTGAATGCGGGTGCGGATGCGCCGTCTGGACAGATCCATTGTATGTGGGCCGAGGAGTGATGGTCGCTCAGGCGCGCGTCGCGACGGGCGCAGGGAGGGTTGCGAGGTTCGCACCAGAGATGCTTCGCGGGCGTGGCCGTGCATTCGAAGAAAACATGATCGTCGTTGTAGTCGATGCAGGCAGCGGGAGCGTCGCAGATGTCGCAGCGGATCATGTCTGTGAGGCGCCGGCGGGGTGCTTCTTGGCCGAGTGTTGGCGGATGAGTTCTTCGTCGCCGTCTTCGTCGAAGGTGTTGTCTTCCAGCGATCCGGGGCAGACGAGGTAGTCGTCGCCTGCTTCGTCGAAGAGGATGCGGTGTTCGCTCTTGGGATCGCGGCAGTGGCGGCAAGTGACGTTGTCAGCGGCTTCGCGATCGCTCATACGGCGATGGCGGTGTTGGTGGTGTGGGGGCGGGTTAGGGTTTCGCGGATGGCGGTCAGGTCTGCTTTTGTTTCTTCTCTTGTGGTTTGTTCGTGGGTGATTCTGGTGATGCCGGCGAGGACGGTGCTGTGGTCGCGGTTGCCGAAGAGGCGGCCGATCTCGGCGGGCGTCTTGCGGCCGTCTTCCTTGAGGATGAACATCGCGAGGTGGCGAGCGTAGGTGACGTCGCGGGTGCGGCTGCGGCCACGGAGGTCGGCGGCGTCCGTGCCGGTGCGGCGGCAGACGGCGATGATGATCGTGTCGACGTCGGGCGGGTCATCGGCGGCGAGCGCTGAAACGGGCGAGAGCGGCGAGAGCGCGCGCTCGATCACGTCGGCGGTCGTCTTGCCGCCGACGAGCGGCATGTAGGCGAGGACGCGGTTGAGGTAGCCCTCGAGCTCACGCACGGTCGGGCAGCAGCGCTCGGCGATCAGCTCGAGCGCGGCATCGGGCAACTGGTGGGCGTGCTGCTGCACTTTGGCGCGGAGGATGGCGAGGCGCGTCGCGAAGGACGGCTTCTGGAGATCGGCGACGAGGCCCCACTGGAGGCGGCCGCGCAGCGCGTCCATGAGGCCGACGAGCTGCGACGGCATGCGGTCGCCGGAGATGACGACCTGCTTTCCGGCGGACTGGAGGTCGTTGAAGGTGTGGAAGAACTCGTCCTGGAACTTCTCTTTGCCCTCGAAGAACTGGACGTCGTCGATGAGAAGAACGTCGGCGTTGCGATAGCGGCGACGGAACTGCTCGATGCCGCCGCCGAGCCCACTACCGGGGCCGAGGGCTTTAACGTAGTCGTTGCCGAAGCGCTCGGCGGGGGCGTAGATGACGTTGAGGCCCTGCTCGTAGGCTTCGTGGCCGATGGCGCTGAGCAGGTGCGTCTTGCCGAGCCCGGACGAGCCGACGATGAAGAGCGGGTTGAGCTTGCCGGGCTCGACGATGCAGCTGCGGGCGGCCTGGTGGGCGAGGCGGTTCTCGTCGGCGACGACGAAGGTATCGAACGTGAGAGCGGGGTGGATGGCGGGTGGCGGAGCGCTGTTGCGTCGCGTGGGCGACGGTACGCCACCTGTTGTGAGATCTGTGGCGACGATGGGGTCGGCGATGAGGGCAGGGGCGTCGATGCCGTGGACGGCGACGACTTCGAAGGTGACCTCGACGGCGTGACCGAGGACGCGGGCGAGCGTCTTGACGAGGATCGGGCGGAGCTTGGTGTGCAACCACTCGGTGGCGAAGGCGCTGGGCGCGCCGACGACGAAAGTGTGGTCGTCGGCGTCGTAGCGGAGGCCGATGGTGTCACGCAGCCAGGTGTCGTAATTGGCGGGCGTGATGATCATCTGGATCTGGCCGAGCGTCGCGGCCCAGGTGGTAGCGGGAGTAGCGGGCGCCGTCGTCATGATGCGGGCGCCTCGGGTGTGGCGATCGCTACGGGGTGCAGCGTCGCGCGTCGTGGTGCGCGGCGATGTTGTGTACGTGTGTGCGTGTTCTTCCGGCCGCCGCGAATGCATCCTGCAACAGGCAACACGAACTCCCCCCGGCGCTGCGCGCGGTTTGTGAAATGAGTTGAACCGACGTGATGAAAAAAGTTATGCGATAGGTCGAAGTAACCAGGTTGTTCGAGCCGGCCTCACGCGACTCTCGCTCCCCCATGCCCTCTGCTTGTACGGCGGCGATGCAACGAAGCGATCGCTGGATGTGAGGCGGATGTAACTATCAGGACAGGCGGATCATACGGTTGAGGTCGTAGGGGATCAAGTCTTTTATGACGACTGCGGCGTGAAATTTGTCCCTATCCATAGCGTGCGGTGGGAGTTTGAAGATGACAGCCGCGTTACGGGATGAACAACGAACTTTCGTTTTCGGCCGAGCACCTAACCGCTGGCCGCTCTGCACACAGCGGAGAGGGGGAGATCTTGGAGCGATGCATTTGAATGTTCGGGCAAGCATGGAATTCGTTGTTCGGGGCGGCGTTGGTCGTTGGTGATCCGTGCTGCTGCTACCCGCGCGGGCTGGAAAGCCCGCGCTACAGATGCACAATCGTGTCACGACCGCCGGGGTGTCAGTACCAGCTGGCTTCGATGATGAGGGCGGCGTG
>JBBQVO010000126.1:0-9717 GCA_038211505.1 Dehalococcoidia bacterium | reverse complement strand
ACGAGATCTTCGATGCTGTCTTCGCGGTGCAGATTCGAGCCAAGTTGAAAGTTCGTGTCCACTGAGTCGAACTCGAACGGAAGTCCCGCACCGGCGCCGAGTGACGTCGTCGAGACCACGCGGTAGGTTGCGCGCTGCGATCGTTCGACCATCTCGGCGAGCGTCGGTGCCTTCGATGCTGGGTTCACTGCTTGCGGCGCTACCGCTGTCGATTCGACGCGCGGAGGCGTTTGAGCCGCGATCAGGCTCGCGCCGGTCGCGGTAAGCGACGCGGCGGCCAAGAAACTGCAGACGACGAAGGCAATCCGTCTCACACGCTCAGTATCGGCGCGCGAAAGCCGGAATAACCAGCGTTTCCGTCAAGAAGCGGCGACTCCACCCAACCCCGCATCCACAGCATCCACAGCCGCAAGCACCTGCGGCGACTCATCGCCTCCGGTCGCAGCGACGGCGTCGAGGAAGATCATGTCGTCCTGCAGCGACGACTGCAACGCGCGCAGGCCGTCGCCGCCGATCTCGAATGAGCCGAGCAGCGCATCGACCATCGACTTCAGCGACTGGCGGTGCAGCTTGTAGTCGACGATCTGCTCGCGCATGTGCGCGATCAGCCGCTCGTCCCGCCCGCTCTCGTCCGATGCCGCGCTCGCGGTCGCGTTCGGCATCGTAGCCGCGACCGTCGCCGGCGTCGCCCCGACGATACGCGCTGGCGCGCCGACGACGGTCACGTTCGCCGGCACGTCGTGAATGACGACGGAGTTGGCGCCGATGCGGACGTGATCGCCGATCGTAAGCGGCCCGAGGATCTTCGCGCCGGTGCCGATGTGCACTTCATCGCCGATCGTCGGTCCGTCGACGCTGAACCCGAGCTTGCGGCTGTTCGACAGCCCGATCGTCACCCACGGATTGATCTGGCAGTGCCGCCCGATCTTCGTCCGCCCGTCGATCACCACATGCCCGTGCGGCAGCATCAGCCCCGGCGCGATCTCGACAGCGTTGCCGATCGACACGCCGAACATAGTCCGCGAGAGCATGTCGCACACCGACGGCACGAACGGTACGTGCGCCGCTCGCAGGCGCACCTTCATCCGGAAGAGCAGCACCGCAAGCCAGCTCTGCGCAAACGCGATCACAAACCACCGCCGCACCCGCGCCGATCGATTCGCCCACGCCGGCGAAGCCGGCACGTCGACGAATGTGAACAGCACGTGCGCGTCGTAGTCCTGCGTCAGCGCGCTTGCCATGCGGCGGCACCGGGCTTTCGCCAGACAGAGATGATCATGTCCGAGTGCTCCGGCCGCGAGCGCGCCACGCGATCGAGCCCGCCCCAGATCGCCGTCGCGATCCCCTCCGGCAGCTTGTCGAGCACGGCGCCGTAGCGGGAGAACAGCCACAGCAGCGAGATGCCAACGCAGCGGTCGAGCACGAGCGCCTCGCCGCCGAGCGTCCGCACGTACGGCAGATCGCCCTTCACGTTGTGGTCGAGCGGAATCTCGTAATACGGCCGCCAATCCGGTAGCTTCCGCCCCAGCCGCTGCTTCGTGCGATCGAACGCGCGGCCGAGACGGCAGGATACGCTCTCGAAGTTCGCCAGCGCGATCACCACGCGGCCATCAGGTTTCGTGATCCGCGCGGCTTCGCGCATGAACGCGTAGGGATCCGAAAAGTGATCGAGCGATCCCTGGCAGATCACGCGATCGAACATCTCGTCCGCAAACGGCAGCTCCTCCGCGATGCTCCGCAGCATGATCGCGGCGCTGTCCGGCTGTACGTAGCGGCCGACGCCGATCATCTCCATCGATGCCTCAGCGCCAATCGCGATGCAGCCGCGCTCGGCGATCCGCGCCGCCACGCGCCCCGTCCCGCACGCGACATCGAGCACGCGCCCGCGTGGCACCTCCGTCGCCAGTCGGAGCATCGTGTCCTCGATCGCGCGATACAGATACTGCGAGTCGCGATGCGTTCCCGCCTCGAAGTCGTTGATCGAGTACGTCAGGTCGAATTCCGGCTTCTGCGTCTCAACAACCATCAGCGCGACTCCGATGCGCCGCCGAAGGCCCCACTTCCGACGGAAGCGGGGTTGGCCGACGCGGCCGCGGCCATCATCGACACCGCACGTCGCTCCGGCGTCTTCAACACGCCGAGTACGACATCAAACTCCTCGAACCCGCCGAACAGTCCCGAGAACCAGCGCTCGAAGCGATACTGGTTGCCGCGGCTGCTGTTCGCGCGGCTCTCGACAAAGCGCGCGAAGCGCCCGCGCGCCAGCGCCATGCCGGCGTCGTCGCCGCGCTGCCCCGCCACATGCAGCGCCGCACGCTCCACCGTGAACGCCGCGGCCGTGCGCGCGTCCGCCGGCTTAAGCTTTGGATCGTAGAAGTTGAAGGTGTTGAGCGTCAGCAGTGGCCGCGGCCGCGGGTCGCGCGATACCGCCAGCGCCGACGACGCATGCGGCAACGTCAGATGGATCAGCGCGCCTGCCTTGCACACCCGCCACAACTCGTCGAGCGACTCGAAAACGTCGCCCCGATAGGCGATCGCCCGCCCCAGAAAGATCTCGTCGACGCTGCTGTCGTGGAACGGCAGCCGCGGCCCCGCCTCGGCGATGATCGCGACGCCGGGCGCTGCTGCGGCCGCGACGCGCACCGTGCGCCCGCCCGCTTCGTCGCTGCCGGCGAAATCGAGGCGCAGCATCATGAAGGCACCGCCTGCGCCACTTTTAGCTCGAGTTGATCTTCCACGCGCAGCGCCAGCAGCGCCTCGACGCGCGCCAGGTAATTGTGCACGATCTGCTGCGGCGATCCCTCGTCGGTGATGTGGCCGTGTTCGATCAGGATGCCGCGGTCGCAGAACTTCGGCAGGCTCAGCATGTCGTGCGTCACGAGCCCGAGCGTCACGCCCTTGCGACGCAGTCCGTGGATGTGCTCCATGCACTTGTCCTGAAACTGCGCGTCGCCGACCGCCAGCACCTCATCGATCAGCAAGATCTCCGGCTGCACGTGCACCGAAACCGAGAAGCCGAGGCGGAAGAACATCCCCGACGAGTAGGTCCGCATCGGCTGATCGATAAATTCGCCCAGCTCCGAGAACGCGATGATATCCGGCAGCACTTCGTGCGCTTCCTTCAGCGTCAGCCCGAGCAGCACGGCGTTGAGCAGCGCGTTCTCACGTCCCGTGATCCGTGGATGAAAGCCGGAGCCCAGCTCAAGAAGCGCCGATACGCGGCCGTTGATCGTCACCTTGCCCGACGTCGGCGGCGTGATGCCGGACATGATCCGCAACGTCGTGCTCTTGCCGCTGCCGTTTGGTCCGATGATGCCGACGCTCTCGCCGCGCCGCACCCGCAGGTTGATCTGATCGAGCGCGACGAACGGCCGCCGCGCGTTCGACAGGAAGCGCGGCAGATGCAGGATCATCGACTTCACGTCGCTCGCTTCTTTCTGTAGCGCGAGCGAGTAGTGCTTCGATACGCCGTCGAAGGAGATGGCCGTATCACCGCCGATGTCGGACAGCGCGTTAGAGGGCATCGGCGAACCCTCCCTGCATCTTGCTGAATGAGAACGCCCCGATCACGGCGATGGCGACCGCGAACACGAGCGCCGGCCACATGTCGGCGCCGGGGATCTGATTGTGGAGGAAGAGTTGACGCCAGCCTTCGATCAGCGACGCCATCGGGTTGAGCAGCACCCAGTCATGATACTTCGCCGGCACGATGGACAGTGGGTAGATCACCGGCGTCAGATAAAACCAGATCAGCCCGACGAATACGTCCGTCAGGTGCTCGAGATCGCGGAAGTAGACATCGAGCGACGCGATGAAGAGCACGATCCCCATGATCAGCACCGCTTCGACGATCAGCAGGTACGGGATGCCGATCAGCCACGTCCAGTTCGGCGTGTACCCACTGAACAGCAGCAGGATCACGAGCACGGGGATCGACAGCGCGTACTGGACGCCGTTGTTGAGCACCGTCGCAAGCGGCAGCACGAATCGGGGGAAGTACACCTTCTTGATCAGCCCGCCGTTGCCAGCGAAGGCGCCGACGGCCAGTAGCAGCGACGTCTGGAACCACGTCCACGGGAACAACCCCGCGAGCAGCACGAGATGATAATCCTCGACCTCGATGCGGATGAACTTCCGCAGCACGACGAACAGCACCGCGCCCTGGAGCAGCGGTCGTATCAGCGACCAGAGGAAGCCGAAGAACGTGTCTTCGTAGCGAAGTTTGAGTTCGCGGAGCGTGAGGAGGTAGAGCAGGTCCCAGGAGCGCCGCGCCTGCCGGTGAATAACCAACACCCCGTCCTTGGAGATTCAGATTTGAAGCGAATCGTAACACATCGACCCGTAGAGTATTGACAGGTGACGAAAAGGTCACGTATAGTCCGCAGGTGGAAGCAATCTTCAAGGCACTGAGCGACCAGCACCGGCGGCTCCTTCTCGACAAACTCTTCGAGCGTGATGGCCAGACGCTCTCCGAGCTCGAGACAACGCTGCCGGAGATGACCCGATTCGGCGTTATGAAGCACCTGCGCGTACTTGAGGCCGCCGGGCTCGTGACCACCCAACGCTCCGGCCGTGAGAAGCTCCACTACCTCAACCCCGTCCCGATTCGACTCGTCCTCGATCGCTGGATCAGCAAATACGCCGAACCCTGGGTCGAGACGCTGGTCGGGATCAAGCATCATCTGGAAGGAGAACCGATGCCAGGCGCGAATCATGTGTACGTGGTGTACATCAAGACAACCCCCGAGAAGCTCTGGGAGGCGATGACGAAGTCCGAATTCACGAAGCACTACTTCGGCGGCGCCGTCGACGGCGGCAACTGGAAAGCCGGCGACCACTACAGCTACGCCAGAAACGACGGCAGCTCGATGCACAACGGCACGCTGCTGGAAGTCGATCCGCCACGCCGCCTCGTCCAGACATTCGGCTTCGACTACAACGAAGAGCACGGCGGCGGCCCCGACGACATCTCGAAGGTCACCTGGGAGATCGCGCAGCAGGGCGACGCCTGCAAACTGACATTGACCCACGAATTCAAGAGCGAATCGAAGTCCTACAAGGGCGCCGGCGAAGGCTGGCCGATGATCCTGAGCGGCCTCAAGACCCTGCTCGAAACCGGCGAACCGCTAGCGCTCGGCTTCTAAACAAGAGGCGACCGAACCAGCGAGCGAATAGAGGCCAACGAGCGAATAAAGGAAGTAGGGACGCAGCTTTAGCTCCGTCCGTCGCCGTGCGCGACGATCTCGCATAGCGAGACGCGTTGCCGTCGATGAGTAAAGCTTTGACCCGGCGCTAAACTCCCGTAAGCACACGAGGACCACCAGCCGCGCTCGCGGTTGGTGGTTCTCGCCGTCCTCAGCAGTTCGCCGATTCGACGACCTGCTCGCACGTCGTCACTTGCTTGATCGCCACCGTCCCGACCATCCCGAACGGCTCCATGAACCGATCGACCGGCTCCTGAGACGGCGCCTCCAGCACCATATTCATCTTGTGCTCGCCTGGATGCACCACGTCGGCGAGGATGCGGATGTCGTACGTGTCCGCGTTTCGCTGCGTCACGTGCTGCCCGAGCATCTTCATCATCTCCGGCTGCTTCGTCGGACAGGTGTCCGCGGTGTGAGTGTGCTCCGCAAAATACAGTGGCATCGTTGTGTCTCGTTCCTTCTGTGCTGATGGCGATCGATGCTGCTCCTTCAGTGTGACTCGCAACGCCGCGCGTGTGTAGCTTGGCGTAGGGGCGCCGCTGGCCGCGCCCGTCGGGAGGGACGATTGAATTCGTTCGCCGCCGCTCGTGGACGGTTGGACTAGCCGCGGCTGCGCCCCAACGCGCGCCGCGCCGCCTCCACCTGCGCCAGCTCATCCATCGACGCATCCATCACCTTCCGCTGACGCTCTTCCGTGACGTGCAGGTAGATCTGCGTCGTGTTGGGATTGCTGTGCCCGAGCAGCTCCTGCACGACGCGCAGCTCGGCGCCGCCATCGAGCAGGTGGGTCGCGAACGTGTGCCGCAGCAGATGCGGGTGCACCCGCGCATCAATCCCCGCCTTTTTCGCATACTTCCGCACGAGGATCTGCATCGCGCGTTGCGACAGCCGGCCGCCGCTCTTGTTCAGAAAGAGGGGTGTTCCAGGCGATGAGTGCGCCAAATCACGGCTGAAGCTGGAAACTGGAGACTGGAAGCTGGATTGATCTAATCCAGTCTCCAGTTTCCAGTCTCCAGCTTCGGTCACGTTTTGCCGACCCGCGTCGGCCAAGATGCGGCGTCCATCGCGCAACCACCGCGCAATCGCTCCCCGCGCCGGCTCGCCCATGACGGCAAGCCGCTCCTTGTTGCCTTTGCCGCGCACGCGCATCGTCAGCTGATAAAGGTCGACGTCATCGACATCCAGCCCCGATGCTTCGCTCACGCGCACGCCGCAGCCGTATAGCACTTCCATCAACGCTCGATCACGTAGCCCGCCCGGCGTCGCGCCGTCTGCCGCCGCGATCAGATTCGTGATGTCGGCGAGTGTCAGGACATGGGGCAGCCGTCGCGCCTGCTTTGGACCGCGCACGAGCACCAAAGGGTCGCCGGACATGAGATCGTTGAGGCGCATCCAGCGATACAACGACTTCACCGTGCTGACGCGCCGCACGACGCTCCGGTCGCTGACCCCCGCCGCCTGCATCGCCCCGATGTACCCCCGAAACAACTGCCGCGAGATCGCGGTCAGTTCGAGTGAGTTCTCCTCAAGCCAAAGAAAGTAGTGCCGCAGATCCGTCCCATAATTCCGCAGCGTAAACCGCGAAAGATTCCGCTCCCCATCAAGCACGTCGAGGTACCGCGCGAGCAGCCCATCGCGATCGCGCACGGACGCCGCCGTCGTCGCGTCATCGATCGCCGGCGTAGCGGCACCGCTCGCCGCGCCCGCGGCAGGGGAGGGTGCGGTCGTCGGTGCGCCGCTTGCCGCGCCTGGGGTGGTGGAGTGAGCACTCATAGTGCGATCTTCGCAGGCGAGCGCGAATCAACGCATCGGGAGAATCCCTACGTCGTCAAACAGTGCTTAACCCGCTCTCGGAGCTGGTTGCTAGGCCGTCGCCGTAGCCGCTTCCGCCTGCGTATCACCGACGGGCGTCGCCGCGGGCGCGTGCGATCGGCCGTTGCCGTTCCCATGCCCATTGCCGTTGTGCGCACCGAAGTCCGGCAGGTCGCTGACCGAGACGCCGGCTGCGTCGCGCAGCGCCTCGAATTCGAGATCGCAGTAGCGACCGATCGTGTCGATGTCGCCGATGATCTCTGGGTCGCACATGACGCCGAGGAAGAGATGCTTGTCGAAGCTCGTGATGCCCGCGCCGATGCCGAGATCGCCGGCCAGCGGCACCAGCGGGAAGTGCTGCAGCATCCGGTGGCCGACGGCGTAGAGCGGGATCATCGGACCCGGCACGTTCGTGCAGACGAGGTTCGCGCCGCCAGGCGGCACGCCGTTCATGCCTGCGAGCGCGTGGAACACCGCCGGCGCGTTCGTCACGAGACGCATCAGCGACTCGAACGCGTCCGCCTGCTTGCGGCTCTTCAGCCGCTCCATCTCGTCGCGCACACCCTGTAGACGCGCCACCGGATCGGCGATGCCGACCGGGATCTCCGGCAGCATCATCGAAACGCGGTTGCCGAGCGCGCCTTTCTCGTCTTCCTTGCGCACGTTCACGGGGATCATCAGCCGCAGCCGCATGCCGTCCGTGTTCACGTTGTGCTGGCGCAGGTACCGGCCGAGCGCGCCGCCGAGGATCGTCAGCATCACGTCGTTGACCGTGCCTCCGAGCGCGCTGCGAATGCCGCGCACTTCCTGAAATGACATCTGCGCTGTCGTCACCGCGCGCTTGGCGCCGACCGGCTTGTTCCACGGCGTCTTCGCCGGCTGACGAGCCGCCGCCGGCGCCGCGGTCTGAATCGCCCGCGCCAGCTCAGTCGCGTGTCGCATCTGTGTCCGCGGGTCGAGCAGATCCTGCTGCCACTCCGTGAACGAGCGGACGTTGCGGTTCCACTGATCGAACACCGCATCGGCCCAGGCTGCCATCGGATCGGGCGGCGTCGCCGGCTGCCACGGCACCGCAGGCGGCGGCGTCGGCTCCGGATTCGGCACGAGATCGAGCACCGCGATCAGCAACTCGATGCCGGACACGCCGTCGACGAGGCAGTGATGGACGCGGCTGATGTTGGCCGTGCGGTCACCCTGCAATCCGGTGACGACCGTCATGTCCCACAACGGCCGGTCGCGCGGCAGCATGGGCGCGAAAATCTCGCACGCCAGCTCGCGCAGCTGCGCGTCCGTGCCAGGCGCGGGCAGCTCGACATGGCGGAAGTGGCGGGCGAGCGAAAACTTCGGGTCGTCCTCCCACGTCGGGTGTCCGGCGTAGAACGGCGGGATGATCGCCCGCTGCCGGTAGCGCGGGATCAGATGCATGCGGGCGTCGATGCTCGCATAGAACTTGTCGAACGGGATGTTCCCTTCGAAGATGGCGATCGAGCCGATGTGAAGCGGCGCGTCCGGCTTCTCGAAGTAGAGAAACGACGCGTCTTCCGCGCTCATGCGATGGGAAAGGGCTGTTGGCGGCATCGGGCGTGGCCTCCTGAAGCGCCTGTCTCGCGTGGACGCGAGGCTATACGGCGATTATACTCCCGGAAATTGTGTTCGGACGTTACCGGAGCAATAAGAATGCACGATTTTTTGGGCCCGGCGGCGTAGCGTTGATACAGTCGCCGCCTTCCAACATTCTGTATGATAACAGCAGGCCGCGCGATTGGAATACGGAAACTGCCGCATCTGCGGCCCGCCGGAATCGAGGCAGCGTGCAAAACGGAGTGACGCCGACGGCGCCAGACCTCGCCGGCTATGAGCCGACGAGCCGGCCGATCTGGCTGGAAGCGCTGTTTCCGCTCGACTGGCTCGCCCTCCACCTCTCGCCCGTCTATTACGGTTTCGGTATCCCCAAGGGCCACGGCGAGCCGATCGTCCTCGTTCCCGGCTTCCTGGGCGACGACCGCTACCTGACCGAGATGCACCTCTGGCTCCGGCGCATCGGTTACCGCCCGTACTTCTCCGGCATCGGTCGCAACGTCGACTGCCCTGAGCTTCTAACCCAGCGTCTGGTCATGACGGTGCGACAAGCGCACACCGATACGAAACAGCCGGTGACGATCGTCGGCCACAGCCTTGGTGGCATGCTCGCCCGCGCTGCCGCGCACCGCGAGCCGTCGCTCGTGAAACAGGTGATCACGATGGGCTCGCCGTTCCGCGGCGTTCGCGCCCATCCGCTGATCCTCAGCGCCGCGAACTTCGTGCGATCGAACATCGTCACCGAACGCCGCGGCCGCCGCGAAGTCAGCAGCAGCTGCTTCACGCCGCAGTGTTCCTGCGAGTTCGTCGCCACCCTCCGCGACGAAGAACCGAACGACGACTACGTCCGCAGCGCCATCTACTCGAAGTGCGATGGCGTCGTCGATTGGCGCGTCTGCATGGAGGACGACGCCGACCTCAATCGCGAAGTCACCGCCACCCACATCGGCATGGCCTTCAACCCCGATGTCTATCGCACCGTCGCCCAGCTGCTCGCCGGTGAAGGCGTCGCCGAGCGCGTCTCATCCTCCGACGGCCTTCACTAGACCCTCGACCACATCGAGAATGAAACTGACGCGCAGTTATCTGGCGACGTGGCCGGTTCGCGGAACCGCACGGGTTA
>JBBQVO010000125.1:0-9744 GCA_038211505.1 Dehalococcoidia bacterium | reverse complement strand
GATCTCTCGTACTACGACGGCATCGTCGCCTGCGGCCTCCGCCACGCCTGCGTCACGTCGATGCAGGCGTGCGCGCACGCCGCGTTCGATATGGCGGACGTCGAAGATGAGATCGTGCGCGTGTTTGCCGGGCAGTTTGGGTTTGAGGTCGCGGCTGAGGGTGTTGTTGCTGCGACGTAACGGGGTGGCGACCTAGAAAGGTCGAGATGAGCCGTGGCAATTGTTCGCACAACGGGGCCACCGCCGACCTTAACCCGCGCGGGCTGGAAAGCCCACGCTACAGGTGAGGCTAATCTCTCAGCGCGCTTCTAGTCCGACTGTCGGCGAGCGCCTCTTCGACCGTTCCTGCACAGAGGAAGGCGTTCAGCGCTGAGAGCGAGGCGCGCACGACGGACGTGCTGGATCAGGCGCGGGCGGCGACGGCTTGTTCTTCGAGGTTGCGGAGCCAGCCGTCGTATTGGTCGAGCTTCTGTTCGAGATGCGTCTTCATGTCTTGCAGCGCGGCGAGCTTCTGATCGATGACGGCGACCTGGCCGAGGGTGACTTCTTTCGCCTTCAGCAGCTTGCCGCGACGCTCGGAGACTTCGGCGTCTTTGCGGTAGGTGGCCTTGATCTGCGACTTGACCTCGTCTGCCTGCACCATGTCCTTGATGTCGGCGAGGGTGAAGCCGAGCAGCGTCTGCAGGCGCTTGATCTTCTCAACGCGCAGGACGTCCTCTTCTGAATACAGACGAAAGCCGCCATCGAGGCGCGACGGCGGCTTGAGGAGGCCCTTCTCTTCGTAGTAGCGAAGCGTACGCTGCGTGACGCCCGTCCGCTCCGCGACCTCGCCGATCTGGAGGTAGGCGTCGGCATGAGATTCAGGTTCGGCGACAGCGGCCTTCTTGTGTGTCATCGATCCGATCGTAGATGGAATGTTACGTGCACGTCAAGGTTAAGGACGTTAATAGTTGGATCTGGGGTTGAGCTGGCCGCCCGTGATCGCCGGTGACGACGGACGGTGGCGGCCAGCGATTGCGGACGGAGCTAAAGCTGCGTCCCTACGATCCCAGGTCGACCCCGTGAAGCCAATTCCCGATCGGCGGGCGCTGCCTGCGCGTCACCAAGTTTGGGGGCGGGGTTGCTGCTGGCGTTTGGCGCGGGTGCGGTTGCGGACGAAGAGATTGACTAGGATGGCGCCAGCGATGAAGCCGCCGATGTGGGCGAAGTAGGCGACGCCGCCGCCGGCGCCGATGGCATCGACGCCGAGCGATGAGACGCCGCTGAAGACCTGCAGCAGGAACCAGAAGCCGATCAGCACGAACGCCGGCAGCGGGAACGGGATGAAGAAGATGATCGGGATGATCACGGCGACGGTCGCGCGCGGAAACAGGACGATGTATGCGCCCATGACGCCGGCGATGGCGCCGCTCGCGCCAAGCGCGGGCTGTAGCGCATCGCCGGACGAGCCGAAGGCGCCGCTCGTCGCGATGTAGCCGTGCGCGATCGACGCGAGCACGCCGACGAGCAGGTAGAAGATCGCGTAGCGTACGTGGCCCATGGCGTCCTCGACGTTGTCGCCGAAGATCCAGAGGAAGAGCATGTTGCCGAGGATGTGCAGCCAGCCGCCGTGCATGAACATGGCGCTGAAGATCGTCCAGGCGGGGTGTGGCTGCTGCGCGCAGACGGCGCTGCCGGTGCCGCGCAGGTGCTGGCTCCAGCCGACGGCATCGAAGGTGCAGGCGGGGATGTTCGCCCAGTGAAAGATGAAGCGATCGAGCTCGGATGAGACGCGCGCGCCGCCGATCGACGCGCGGATGGCGTCGTTACTAAGCGAGAGCTCGTAGAAAAAGACGGCGAAGTTGATCAGGATGATGGCGATATTGACGTAGGGAATGGTGCGGGAGCGGACGCTATCGCCGATCGGGATCATCGCGTGCGCGCCTCGCCGAACGCGTCGAGCGGAAGCGCGCCGAGCGACTTCATCTCGAGCGCCAACCCCGCGACGAGATAGTAGACGCGGTCGGCGCCTTCGGCAATCGTGCGATTGGCGCTGCCGAGCGCATCGCGGAAGATGCGGCCGAGCGGGTAGGCGGGCACGACGCCCATGCCGACTTCGTTGGAGACGATGGAGATCTCGCCGTCGTACGCGGCGGCCCAGTCGAGCAGCTGCGACGTCCGACCGCGGATGACGTCGAGCGCGCGCGCTGCGTCGGCGAGCGACGAACCGTCGGCATCGTCGCCGGGCAGTTCATTGAGCAAGAGGTTCGTAATCCAGAGTGTGAGGCAGTCGACGATGACGAACGCCGCGCGCGGCGCGTTTGCATCGAGAGCGCGGACGATATCGAGTGGTTCTTCGATCGTCTGCCACGCGGGTGGGCGCTCGGCGCGGTGGGCGGCTACGCGCGCGCGCGTCTCGTCGTCGCCGGGCTGCATCGTCGCGAGGAAGAGGACGTCGCGGACGGAGGCGATCGCGAGGCGCTGAGCGAGATCGCTCTTGCCGCTGCGGGCGCCGCCGAGGATCAGCGTCAACATGCGGTCAGCCTAGCAGCCACGCGTCGATCCAGCCTCGATTGGCGAAGGCGGCGATGAAGAGAAACAGAGCCGCCTCCGTGATCTCGGCTGTGACGCCGTAGAGATCGCCGGTCATGCCGCCGACCATCCGCATCGAGACGAAGCCGACGGCGAGCGCGGCGGCGAGCGCCATCGCCAGCGGGAAGATGGCGGTCGCGCCGAACAGCGCGACGGCGACAACGACGGCCGTCGCGCCGCCGATGACGATCGCGGCGATGCCGGTGTGATCGCGCTGTCGGGCGGCCATGCCGTCGGGGCGGGCGCTCGGGAATGCGACGATGTTGGTGAGCATTGCCGCGCGAGTGAGGCAGGGGACGGCGATCAGGGTCTCGATGCGGACGTTCGGCGGCAGGGCAGCGAGGCCGGCCCACTTCAGCGCGAGAACGGAGACAACGGCGACGATGGCGAATGTGCCGGCGTGGACGTCGTGCATGATCTCGAGACGGCGTTCGCGGGTTTGGCCGCCGAGCAGGCCGTCGGCGGCGTCGGCAAGTCCATCGAGATGGAGGCCGCCGGTGATGGCGGCGAGCGCGACGACGAGCAGGACGTCGACGGATTGAGGGGGCAGCGCCTTTAGCGCAAGACGATCGATGGCAACGAGGATGCCGCCGATAATGAGACCGACGGCGGGGAACCAGCGCTGCGATCGGGCGATGGCGTCGAGATCGGCGGCTGGCGTGCGTCGCAGGGTGAGGCGCGTGAGAAACTCGAGCGCGGTGAAGAACGACGTCACGCTTCCGGCCGCGTTTCCGTGTCGGAGCGGGCGACGCCAGCGGAGTCGAACGTCGCCATCTCGCGCGGGATGCGGAGCGCGGCATCAAGTAGCGGCAAGGCGAGCGCGGCGCCGGTGCCCTCGCCGAGACGCATGCCGAGATCGAGGAGCGGCTGCAAGCCGAGATGCGCCAGCGCGATGCGGTGCCCGGGTTCGGCGGAGACGTGCGATGCGAGCATGTAGGCGATGACGTCCGGCACGATGGCCCCTGCGGTTAGCGCGGCGGCGGTTGTCGGATAGCCATCGAGCACGACGGCGGCTCCGGTTGCCGCAGCGCCGATGGCGACGCCGGCGAGGAAGGCGAGCTCAAAGCCGCCGATCTTGGCCAGCACGTCGATGCCGTCGCTTGGATCGGGAGCATTGATTGAGATCGCGCGCTCGATCGCGGCGACCTTTGCGGCGAAGGCGGCATCGCCGACGCCGGTGCCGCGGCCGGCGGTGGTGCGCGGCGGCGTGTTCGTGATGACGGAGGTGATCGCGGCGGCGGATGTCGTGTTGCCGATGCCCATGTCGCCGAGCGCGATGACCGTCGGCGTGTCGCTGGCGCAGATCTCGCAGGCGAAGGTGATGCCGCGCGCTACGAGCGTCTCGGCTTCATGGCGCGACATGGCGGGGCCGCGGGTGATGTTGTCTGTGCCGCTTCGGAGTTTCGCGTTGTGGACGCGCGTGTCGTCGGTATCGCGACGGACGCCGGCGTCGACGACGCGGACGGCGGCGTTGGCCTGCGCGGCGAGGACGTTGACGGCGGCGCCGCCGGCGAGGAAGTTCTGCAGCATCTGGAACGTCACCTGCGGGGGGTACGCGCTGACGCCGTCTCCGGCGACGCCGTGATCGGCGGCGGCGACGACGATGACGCGCTGGGTGATCGTCGGGCGGGGTTCGCGGAAGATGCCGGCGGCCCGGATGTGCAGCTCTTCGAGACGGCCGAGCGCGCCGGCGGGCTTCGTGAGCTGCGATTGCAGGTCGGCGGCGGCATGGCGCGCCTGCTCGTCGGGGGGGCGGATGGCGGCGACGGCCTCTTTGATTGTGTCCATCAGAATTCGATCCCGGGTTGGGCTTTCAGGCCTTGCTGGAAGGGGTGCTTGATCTCGCGCATCTCGGTGACGAGATCGGCGTAGTCGATCAGCTCCTGCGGCGCGTCGCGGCCGGTGATGATGACGTGGGTGCGGGGCGGGCGGGTCTTGAGGAAGTCGATGATCTCGTCGACGGGCAGCCAGCCGTACGTCAGCGGATAGGTGAACTCGTCGAGGGCGACGACGTCGTAGTCGCCGGATGCGATCTTGGCCTTGCACTGCTCCCAGAGTTCGCGGGCTAGCGCCTTGTCTTTCTCGATGTCTTTCGAGAGCCAGGTGAAGCCGCCGCCGAGGGAGATCATCTCGATGCCGGCCTTCTTCGCGGCCTTGTTCTCGCCGTAGTTGGATGTGGTGCTCTTGATGAACTGGAGCATGCAGACGTTGAGGCCGCGGCCCCAAGCGCGGAAGAGGACGCCGAGCGCGGCGGTGGTCTTGCCCTTGCCGTTGCCGGTGTTGACGACGACGAGCGCTTTGCGGGGCTGTTTGGGGTCGTGTTGTTCTTCCGTCATGCGTTCCTTCGATCAGGTCGGTCGTTTGGGTTCGGGTCGGACCGTTTGATTGTCTCGCGAAGGATTCTCGATCGGTTTTAGAACGAATGTTTCACGTGAAACATTGGCGGTGGTCGCGGTGCGTTCTGGTCGGGAACAGATGGTGATCATTTCAGTCGCACGGGTTCATCCTGTCATCGTTCGCCGCGAACGCCTAACCGTCCATGTCACCGGGGGTAGGGGGGATCGCCTCCGACGGTGAGCTCAATCGGGGTTCGTCGCGGTGATCGGAGAGCTACCACGGGCACCTGCGGCGGTTCTTCCGTCACTGAGTTCTGGACAAGGTCGCTGCGCTCAGAATCGTACATGGGCGGCTTCGTCGCGCACACAAGAGCATGAAAGTCGAGGCATCGGTCGCGGCCGATGACCCTCACCCCGGCCTTCGGCCACCCCTCTCCCACTAGGGGAGAGGGGATCGTTTCGACGATTTGAAGCGGGGAGCGGGAGACTTTCAAGGCAATGACAGTGTGCCGCGGCATTGATCGCGGGTACGTCGATCTCGGGGACGACGATGGGGCGGGCGGTGGTGGGGTGGGGGATGATGCGAACGGGGCAGCCGTAGACGCGCTCGATCGTCGACGCGTCGATGACGGCGGCGGGCGTTCCGTCGGCGACGATGCGACCGCCGGCCATGATTGCGATGCGGTCGGCGAACATCGCGGCGAGCGTGAGATCGTGGACGACGGCGACGACGGCGAGGCGCTGCTCGCGGCAGAGATCGAGCACGAGACGAAAGGCATCGAGCTGATGCGCGAGGTCGAGATGCGACGTCGGCTCGTCGAGCAGTAGCAGGTCGGGCTCTTGCGCGAGGGCGCGGGCGATGATGACGCGCTGCCGTTCGCCACCGGAGAGCTCTTCGACGAGGCGCGTGCGGAGGCGCCAGCTGTCGGTGCGCTCCATAGCGGCGCGGACGATTTCGATGTCGCGCGCGCCCTCGGACTGGAGCAAGCGCAGGTGCGGCGATCGTCCCATGAGCACGACTTCAAATGCGGAGAAGCGTTCGGGCAGCGATGCGCCCTGAGCGACCACGGCGACGGAACGGGCCATCGCGGTGGCGTTCATGTCGCGGATGTCGACGCCGTCGAATGCGACGCTGCCTCGCTCCGGTGTGAGCACGCCGGTGACGACGCGCAGCAGCGTCGTCTTGCCGCAGCCGTTGGGGCCGATGACGGCGAGCATCTCTCCGCGCTCAACATCGAGATCGACGGCGTGCAGGAAGATGCGATCGTTGTAGCCGGCGTGGAGATCGCGGACGGCGAGCATCAGAACCGCTCCGTGGCGGGCCGTTGCTGACGGCGCAGCAGGTAGAGGAAGAATGGCGCGCCGACGAGCGCAGTAACGACGCCGATCGGCACCTCGAACGTTGGATCGATCGTGCGGGCGATGACGTCGGCGATGATCAGGAACGATGCGCCGAAGAAGCCGGAGAGCGGCAGCACACGCCGGTAATCCGGGCCCCAGACCATGCGCACCATGTGCGGCACGATGAGCCCGACGAAGCCGATGAGGCCGCTGACGGATACGGCGGCGGCGGTGGCGAGGGAGGCCATGCCGAGGACGATGATCTTCGTGCGTTCGGTGTTGACGCCGAGCTGGCGCGCCTGATCTTCATCGAGCTGCATGACGTTGAGGGTGCGCGCGAAGGGCAGCACGACGATCGCGGCGAGCAGCATGTAGGGCAGCGCGATGCCGGCCTTCGTCCAGGTGGCGGTGTTGAAGCCGCCGAGGATCCAGTTGAGGATCGCGAGCGTGCGGGTGTTGAAGGCGAGCATGAGGTAGGTGACGAGCGATGTGCCGACGGATGAGACGGCGACGCCGCTAAGGATGAGCGACGTCGTGGGGACGATGTGGCCGACGCGGGCGAGACCGTAGGCGAGGGCGACGGCGATCAGCGCGCCGGCGAAGGCGGCCGGTGGCACGGGGCTGAGCAGGCCGGCAGCGACGTAGAGCGGCGAGACGATGATCAGTGTGGCGCCGACGCTGGCGCCGGCGGCAACGCCCATGATGTAGGGCTCGGCGAGCGGATTGCGGAACACGCCCTGATACGCCGCGCCGGAGAATGCGAGCGTCGCGCCGACCATGCCGGCGAGGACGACGCGCGGCATGCGCACCTGCCAGACGATGGCGTCGAAGGTGGCGGAGTGCTCGCCGGTCGATGCGCCGGTCAGGTGATGGATGACGATCGCGAGCGTGGTTTGCGGCGGGATGTGCACGGTGCCCCAGCTGACAGCGAAGATCGCGACGGCGAGCGTGGCGAGCGCGGCGAGCGCGTACGTCGGCGCGAGGCTGCGCCAGGTGACGAGCGCGGGCGCGCAATCATTGTCCGCGAGCGGGAGGCGGCGCGACGGCGCGAGCTGCATCGTTACTGGAACCTCTGCGGGTAGATGTCCTTCGCGAGTTGTTCGAGCGCGTCGACGATGCGCGGGCCGGGGCGGCTGATGATGTCGGCCTTGATGGCGAAGATGTTGCCGTTCTGGACTGCATCGATGGCGCTCCAACCCGGCCGCGCTTTGACGGAGTCAATGCTCACGCCAAACTCTTCGTCGGCGAGGATGATCACCTTCGGGTTGGCGGCGATGATCGCTTCCTGCGTCATCTGCGGATATGCCTGGCCGCCACCATTGCCAGCGATGTTCTGGGCGCGCAGCACGTGATAGAGGTCGCCGATGAATGTGTTGTTCGACGCCGTGAAGAAGGTGGAGTCGAGCTCGTGATAGACCTTGGGCGTGAGCGTCTGGTTGAGGCCCTGGACGGCGTCCTGCACCTTCTTCACACGCCCTTCGAGGCCGGAGATGAGCGGCACGGCCTTATCGTTCGTGCCGGTGACTTCGCCGATGATGCGGATCTGGCCCCAGACATCCTCGAGGGTCTTGACGGCGGTGTCGATGTTCTCGTAGAGGACGGGGATATTCAGCGCATCGAGCTTCGGCACGATGCCGCTGTTGTCGGTGGCGAGCATGATCACGAGATCCGGCTTAAGTCCGGCGATCTGCTCGACGTTCGGCTCGAAGGCGTCGACCTTGGTTGCGAAGCTGTTCGCGGCGTCGGGGAAGTTGGATTGCTTATCGACGGCGATCAGCGACTTCTCGGCGCCGAGCGCGTAGATGATCTCCGTCGCGGCGGGAGACATCGAGACGATGTGTTCGGGCGGCTTGGCGAGCGTGAGCGCCTTGCCGTCGCTGCGCTGGATCGTCACCGGGAACGCGGGCTCGGTCGCGATCGGGATGGGGGTCGGATTCTCGTTAAAGGTGGGTGTGCTGCTCTTCTTGCTGCTGCCGCCGCAGGCCATGGCGGCGAGCAACACCAAGACGGCGAGCATCAGTCCGGCGGTCGTGTGTAGCCAACGCATCGTCATGCTCGCTCCTGTTCGGTGCGCATGCCTCGTTGGGTGGCAGTAGGTCCCGAGAACGAGAAACCCCTGCCGAG
Organism: Dehalococcoidia bacterium; assembly: GCA_038211505.1. Lineage (GTDB taxonomy): Bacteria > Chloroflexota > Dehalococcoidia > DSTF01 > JACRBR01 > JBBQVO01. The sequence continues at coordinate 1,372 of JBBQVO010000125.1, read as the reverse complement.
AAGACAGGGGCCGACGATCGCATCGCAGTGCCCGCGCCTCATCCTCGAAGGCTTGCGACAATGTGAGGGCGGTCGACCTGGCTCCCCCCGTCGAGCATTGGTTGCTGGACGGAAGATACAGTTGCGGGACAGCGCCGGCTTCGCACCGGACTTCGCCGCGACCTCACGCGCTATGTAGTTGTTGGTGCGAGGATACGGGGGTGTGGGGGTGGTGGTCAAGCGGGCTGCGGGGGGTTGTTGGCTGTTGGTTGTTGGCCTTTGGGAGGACGGTGCGCGCGATTGGGCGATTCGTCGGATACGGTCGCGACGGTGAGAGTCTGGGGGAGAGCTGCGAATGGTTGAGGTGGGAGTGAGGCTCGGTGGCGGTTACGGGCACGGACGGAGCTGTCTCCAAGGCGACTCTACGAAAAGCTGCGTCCCTACGTTCTCGGTCGGGGAAGGGCGGCGCTTACGAACGGTCGATGTCGTGACACGAGCAAGTGTGTCTCGCGGCAACGCCGCGAGAAGACCTGGAAGACCTGTCCGTACGGTGGAGATGGGAGTGAGCCTCGGTGGCGGTTACGGACACGGACGGAGCTAAAGCTGCGTCCCTACGTTCTCGGGTCGGGGATGGCCCGCGATTTAGGAACGGTCGATGTGGCGACGAGAGCACGCGTGTTCGTGGCAACGCCGCGAAAAGACGTGTCCGTACGGGCGGGAGTTGTCGATTCGGGAGGCGTTCCTCGTGCCGGCGAGGGACAGGTCTGTCTCCTGCGGCGACTCTGCGAGAAGACGTGTCCGTACGGGGCGAGTCGGCGCTGTTGGTTGCGCCGACCAACGGGCGCACAGCCGTGCGCCCCTACGTCGCGATGGGTGGCGTTGCGGTCTGTGCTTGACGTTCGGTGTAGGTTCGATTGTGAATTGACTTACAAGTGGGGCGCTGTTACGATCGCGTTGAACCTGAGCATCGGTTTTTCGCAGCGTCTGTGACAGTTTCTGCGGGCCGAATATGCCGTCCGGGCAGAGGAGTCGCTTTGCCGTTCCAGGCTCTGCTCGACAACTACCTCGCCGTGTTTATAGCGGTTTTCATTGGCATCGGCCTCGTCGCAACCGCGCTGATCGCCGCTCGTGTGCTCGCTCCATTCTCGAAAGAAGCCGGTAAGGCGATCTCGTATGAGTGCGGGATGCTGCCGATCGGGCGGACGCGGGCGCAGATTCACATTCGGTATTACCTGTTCGCGATCCTGTTCCTTATCTTTGATGTGGAAGCGGTGTTTCTCTTCCCGTGGGCGGTGACATTCGCTCACGCCGGCAAGGCGGCGTTCTGGGAGATGGTGCTGTTCATCGGCATCCTCGCCGCCGGCCTCGGCTATGCGTGGAAGAAGGGGGTCCT
>JBBQVO010000124.1:0-9847 GCA_038211505.1 Dehalococcoidia bacterium | reverse complement strand
CCTCATGGAGGGTCAACAGGTACGGCCCGCTCTGCCGGGACTTGCCCGACTATCACGGGCGCCGCCGCTCGCCGGGTAGCCAGGGCGAGAGATCGTGGCAGCGGCCAATATACGGTACACGGGCCACGTCTCCCATAGCTGCTGAAGGCACACACCGGAGCCGACGGGGTGCCGATTGAAACGGGCGCGACTCGAGAGCTTGGACAACGAGTGCGCCGCCGAGGCTTGCCTCGGCCTGCTGGGGCTTCTCCCTACCTAACTCCTGTTTCGAGAGCACACACAAGGGCGTTGTGAGCGCCCTTGCGTGTTCTCTCGCGCTCGAAATTCGTCCTGAGCGTTCGGTGACCCCGGGCGCTTCCGTTGGCAATCGAACCAGCCCTCTCGCACTCGTGCGGGAGGGTCGGTGCTTGACTACAGGGGTCTATTCGAGGGCTGGGAGATTGCTGTTGCGAAGCAACTGGTCGGCCGGTTCCGGTCGAAATGGCGAAGTCTCGAGCGCGAGAGCTTTGAGGACTTGTGCCAGGAATGTCTCGTCCATTGGGTTGCCGTCAGGGACCAGTTCGACCCTGGCCGGGAGGTCTCGCCCAGGGCGTTCATGGCTCAGGTCGTGCGCAACAAACTTTCGGATCTGCTGCGCGAGCATGAATCGGATCGGCGCAAGGTCAACTTCGTCGCCGCGTCGCTCGACGCGCCGATCGGTGACGAGGCGGACGGTGCGACGCTGCTCGACGCGCTGGCACAAGCGCCGCAGCAGGGTGGGTGGCAGGTTCGAGAACGCTTCGGGACGGATGCCCGCATCGATCTCGAGGCGGCGTTAGCACGGCTCACGCCGGTCCAGCAGCGGCTTTGTCGACTGCTGGGCGAGGAAGGGCTCACGGTTCAGGAGGCGAGCCGACTGCTCGGATTGCCGCGGCCGACGCTGTACGACGCGCTCAAACGTATCCGCAAGGTCTTCGCCGAACTCGGTCTGCAGGAATACCTCAGGCGATGAATCCGACAGTTTTCAGGACTCCTCCGTATCAGGGAACAGGAGGCGACCCGCGTCAATTCGATGATCAAGTTCACCGTGACCAGCACCAAGGGCGGCGTCGGCAAGACCACGCTCACCGCCAATCTGGGGGCGTTGCTCGCCGACATGGGGCTGCGCGTGCTGCTGATCGACGCCGACGTGCAGCCCTCGCTCTCCAAGTACTTTGCGCTCGCCGCACATCCCGCGGCAGGGTTGACCGAGCTCATCGTTCGCGGCGAGGTCACGGCCGAGTGCATCAGCGCGACCCGCTACCCGAATCTCGACATCGTCGTCTCCGATGATCCCGAAGGCAATCTCCCGCACTGGCTGCTGAACCGCATCGACCGCGGGTTCCGGTTGCGTTTCGCGTTGCGCTCGCCCGCGGTCGTCGATGCCTATGACTGCGTGCTGATCGACACCCAGGGTGCGATCGGCCCGTTGCAGGATGCCGCGGTACTGGCGGCCGATATCCTCGTGTCACCGATCACGCCCGAAATCCTGTCGGCGCGGGAGTTCAAGGACGGCACCATGGAACTGCTCGACCGGCTCGAACCGGGCAGTGCGCTCGGCGCGACGCTGGGGCCGATGAAGGCGGTGATCTACCGGCAGGACCGTACAGTGGACGCGCGCGTCATCGCCAGCGGCATCCGCGAAGACTTCATCAAGCTCAAGGGCCGCGTCTGCGTCCTCGACACCGTCGTCCCCCATGCCAAGGCCTACAAGGAGGCGGCGACGCTGCGCATCCCCGTGCACCGCCACGAACGCGAACGCGCGGGCATCACGCCCAGCGCCTGTACCGTGATGCATCAGCTCGTCTGGGAACTGATTCCCAGTCTGGAGGGTGTCTACGCTGACTCAATGCGCGCAGAGGAGCGGAGCGCGTGACCGGCGGGGCTGTCGAGAACGCCATGGCAGATACCGGCTCCGCCGCGTCGGCTCCGAGGACCTCCGGCCGCCACGTATCCGTCGAAGAGCGTCGTCGCCTGGTCGCCGCGTCGCTGCAAGTGGGCAATCCCGGCGGCAAGTCGCGAGAGCTCCCGACCCAGGCCGACCCAAGGCACGAATGCCAGATCGAGCTCGAGGTGGAAGACATTCACCCGTACGAGCACAACCCGCGCCGCGCCGGCAACGCCAGGTTCGCGGAGATAAAGGAATCGATCCGGGCGAGCGGTGTTCGCAATCCGCTCACGGTCACCCGCAGGCCCGGCGAGACCCACTTCATCGTCGAGGCAGGCGGCAATACGCGCCTGCTGGCGATGCAGCAGCTCCGGGCCGAGACCGGGGACACACGCTTCGAGAAGCTCGTGGTGCTGTTCCGACCGTGGCGCTCGGAGAGCCACGTACTCACCGCGCATCTGATCGAGAACGAGCAGCGCGGCGAGATGACGTTCTGGGACAAGGCGAACGGGGCCGTTGCGCTGAAGGCACGCCTCGAAGCCGAGCTGGGACGTGCACTGTCCCTGAGGCAGCTCGAGGAAGAGATGAAGGCCCTGGGCTTGTCGGTCAATACCGCGACGCTGGCCCACCAGCTGTTTGCCACTGAGCGGCTGAGCACCCTGGGCCAGACCGTTGCCAATCTGTCGGGGCTGGACGTGAAGACGATGCAGCCGCGGCTAAACGCCATGAAGCGCTATGCGCAGACACGCGCATCGATCGGCGAGGCCGATCTGTATGCAAATGTCTTCGAGCCGGTGTTCAGGCGGGCCGTGGATCCCGCCCGACCAGGGCAGCCGTTCAGTGCGGCGGCGGTGTGCCGCGCCTGCGAGGAAGCGCTTGCCCGGCATCTCGGCGAGCCCGTCCCGCAAGTGCGTACGGCGCTCGCAGAGTTCGTTCGGTCACCCCAACTCGCTTCGGAAGCGGTGCCGGTGCGAGCGGGTGCCATCGACACCGCTGGACCGGTAGCAACGGCGCCGCCCGCGGTTGACGAGCCACCGCGGCCGGAATCGCTTGTCAGCACCGCTAACGGCGGCGCGGAGGTCCCCGAACGCACCGCTTCTACGAGCGACGCGTTCGACTCCGACGACGAAGGCCCCACGGTACCTGCGCGCCTCATCGAGCAGGTCCGGCGCTTCGCCGCGCTTGCCGGTGTCGACAACTGTTTGCGTCCTGTGCCCACAGCGTCGCTTGGCTACCAGCTGGGCGCATTGCCCTGTTCCACCGATCAAGATCCATCTGTCCATGGCCGGCATCGGGCCTGGTCACTGCTCGAGCTGATCTCCGGGCAACTCGATCCCCTCGCATCCGTCGCTGTGCTGCAAGGTTCGGCAGAAGGCGATCCGGGCAAGCTGGAGGGAGCGGATCCGGCTCCGGGCAGTGCGCCAAACACGCTTGCCTTCGATGCGGAATTCCTCGATTGGCTGGTCGACGCGCAGGATCAGACCGCCAGTGCGTTCTGGGACGTCCTGGTTCTCGTCCGGGCGTCGGCAGCATCGGAACTCGCGTGTCGCGCAAAGGTTGGACCGAACCCCGCACCGGAGGAAGGCTGATGCTGCCGCTGCTCGATGCGCAGGTCCGGCTGGTGCTCCTCAATCACGTCGCCGTGCGGCTCGCCGAGGCCGGAACGACCGACCTCAATGCCGCCGGTATCGAAATCGAGCAACTCGTGCGCTTGCGGCAGCTCTCCGCGATCGATCTGAACCGCCTCGCGGCGATGCGGGACCTGACCATCGGCGTCGCCTTCGATGCCGCCGGACTGAGCGCGGGACTACGCGCCGTTGCGCTGGTGAACGAAGCCCAGGCGCTGGAGGCGTACTTCATCCGCAATGGCGCGTCGTGGCAGATGATGAACCGGCTGTTCAAGATCCGCCGCAAGGTGACTCTCAAGCGCCGCCGCGATTGTGGTGCCTGGCGACCCTCGGGCCGGCTTCCGCTGCCCGACTATCCAGTGCGCGAGCGCATCTTCCGCGCCTGGCTCGCCCTCGGGGACCCGAATCCGCGGGTCCGCTACTACGGGCTGCATCAGGCGTTCGCGCAGTTCTCCATCGCCGTGCTCGAAGCGGTCGTGCGCGAGTTCGAGGCGGCCCGATGAACACTCGCGCCGCAATGGCATCCGGGATCACTGCCGAACTGCTGCTGGAGGCGTTCGACCTGCCGGTGAGCTTTCACCGGTGCCTGGTGCCGATCACCGGCGGCGTGACCGCGGCGCTGATGCTGTCCCAGGCAATCTGGACCACGCAGACGATCGATGCGACCGCCGACGGCTGGTTCTCCCGGTCCCAGGAGCAGTGGACCGACGAAACCGGGCTCACGCGCTGGGAGCAGGAAACGGCGCGCAGCGCGTTGCGCACCGCCGGATTCCTGGAGGAGCGGCGCGTGGGAATGCCGGCGAAACTCTGGTTTCGAGTACACCCCGAAGCGGTGTGGCGCTCCTTGCAGGCGCACGCGGCCAGCGTTCGCCGATGACGCGGCTCGGGATCGGCCATGAGCGACAAGACATCCGCGACAGAGGCTGGAGATGAACCGTGGGAATCCGCGCAACACCGCAGAGCCCTCGCCATCGTCTGGCCACTGCTCGGTCGGCATGTCGCGTTTCATCGTCGGCTCGTGGACCTGACGGCCAGCGTGAAGGCGGCGCTGTTGCTGTCGCAGACGATCTACTGGACGCGACACGGCAGAGACATCGTCCGCACCGGTGGCTGGTTTCACAAGACCAGTGAGCAATGGGAGATGGAGACCGGACTGTCTGCCAGGGAACAAGCGAGCGCGCGGGACGCGTTACGCGCACTGATGATCCTGCACGAGCAACGCACCGGGATCCCGGCGAAGCTCCACTTCCGGCTTTGCATTGATCACCTCGGCAGCCTGCTCACCGAGCAGATCAGCCAGGCGTCCGCACCTGCGAACTGGGACGACGGCGTCGCGATCGCGCAACTGCTCGGGCCGTCGCTCGCCTATCACCGCACGCTCGCCGGGATCGGGGGCGGTGTTCATGCCGGTCTGCTGCTCTCGCGTGCGCTTCACCTGACCCGGCTTCAATCCACCAGGCATTTGCCGGACTGGATCGGCAACTCCGCGGCAGAGTGGACACACCAGATCGGTCTCACGCGTCGTGAGCAGGAGAGCGCACGCAGAGACCTGGCGCGCGCTGGCGTGTGGGAGGAGACGCGCGCCGGAATTCCACCACGACGGGTAGTCAGGATCAGGCTGGACTGTCTGCTGGCGCTCCTGGCCGGCAACGAATCCGGACCAGTCGATATGTTCCCCGTGCCGCGAATTCCAGAATGCGGTGTTGCCGCAAACAGGCTTGCACCAAACGTCGAATCAAGAGTGCGGGAATCCCACAGTCCTGCTTCGACGAAAGCGCCATCACTGTCTCGACAAAACCGCCATCACTGTTTCGACGAAACCGCCATCCACCATATAAAAGGAAGTACAAGTGTTTCAGTACAACGACTACGCGTGAATGACGCGCAGGCTGAGGAAAGGGGATCGCGGGGTGGTGGTGATCTGATTCTTCCCGAGGGACTGCTGCCGGAGGAGCGGGCCTCTGCGGTGGTCCTGGTGCAGCGCTGCGCGGGCCAGGCGCAGGCCCTGCTCGATGAACTGAGCGCCCGCATGCAGGCGAACGCGGTGCGCACCAGCCCGATCGCGTACCTACGCGGAATGGTGATGCGTGCCACGACCGGCGCGTTCGTGCCGGAACTGGGACCGCGCGTGGCGGCCGCCCGGCGAAAGCGCCAGGAGGAACTGATCCAGCGTGAGCAGCGCGAGGTCGAGCAACGGCGCCTGGCGGCCGAGCGTGCGTCGCCGGACTACCAGGCCAGGATCGCCGTGCACCGCACGGAGCTCCATCGAATGCTCGAGGGGCTGCACCCCGGCCGTCAACGGGGAAAACGTTCATGAGTGCTCTGCAGACCGGCAACCCTGGCGATGCGAATGGCCGGCGGCTGACACTGCAAGCGGCACTGCCGCACAACGCGCCCAACCCGGGCAGCAATCGCTCGCGAAGGAATCTGCCATGACAGCCACTGATGCAACTTCGGCGTACGACCGCAGCGAACTGGAGGGCACACCAGCCGGAATCGCGCCATTCCCCATCAGCGCCGACTCGCCCTTTGCCGATGGTTACGACATCGCCACGGAGCGGGACGCGTTGGCTGATCTGGTGGCGGCGGACGAGCCGGATCCCGGCGATCCGCGCTGGGCCCGATTCGTCGAATTGCGCGACCGGGAAAGCGAGTTGCGCCAGTGGGCGCAGGGCGCGATGCCGCGCGCAGCGCCTGTCGCTGCCGTGGCGGACCCTACCGCGAGCCGTGTCGCGGATCTGGGACAACTCGCGGATACCACGCCCGACACAATGACCTTGCACACCAAGGATGCGTATCGCATGTTCACGGGCCGTCCTGCCGATAGCGAAGGCCGGTTGCCAGCGATCCCCGGTGGACGACGCTTCGCGGCAGTCCTCAAGTCCATCTGGCATCTGTCCGCGAACGACAATCCTTACGCCGACTGGATCCTGATCCGGGTGTACCACGCGCTGGTCGCGATCCGCGCTCATCTGGACCGTGTGATCACGACGCGCGAAGAAGCGATCGATCTCCTCGGGCGCAAAGGGCTGACGCTGTGCGTGATGGCTTCACGCTATCCCAAGCGAGTGGAACTCGGGTTTCGCAGTCCCTACGGCTACGCCACCGCGGAGGCGATCGTCGAGTTCGACTACTTCGTGCGCATGATCAAGACGTTGGTCCACAAGGACCGGATGAGCGACGAGGAGGGCAGGGCGGCGATTCGCGCTGTGGGCCGCGAGCTGCGCGCGCTGTTCCTCGAGCCGATCCGCTGGGAGCGGCAGCTGATGCGGGAGGAATTGCGGCCGTTGAGCCGCAGCGACTTCCTCCCCGTGGTCGACGAGATGGCGCGAAAGCGCGTCCGTGCCGCCGTCGCGCTGTTCGGTGAAGTGCCGCGCAAGGTCTTCACCGGCGCGGAAACGCCGCGTCACACGCGGCGCCGTGTGAAGCTGACCGAAGCCGAACTGCGCCTGCTGGAGCACGCGTCGCTGAACGCCGCCGAGGAATCGCGGCAGTCCGACACGGAGCTGCTGTGAGAGCGCGCTCGGTGAATCAACCAACCTACTGGGGGTAGCCATGTCGAACGAGTTTCGTGGAACCGGCAATGTCGGTGACGTGCCCGTGCTGAAGACAGTGCTGGTCGGTAACGAGGAACGATCCGTCCTTGGGCTTCGGGTGTTCTTCGACGAATACCGCCAGGACGGCAATGGCGGCTTGGAGCAAGCCGGCGGATTCTGGCTCGATGTCAATGTTTGGGGCGACCGCCATGCCGCGGAGGTGGCACAGCTGGTGAAGAAAGGCGCGCGCGTGCACGTCATCGGCCGGCTTGCCGAGAGCCGGTGGACGATGACCGCGACCGGCGAAGAGCGCCATGAGCTGTATCTGAACGCGGACCATCTGTTCCTGAGCCTCGCACGATTGGCGGAAGTCCGGTTCAAGCCGCGGCGTGAGGCGTCCGAAGGCAGGGCCTCGGCGTGAACGCGGACGACGTTGCGGCCCGCTTCATCGGTGAGTTGGTGCGTTTCCCCAGCGCGGAAGAACTCCGCATGATCCGGGCGATCGCGTTCCTCGCGCTGCGGGAGGCAGCGCGTCACGGTCAATACCGCGCGACCTTTCATGGGTTTTGCGTCCAGGCGACGCGCCGGTGTTCGTTACCCGATCCCGATGATCGTTTCGACGTGGACCTCTGCGTGAGCTTAGGCCGCGCTGTGGTGGCGCGTAGCCGCGTGGCCGCGTGGCCGCGTCCGATGCCATTGCCATGGAACAATTGCCGTGATTGACAGTCATCTGATCTGAATTCGCGCGGCTCGAGTCGGTTCCGTACCGGATGGCGCCGAGCTCAAGCTGTCAGTGTTCCACGTTGGCTGTGTCAGCCCGGTTGATGCCCGTCACGCATCGCCCTGCGCTCGCAAGAGCGCGCAACCCGGTCTGATCTCCTGAGAGCCGGGGGCCGCAAGGTCTGGAGGTAGGTGTCGGTTGCTTCATCCCGATCGGGGATTTCCATCCCCGGTCGGGGCATGGTCTCCCCGCATTTTTTTCCATGTGAAAGGAGACGATCATGTCCGAGCAATCCCAGGCAACAACCGCGTCGTCGTTCTTCGACCTGCATGTCGAAGGCGTTGGCTATCTCAACCGCGTGCGCACGGTGAAGCCGAAGAAGGGCCAGGAGTTCCTGGCCTGCACCGTGGCTGCTCTCCGTGGCAGCGACAACGACGTCAGCTACACGAAGTTCGACTGTCGTGTCAGCGGTGCTGAAGCTCAGGCGATCGTCAAGCGCCTGGAGAACGATGTTGCGGCCAACAAGGCCGTGATCATCGGCTTCCGGATCGCCGACATCTATCCCGAAATGTTCACCTTCGAGAACGGCGACAGGAAGGGACAGACGGGCGTCAGCATCAAGGGTCGACTGCTGCGCATCAAGTTCGCCAAGGTCAACGGCGAACCCATCGATGTGCAGCAACCGGCGCGCGCGGAGGAACGCGAGAGCGTTCCGTCCTGACCGCCGGCACCGTCAGTCTCAATCCATCCCCCGGGGAGCTCGCTCCCTGGGGGAGGAGTTCCCCATTCGTCATACGAAGGAGAACTCCATGTGTCGAACGATCGAATCGATGTCGGACGCGGCCCTGCTTAGCACGCTGGTGGGGCCCCGAACGGCAGCGAACCTGTTGAAGGACGCGAGCGGCAGCCTGTCCCGGCTGCTGGACGCCGACCTGTCGCAACAAGTCCCGTCGTCATCCGTCGAAGCGAAGCTGATGGCGGCCAGGGAACTGGTCCGTCGTGCGCTCGCCGAGACGATGCGTGAGCGGGACATGCTTGCCTCACCGGCCGCGGTACGCGACTACCTGCGGATCATGCTGGCCCAGCGCGACCACGAAGTCTTCATGGTGCTGTTCCTCGATGCACAGAACCGGGTCATCGCGCCCGAGGAAATGTTTCGAGGCACGCTCACGCAGACCAGTGTGTACCCGCGTGAAGTGGTCAAGCGCGCGCTGTCGCTGAACGCCGCGGCCGTGATCCTGGCGCACAACCACCCGTCGGGTGTTGCCGAGCCCAGCCGGGCCGACGAGTTCCTGACCAAGTCGCTGCGCTCCGCGCTGGCCCTGGTCGACATCCGTGTGCTCGACCACATCGTGATCGCAGGCAGCAACGCCACGTCGTTTGCCGAACGCGGTCTGTTGTAGCCCGTGAACCCTGCGCGACACCCGTCGCGCATCCCATCCGGATCGGGATCCCCCGGTCCGGTTCTCCACCCCAGCGGGGATGTGCATCCCCGCATGGCGGGGGGCCGCTTCCGCAACTTCTTTGGAGTCTCACCATGAAAAGCGGACGTTCTCTCGTCGACCTGGCGCACGAACTCGAGCGCCAGATCTCCTCCAAGCGCGACCTCGTCGTGCCTTCGTCCTTCCTGCAGTGCCGCACCAATGAGGGCGGCGATCTGAAGCTGATCGTCGACTCCCGCCAGGGCGACGGCGAATACGGCGTCACGGGTCTCGCGCGTCGGCAGCTCGCCGACAAGCTCAAAATCCCGTTCGCCTACTTCGAGCGCATGCGCTCCGAGCAGCCCCAGCTGCTCGATCGCAACGTCAACACCTGGCTGCAATCGGATGGCGACCGGCGGATGATCCGCACGCTCGATGGGCAGGTGAGGGCGGTGCTTTCGGACCGCTATCGCCGGCTGGACAACTTCGATCTTGCGGAGAACGTCCTGCCGATCCTCCAGCGGCTGGAAGGTGCCCGCTTCGAATCAGTCGAGCTGACCGAGACGAAGATGTACCTGAAAGTCATCACGCCCCGCGTCGAGCTCGAGGTCGCCCCGGGCGACGTCGTCCAGGCC
>JBBQVO010000123.1:0-9897 GCA_038211505.1 Dehalococcoidia bacterium | reverse complement strand
GCGGGCGTACGACGAGCCGTCAGCGAGACGCAGCATATCGATGCGGAGGCCGACCATCTTGCCGCGGAAGATGTGTTCGGTCGAAATCACGTCGGGGATCGCGAGGCTCGCATGCTCGCCGTCGGGTGCGTCCGTCACTTCATCTCGATGACACCGAACTGGTTGTCCGTGACCTCGTTCGCCGTGTTGAACCAGAAGTTCGACGTGATGAAGCCGGCCGCGCCGGCGAACACGCCATCGCCGCCATCGACACGCCAGATGACGGCGCCGACGCTGATGCCCTCTTCGCCGCTCGGCTGCACCTGGCCCTGCCCGACGGTGACGAAGCGCAAACGGTTGTCTGCGCCGAACGAGATCGTCCCGTGCTCGTCGAACGCGCCCTCATTCTTCATCGAAACGGTCGACTCAAACCGCGCCTCAGCGCCCGCCTCCGACTCGACTTTCCCGTTCAGGCCGTCGGGGAAGACCGACGTCTTGATGCTGGTGCTGGTTGCCTTCGCCGTCACGTTCAGAGTCGTTCCGGAGGCGTCCGTCGAGGCGGCGCTTCCTTTGAACTGCAACGCGTACAGAACTCGCTTCATGCTGGTGTTCCTCTCTTCATGATCAGTTGCCAACCGGTGCGTGATGGTACCGAAGCGCGGCGTTAGACGCGCCTGAAGCGGGAACGCGCGAGCTTCGCCGTCTTGATATTCTGATCGCGTGGACTCCTACGACCATCTCGCCGATCCGCACATCGTCGACGTCGCGAACGACGCCGCTGGTCGCATCGCGGCGCGCGTCGAAGCGGGCGAGATCGGCGAGGCGCTGCTCGCCGGCTGCGTCGACGATTTGCGGGCGACGCGGTATCTGACGCTCGTCGTGCCGGCGCGGCTCGGCGGACTCGGCGGCACGGTGCTCGACGCATGTATCGCGCAAGAGAAGATCGCGGCGGCGCTCGGCTCGGCCGGGTTGGCAGCGAACATGCACCTGCAGTACATCGGCGCGTCGCTGGTGTCGGGGCTGTGGCAGCCGGAGATGCTGGAGACGTTTCTGCGCGGATCCGTCGAACACGGATGGCTAGTCAACAACTGCCAGGCGGAGACGGAGATGGGCAGCCCGGCGCGCGGCGGCCTGCCGGCGACGACGGCAACGCGTTCGGACGACGGGTCTCCTGCGGCGACTGCTCCGCACTGGCGGATCAGCGGCCGCAAGGCGTGGTCGACTGCGAGCACGCTACTCACGCACTACGCCGTCAGTGCGACCGTACGCGCCGACGGCATGCCGGAGCATCTCGGCCAGTTCCTCGTGCGCGCCGACGCGCCGGGCGTCAGCATCGACCCGACGTGGCGCGCGCTCTCGATGCGCGAGTCAGCGAGCCACGAGATCGTCTTCGACGACGTGCCGGTGCCGGAGAGCGACGTAATCCGCGTCAGCCCGGCGGGCGAGACGTTTGTCCCATCGCCGGAGGTGGCGCCGTGGCACGGGCTGACGTTCGCGGCGACATACAACGGCGTGGCCGTCGCGGCACGCAACTGGGTGGCCAACTTCGCGGCGACGCGCGTGCCAACGAATCTTGGCAAACCGATCGGCGAGCTGCCGGCCGTGCGCGCGAAGCTCGGCGAGATCGAGGCGCTGCTGTTCGCCTCGCGGCGCTTGATCTTCGATACGGCGCGGGACTGGGTGGATGAGAAGATGGACCGCCGCGCGGTGGCCGCGCAGGTGCCGCTCGTGAAGTACCACGCGACGAACAACGCCGTCCGCATCACCGATCTGGCCCTGCGGATCGGCGGCGGCGCCGGGCTGATGGAATCGCACCCGCTGGAGCGCTGCTTCCGCGACGTCCGCGCCGGACTGATCCACCCGCCGCTCGACGACGTCGCGTTGACGGGCGCGGCGATCCGGGCGCTGCGCGAGTTCACGCCCGAGTGATGTCTGCTCCGCCGCTGCGCGACCGCCGGCGATGAAACTGCCACCGCACACGTCCGTCTCCGACGAAACGATCGCGGCGATTCGCGCGCGTCACGGCCTGCCGCCAGGCGGCTTTGCCGCGCTGCCCGACGCAGGCATCATCAACGCGATCTATCGTCTCGGCGACGGGTACGCGTTGCGAGTGCCGCGCGAGAGTCCGGCGCACATCGAACAGACGCTGCGTGAAGCAATCGCGGCGCCGATCGCACGGGCCGCAGGCGTGCGCACGCCGCGGCTGGTCGCGTTCGATGACCGCCGCGATCTGATCGCCGTTCCGTACTCGATATTCGAGTGGGCGGACGGCGACAACTTCGAATATCTCGATCTCGATCCGGACGGAGTCGCAGAGGTGTGGCGCGATGTCGGGCGTGATCTCGCGCGGCTGCACTCGGTCGACGAAGCCGGCGCACTTCGCGCGGCGGATCCGCTGCCCGACCCGCGCTCGCTCGCGGACGATCGCGCCTCCGACGGTTGGTTCACAGTGACGGAGGCGCGGTGGCTGACGAAGTGGCTTGATCATATCGCGGCGGTCATGCCGGCGTCCGTCCCGGCGCGACTGCTGCATCAGGACACGCAGGCGACGAACGTCATCGTGCGCGGCCATGATCACGAATACGCCGCGCTGATCGATTGGGGCTGCGCCGCGTTGGGCGACGAGGCGTACGACTTCACGATGCCGATGCGTGCGGTGCCGCACGTGCTCGCCGGGCATCGCGAGATCGCCCCGCTCGACGCCGACGAGACGGCGGAGGCGCGCATCCTCTGGCGGCGGCTGCAGATGATCCTGCTGATCCTGCCGCGCGGCGCGACGCCGGGGCTATCGTGGGTGGAGCATCCGATCGCGCAGCTATTGGAGTTGATGCGGTTTCTGTTCGACACGGAAGATGCCCGGTGGCGGGAGTTGCGGCGGGACGGCCGCTAATGCGCGATCGCCCGATATCGGCCGATCGAAGAGGACAAGCTTCTCTGGCACGACAGGCTCCTGCGCCAGATCCGAGAGGACAGGTCCAATGACCTGTCCCTACGACTGTTACTGGCCGATCGCTGCTAGAACACGCGGTCGAAGGATTTTTGGGACTCGTGGACTTCGGAGAGGATCTGCATCCAGCGAAGGTTGTAGTGGCGCGGGTTCAGCAGCTCCTGCACGTCGACTTCGCCCATGTGCTCGAGGATGCCGGCCACGGAGTCGAGCACGGTGCGCGTCGGCGTGAAGCCGGTCGCTTCGGTCAGGCGCGCATTCGAGGTGCGATAGTCGCGGATGCGTCCGGTCGCGGGGACGGCGCTGATCTCGATATCACCGACCAGCGGCCGCACGGCATCGGCGACAGTCTCAGCTAGTTGCTTGATCTGGTAGTTGTCCTGCACGACGTTGAGCACGCGGCCGGCCACCTTCGCGGCGTCGGCGTCGATGCAGACGACGTGCGCCATCGCGACGTCCTGCACATCGACGAGCGGGCGGTACATGAAGCCGCCCTCGTGAAGGAAGAGGTGTTTCTTCAGCAGCGCGTCCTTGAGGAACGTGTTGACGACGAGGTCGTAGCGCATGCGGCGGCTGTAACCGCCGACCGTGCCCTGCCGCAGGATGACGACTTCGAGGCCGCGCTCGCCGGCCGCGAGCAGCTTGCGTTCGGCCTCATACTTCGATTCCGAATACGGGCCAACCGGGTTGACGGCGGCATCTTCATCGAGGATGTGCTCGGAGCCGACGCCGTCGTAGATCGAGCCGCTGGAGCCGAAGGTGAGGCGGCGGACGCCGACACGCAGGCAAGCCTGCGCCAGCTCGTCGCTGGCCACCATATTCATCTGCCAGTTGGCGTTGGGGTCGAGGTCCGCGGTCGGGTCGTTCGAGAGGCCGGCGAGGTGGCAGACGGCGTCAACGCCTTCGAGGTCGCTGTCCTGCATCTCGCGCACGTCACGCGAGATCAACTCGACGCCGGGCAGCTCGTCGAGGCCGAGCTTGCCCCAGAAGAAGCGGTCGATGACGCGCACGCGGTGGCCGCGCTCGACCAACTGCTCGACCAGATTGACGCCGATGTAACCGGCGCCGCCGGTCACGCAGATTAACTTGCTCATGTCGTTGTCCCTTCCATCCCGTCTACTCGTACTTCAACGTTCGCCGGCGGACTTGCGTTGCGCTTGACGCGCTCGCAGGTCGGCCTTCTCAAAACTTGACATCGCGCAGTCGCGGCGCGCGCTCCGATTCCGGCGCGATCAGCTCGTGAAACAGCGCCTCGTACTGATCCGCCACGCTCTCCCAGCTGTAGCGTCCGGCGCGGTGCATCGCGCTCTCCTGCGCGGGAACGCGCATGTCGGGGTTGCAGGCCAGCTCCTGCAGCTGCGCGCGGAGCTGGTCGACGCTGTCGTAGAGGAAGCCGGCGCCGCCAAGCACTTCCGTGTTCTCGGGAGTGCCGTAAGCGAGTACGCAGTTGCCGTAGCCCATCGCTTCGATGAGCGCCGGGTGCGTGCCGCCGACCTCGGTCGCCTGCACGTAGGCGAATGCGCTCTGCTGGAGCGCCTTGTAGCCGTCGCCGTAGACGAAGCCGAGAAATTTGATGCGCGGGTCGCGCGTCGACTTCAGCTGCTCGATATAGTCCGTCGCGTATGGCGCGCCGCCAACGA
Organism: Dehalococcoidia bacterium; assembly: GCA_038211505.1. Lineage (GTDB taxonomy): Bacteria > Chloroflexota > Dehalococcoidia > DSTF01 > JACRBR01 > JBBQVO01. The sequence continues at coordinate 5,331 of JBBQVO010000123.1, read as the reverse complement.
TCGCCAGCTGCAGATCCGATCGCACGCCCTCGAATGCTTCGATCACCTTGTGGGCGTTGTTCTCGGGTTCGAGCCGCGAGACGTAGAGCACGTAGCGATCGGGCTCAAGGCCGAGCGAGCGGACGACGTCCGGCATCGGCTCGCGACCGACGGGCGTGCCGTAGGGGATCATGACGGAGTCTTTGCCGTACGACTCGCGGTAGTACTGCTGAATCACCTCGGCGTCGGTGATCATCACGTTCGGCACGATCGTCGAGAGGCGCTCGCAAGCGCGATAATACGCGCGGCCCACGGCGTTCCACTTCTTGCGCTGCCGTTCGATGCCGTCGACGTTAATCGTAACCTTCGATCCGACGACGCGTGGCAGCCAGGCGAACGGTGCATTGGCTCCGTTGCAGACGAGGATCGCGTCGTAGCGCTCACGCAGGCTGTGGACGGCGGACAGCGCCGTGTGCGCGACGGTGTCGAAGTACTTGTGCTTGATAGTCGGCAGCACGACGAGCCGCACGCCTCGATACGTGTCGCCGTCGTGCGTGGCGTGGTGCGAACGGCCGTAGACGGTCACGTCGTGGCCGCGCTCGACGAGACGCCACGAAAGTTCCTCTGCGAAGGTCTCGAAGCCGCCGTAGTTCGCGGGGATGCCGCGCGTGCCCATGATCGCGAGTTTCATGCGGATCCCTCCGCGCTCGCACGGCGACGAGGCGGCAACGTCCGTTGCTCGACGACGCCCGGCAACACCATCGACGGATCGCCGGCGGTCTCAGCCGCTTCCGCATCCACGCCTTGCGCGATGCCGACGATGATCGCGGCGAGGCTCCAGAAGTACCACTCAAGCACCACGATCACGAGGTTGTCCGTCGCGGCGATGACCACGCGCGCGACGAGGATCGCGAGAAACGCCAGGGCGAGATCGCGTTCGAATGCGTTGCCGGCGCCCCGAAGCGCCTTCAACGTCTGGCCGAAGAGTTGCTTGTATAAGACGAGCACCGCGACGAGCCCAAAGATGCCGCTCTCGATTAGCAGCCGCAGATATTCGTTGTGCGTCGGCTGTGTTAGTAGCGCCTCGACCGTGCCGAGCCCGGAGCCGACAGTGAGGACCTTCGTCGGAGAAGCGATGGCGATCGCTGCTTGCCATTGCTTCTCGCGCCAGAGTACGGACGACTTGCAGTAGGTCGCGCTCTCGCACGGTCCTGAAGTGGTGCCCTGGAATCGCGTGCGCACACTTGGAACGGCGATGAACATGGCAAGCGCGACGATCGGCACGAGGATGAGCGCCCAGCGCATTCGGTAATAGAGAAAGACCATTAGCCCCACACCGACGCCGATCCAGGCGCCCCGCGTCTGCGTCGCATAGATGCTAAAGAGCATCAACGGCGCTATCGCCATCAGACCCAGCCGTGCGAAGCGATTCTTCGTATAGATGGCCAGGACCATGGCGAACGGCAAGAGTTGCACGAGGTAGTACCCGTACGGAGACGGGTGCGCCAGTGTCCCCAGGATGCGATTGAATCCAGGCGTCTCGTGATTGCCAGTATTCGTGAACAGCTGGTAGAAGCCAAAGCCGAGCGGGACGACGGCGGAGAAAACGAGCACTCGCACCATCCGACGCCGGTCGCGCATCGACGACATCAGATCAACGACGAGAATGAATACGATGAGCACGCTGATCTGGCGCAGGAACTCCTGCTCGGCGAGGCTTCGATCGATTGCCTGCGCGAGGCCGAGAAACGCAACGAGCAGGAAGAACGCATACGGCTTCACGAGCGGGATCTTGAAGATGTCGATGCGCCGCAACGCGATGTGCGCGAATCCGATCCCGATGATCAGCAACGAGACCATCGCGCCGGAGTTGAAGTTGGACGACCCGGACGTCGAAATCAGCGGGACGCTCGATACGATGTCGATGGTCGCGCGAACGAGTATGAGCGTCATGAGCGCGATTCGCGTGTCGATCAGCGCGATAATCACGAACGCCGCGATCATGGCCGACGACAGCGCCGCCGACACGGGCAGCGCGACGAGGAGCAGAGCAACAATCCCGCCCATAAGCACAGCGATCGCGATGTCGACGTGACGCCGCAGCGCTGTCGTAAGCCTGCTTCGTCGCGGTTGAAAGCCGAGCGTCCCTGCGACAGCCATTAGTTGCCCGCCATCAGCTCGGTTCGCAACGCGGAGTTCGCGAGCGTCGTTGCGTGTGCGTGTTCGAGCATCGGCGAAAGGATGTCGGAAATCTCGCCCGCGCGATGGTCCCAGGAGTGTTCTCGCGCGGCGGCACGACGCGCGGCGCGGCGCTCGGGTGAGTCCGTCGCAACGGCGTCACGCACCGCCGCGTGGAAGTCTTCGCTGGAGCTCGCGATGCGCATCTCCTCGCCATCGTACGGCGTCATCTCGGCCATCGCCGTCGCGGCGATCGGCTTGCCGGCGGCCATGTACTCGTAGAGCTTGAGCGGGAAGATGTGGTGCGTGAAATCGTTCAGCACGTACGGGATCATGCAGACATCGAGCGCCTTCAGATAGGCCGGCAGCTGTTCGATCGGCCGGTTGCCAAAGAACCGCACGTTCGGCATCGCCCGGAGTTCCGCGAGTCCCGGCGCGTCTCCCCGGATCGGCCCAATCAGCGCCACCGACCAGTGCGGTTCGCGCTCCGCCAGGTAGCGCAGCAGCGCCACGTCGAGGCGGAAGTCGATCACCCCGGCGTAGCCGATGATCTTCCCGGGCATGTCCGCGATGTCCTCGGGGATCGCTGTCGCCTCGTCGGCGGCCGTGGCGAAGAGCGGCACGTCGGCGCCTTCGGCCACGAAATGAATGTTCGCGTTGTACTGGCGCCGTTCATCGACGAGCATGCGTCCCGTGCAGACCACCACGTCGGCCTCACGGCAGGACTCCGCCTCGCGATCGCGCATCGCCTTCTGTTGCTGCCACCAGTGCGGGACCGCCGCAAAGTCATCGACGCAGTGAAACAGCACGAGCGACGGATCGACGGCGCTCGCCAGTCCCGGCATGGCCGGCTGGAAGTTCCAGAAGATCGGGTTGTGCATGCCGAGCTTGTTTGTCTGCGCGCGCAGCCAGCGCCGCAAGATGACGCCGTTGATGCGGTTGACGATCTTGCTCGACCGGAACGGAAGAATCGGCGGCGGCGCGCCCAGGTACAGCGAATCGTCCGCCCGCCGCACGCCTGACCGCCAGCGGCGAAGCTGTCGCCAGACGTTCGACCGCCGGCGGATGCCGGTGATCAGCGACATCGGCGAGATCGGCTGCTCGACGAACAGCACGCGATTGTGCTTGGCGATGCGGCTCATCAGCTGCTGCGGCGTCGCCCAATGCTCGTCCCAGGCGACGAATGACATGCAGACGATGTCACGTCCCTCGATCATCAATCCTCCACCATCGACATCCGCTGCGCTACGCGTGCGATGCGACGCTCGCGGGCCGGTGGCCGTTCGTCGATCGCGCGTATTTCGGGTACGAGCGCACACCTTCGATCACCTGCGCGATTTCGTCGTCGGTGAGCGTCGGGAAGAGCGGCAGCGTCACCAGCGTCTTCCAATAGCTTTCGGTGACCGGCAACAGCTCCGTGCGATACGGCTTGTAGGCCGGGTGCAGGTGCGACGGCACGAAGTGCACATGGCAGCCGACGCCGCGCTCCTTCAGATGCATCATGAGCGCGTCGCGATCTTCGGCGGGTACGCGGATGACGTACTTGTGCTGCGCGGTCGTCGCGTAGTCCTTGACGATCGGCGTCGTCACCCAGTCGAGATCGGCGAACGCCTCGTTGTAGATCGCGGCGACTTCCCGGCGACGGTTGTTGTGCTTCTCGAGCTTGCGCAGCTGGACGATGCCGATCGCGGCAGAGAGATCGTTCATATGGTGGCGCCAGCCGATCTCTTCCGTCTCGTGGTAGTAGTCCATCTCGCCGGGCGCCGCCGCCACACCGGGCGGTCGGGCGTGGCCGAGCCAGCGCAGCTTGCGCATGCGCGCATCGAGATGATCATCCTGCAGCGTCACCATGCCGCCGGCGCCCGTTGCGAGATTCTTCACCGGATCGAAGCTGAAGGTGTTGATCGGGCCGAACGAGCCGATCGGCCGCCCCTTGTACGTCGAGCCGCAGGCGTGCGCGCTGTCCTGCAACACCGGCAGGTTGTGGCGCGCGCCGAGCTCCATGATCGGATCCATGTCGCACGGGTGACCGCCGTAATGTACGACGCAGATAGCCTTCGTGCGCGGCGTGATGCAGCGCTCGATCTCGTCGACGCGGATATTGCCGGTGTCATCCTCGATATCGGCGAACACGGGGATGCCGTTGCAGTACAGGATCGCGTGGTTCGTCGCGACGTAGGTGAGCGATGTCGTGATCACTTCGCCGCCATCGATGTCGAGCACGGCGAACCCGAGGTGCAACGCCGACGTGCCGGAGTTGCAACCGACGGCGTACTTCGCGCCGGCGTAGTCGGCGAACTTCTCCTCGAACTCCTTCGTCTTCGGCCCGAGGCCGAGCCAGCCCTTCTCCAGTGGCTCCTTGAGCGCGTACCACTCTTCTTCGTCGAGCGCCGGCTTGAATACGGGGATCATGATCGACTCCTCACTACCGTGGTGTCCGTTGTCGAAACGAGATCTTCGGTACGCGAGACGTCCCTGCCCCGGCCCAACTGTGTCGCCGCGCTTGCCAGCATGCCCTGTAGCTCTTGTACGCTGCGGTCCCAGGTAAAGTTTCGCACGGCGTGCGCGCGCGCCGCCCGACCCATGCGATCGCGCAGACCCCCGTCGTCGAGCAGCCGCAGGACAGCGTCGCCAAGCTGCTTCGGGTCGCGCTCGCGAAGAAAGCCCGTCTCGCCATCGACGACGGTCTCGATTGGCCCGGCCTCGCGCACGGCGACGACCGGCGTGCCGCTCGCCGCAGCCTCAATCGCGACGAGGCCGAACGGCTCAAGATTCGGTGTGTAGAGGACGGCGGATGCCGTGCGGAACAGACGCTTCACCTCGGCGTCTGGAGCTCGTTCGACGATCTCGAGATCGACGCCGTGCTCGCGCGCGTCCGCCTCGACATACTGACGCTCCGGCGCGTAGGTCTTGTTGCAGACGAGGACGAGGTTCGGACGCTGCTCAACCGGGATCGTGGCGATGGCGCGGATGCCCCAGTCGTAGCCCTTCGACGAGATGAGTTCGCCAACCGTCAGCACGAAGCGTTCGCGTGGCTCATCGCTCGGCCGAAACGCATCGATATCGACGCCGGGGTAGTTGACGAGCGCGTCGACGCCGTAGGCGCGCTGCGCATAGTCGGCCGTGTAGTTCGAGTTGGCAATCACAACGCCCGCGCGCCGTGTGCCCTCCGCG
>JBBQVO010000122.1:0-9960 GCA_038211505.1 Dehalococcoidia bacterium | reverse complement strand
CCTTCGAGCTGGTGGGCTGCCGCGGCTGCTGGGTGCTGTGACCAAACTGTGACCATTCGCAGCGAAACGCGATGGGCGCAATGTGACGGGTTGGGCTGCGAACTCGCTGAAACAGATTCGGAACGCTACGCGATGGGACGGAGCGTGACGAGAGAACATGAGTCAGCGTGCTCTTTCAAGGCGGAGATCGCGGGTTCGAATCCCGCTGGCGCTACCAAATGATCGCTCATCAAACTACCTAGCCGGTAGTTTGCGTTTCATGATGTGGGGTTGGTGATCGGGATCATCATCCTCTTCCCGCAAGATCTGTATCAGGCTGAACGGGATCAGCACCTTCCACGCCTCTGTCAGTTCAGGTCACGTGCATGTGGAAGATTTGACCATCTGACCATCGCTCGCGCGGACGTCCGAGGCCGTGTCGACCGGCCGCAAGGCTTCGGTGTGGACGGGCCGAACTTAAGCGTGCCGCCTCGCAGGTTGACGCCGGCTCCGAGGGTGACCATCCCCCAACCCGGTGATCGTCCCCCGAATCTCGATGTCCGTCGCCCCTGACCGAATGCTTCCAGGAGTTCTGCAGCGGACTGCACTACTCGCGATGCACTCACGCGAACCTCCGTCACCACGACGCCGACACGCCGATCCTGTCTGTCGTTCCCGTTCTTTTAAGGGCTCGCCGCGATCAAGTATCGTCGACCGTTTGCGTGGCATTTGCCGATCGGAAGCATGGCCTGGGAGTTGCAGCGGCCGGACTCGTGGGATCACGCGCTCGAAGGCGTACCCAGGGCGCGCCGCGCCTGCCGGCGTGGGCGCGGGGTGAGCGCGCCGACGCTGTTCGGCTGGTCTTGCGGCTGCAGGCGAACCAAGCCGGAGCTTACGGCGAACGCGGCGGCCTGCTGGCGATTGCGGAGGTGCAGCTTCTCGAGAATGTTTCTCAGATGCACCTTCACAGTGTTCTCGGTGATCGTGAGTTGCTGGGCGATGTCGCGATTCGTCGCGCCCTGCACGAGCAGCCGCAGCACATCGCGCTCGCGCTCCGTCACCTTGGCGCGATCCGCTTCGACTGCCCGCACCTCCTCATCACGTCCGTGTGTCAGCGCCGCGTACTCCTGCAGCAGGCGGGACGCGAACGACGGCGGGATCACGGACTCGCCTGCGGCGACGCGCATCACCGAATCGACGAGCACGTTCACGCTCACCGATTTGGTGATATAGCCGTGTACGCCCGCTTTGATCGCGTTCATCACATCAGTGTCCGATTGGGAACTCGAGAGGATCACGATGCGCGTCTTTGGCAGTTCGCTGAGGATCGCGCGCGCGGCGCTGATGCCGTCCATCTCGGGCAGGTCGATCTCCATGAGCACGACGTCGGGCTGGATCCGTCTCGCCTTCTCGCAGGCCTCAACGCCATCGCTCGCCTGCCCCACGACGCGTACGTCGGCGTGCCGCGAGAACATGACCTTCAATCCTTCTCGATAGATCTTCTCACTGTCAGCGACGAGAACGCGTACCGGCAAGTTCATCCACACTCCAGCTTCTACGATCCGACGTTCGGGCACGTCCTAAGTTCGTTCGTATGACTTCGAGATCGAGTTCGCACTGCGCGCTTCGGCAACTCCAACCGGGCCATCAACAGAAGTTGGCCCTTATCTCCCGTTGCATCGCGGCCGCTCGTCCGTTCGGGTTTCGATGCAGCGTGCGCACGAAATGGCGGCGATGCCCGATCGATAGGGTTGGTCGGCCGTTACGCCAACTATGGACGAGATGCCGTTACGCTCGCGGAACGATCCCGGAATCGGCGTTACAGAACGGTTGCATAGACGTGCGAGCTATTGACCATCTTGACGGGATGATGTGGGACGCGCCGCGAAGATCGTCACGTTCCGCCCGGGGGAATTTGGACCATCGTCGACTCAGTCCACGCGGCATCTTCGACCCGGCGCTTGCTCACCGCGTCGCGATTGACGCCTGATCCCATTCTCTATCAATTTGTTACCACCTGCGATCCCGCTGTAACGCGAGCCTGCGCGTTCGGCGGCGATCATGCGTTATCTAGGAATCCGGGCTGCCGCGCACACTCAGTGCTGGCGCAGCCATGATTCCAGGCGGGGGACAGACGTGACCAGAGCTCATCTCTATCGCCGGCACCGCCTGACGGCGCGGCAGACGCACAAGAGTCGCGCGCCAATGATCGCCGCGCTCTTCGCGCTGCCGCTGTTCGTTGTCGGGATCGGGTCATGCATCGGCGTCTTCGTCACGGCATCGAACTTCTACTCCGGCGTCGAGGCCGGCATGGCCTCGCCGGAGCAGGCGATCGCCGCGCGCGGTGGCGGCGCCCGTATCTACGACCGCAACGGGACGCTGCTGTACGAGTTCCTCGACGAGCGCTACGGCTACCAGACGCGCGTCGCCCTAGCCGATGTCTCGCCGCTGCTACAGAACGCGACGATCGCCGCCGAGGACGCCAGCTTTTATTCGAATCCCGGCCTCAACGTGAAGGGACTCGCCCGCGCCGGGATCGAAAATCTCAAACCCGGCGGGCAGTTCCTTCAAGGAAGCGGCGGCAGCTCGATCACGCAGCAGCTCGTCAAGCAGATCTACTTCAAGCCAGAAGAGCGCCAGCAGCGATCGCTGAGCCGCAAGGTGCGCGAGGCGGCGCTGGCGATCCAGCTGACGCAGAATTACAGCAAGCAGCAGATACTTGAGTGGTACCTCAACGAGATCCCGTATGGCGGCACGCTGACGGGCATCGAGGCCGCATCCGAGGGCTACTTCGGCCTTCCCGCGAAGGACGTCGACCTGGCGCAGGCGGCATTCCTCGCCGGACTGCCGCAGTCGCCGACGCAGTACGACCCCTTCACCAACTTTGCCGCCGCGAAGGGCCGCCAGCACGACGTCCTCGACCTGCTCGCCGAGCACGGATATATCACACAGCAGACGGCTGACTGGGCAAAGTTCGAAGTCATCGAACTGCACCCGAAGCCGCAACCGTTCCTCGCGCCGCATTTCGTCGGGTACGTTGGCGACTACATTCGCCAGACACTCGGCGAAGATGCGCTCTTGCACGGCGGCCTTGAAGTGTGGACGACACTCGATCTGCCTCTCAACGACAAGGCCAACCAGTACCTTGAAGAGCATTTGCAGCAGTACGAGGACTCGACGAACGGCCACAACGGCTCCGTCATCGTTCTCAACCCGCCGACCGGGCAGATCCTGGCGATGGTCGGCAGCCGCGACTATTTCCGCGACGACATCAACGGTCGCGTCAACAACGCCATCGCCCTCAATTCGCCCGGCTCGACGCTCAAGCCGTTCACGTACGCGACTGCATTCATGCAGGGTTGGAGCCCCGATTGGCCGATCGTCGACACGCCGATCACCTATACGGAGGTGGATGGCAAGACCTTTACGCCGCGGAACCCCGACGGCGGCTTCCGTGGCGTCGTGCCGCTTAAGGTCGCGCTCGGTAACTCGTTCAACATCCCCGCGTTCAAGACGATCTTGTGGACCGGCGTCGAGAAGATGGTGGCGACCGCAAAGTCGATGGGCATCACGACGCTCGATCGCCAGCTCGGCCCGGCGGTCACGCTCGGCGGCGTCGACGTCAAGCTGCTCGACATGGTGTACGGCTACAGCACATTCGCCAACAACGGCGTCATGGCCGGCGTCCCGACAACGCAATCGCTGCCGCCCGGCAACCGCTCGCTCGACCCGAACCCGGTGCTCATGGTCAAGAACCGCGCCGGCAAGGTACTGATGGACAACACGACGCCGAAGGTCCAGTACGTCATGAATCCCGAGTACGCCTACATGGTCACCGACGTCCTCTCGACCGACGCCAATCGCCAGATCACGTACGGCGTCGGAGGCAGCCTCAACATCCCCGGCTGGCGCGTCGCCACGAAGACCGGCACGAGCGAGCCGTACGAAGGCAACAAGCTGATCGGCGACACGTGGACGTTCGGCTATACGCCCGACATCGCCGTCGGCGTGTGGGTCGGCAATAGCGATAACTCGCCGATGGTCAACATCTTCAGCACGACGATCGCCGGCGCCACGTGGCACGACGTGATCGTCGCCGCGCTCGACGGCCGTCCGCCGCACGACTTTGTGAAGCCCGACGGCATCGTCGAAGCCACGGTCTGCGTGCCGAGCGGCATCGTCGTCCGCCCGGATATCCGCTGTCCCAGCGTCAAAGGCATCTTCGCCGAGGACGCGCTAAAGCAGCAGAACGATCACTGGTGGGGCGGACAGCTGATCGCCGAGACCAACGAGAAGTATGCGGCCAGCATCCCGCCGGACATCACGGACTGGAAGCTGAAGCTCGCGCAAGAATACCTGCGCTCGTACCACGGAGGATTCTCGGGGGCCGCACCCGTCGATGCCGCCCCGCCACCGCCACGTGATCCGGCGCCGCCTGCTCCGCCGCTGCCGCACCCGATCGCGCCCGCCGTCGTTCCGACGGTTCCGGCTGCCGTCGTTCCGACGGTCGCCCCGAGGCCGCAGCCGACGGTATCGGTGTTCCCATCACCACAGCCCAACACGGGGCCACCGGGCCAGCGCCGCTGACCCGCGACCGTCGGCCGTAAATCACGTAGGGAGAGCGGCCCTCCGTTATTCGCCGCGTGGCGCCGATCCACATACGACGATGTCGTCGATTCACCGAACGGCAACCGCTCGCCGCTCACGGCTATCCGGTCTCGACCTCCCGCTACACTGGCCCGATGATCAAGACGCGCGTCGACCGTCCCGACGGTCGTTATCTGTACTATTTCGCCTTCGATCAGCCGTCGCCGGCCGTCCTCGACAGCACGGCACCGCCCCGCGGCGAGGATGAGATGGAACTGCGCCGAAACGCCCTCCTCGCGGAGCACGTCATCGTGTCGACCGGGCGCCAGGGCCGCACGTTTCTCCCGCCAGCCGAATATTGCCCCCTGTGTCCAACGCCGAGCGCCGACGCCTTCGCTACCGAGATCCCATCGTCGTCGTTCGAGATCGCCGTCTTCGAGAACCGCTTCCCGAGCTTCCGTCTCGATGCGCCGGGCGTCACCGATGACTCGACGCTCTTTGCGCGCGCGCCCGCGACGGGCGTGTGCGAAGTGATCGTGTACGCCCCACAGCACGATGCGACGCTGGCATCGCTGCCGGAGACGAACGCACGCCATCTCGTCGACGTCTGGAGCGATCGTTACCGCGATCTGTCAGCGCATCCGGACGCGCGCTACGTCTTCATCTTCGAGAATCGCGGCAAGGAGATCGGCGTCACGCTGACGCACCCGCACGGGCAGATCTACGCGTTCCCGTTCGTGCCGCCGCACGTCGAGCGAGAGTTCGCCGCCGCAGAGGCATACGCCGCAACGACGGATCGCTGCCTGATCTGCGATATCGTCGCCCGCGAACGCGCTGCTGCCATACGCGTCGTCGCCGAAGACGCTGGATTCGTTGCATACGTGCCCTTCGCCGCGCGTCTGCCGTACGAAGTGCACATCACGGCGACGGAGCACCGGCCGTCGCTGCTAGATCTCGACGATCGAGAACGGAGTGGCCTCGCACGACTCGTGCGCACAGTGCAGGCCAAGTACGACGCGCTGTGGGCCTTCGCGATGCCGTACACGATGTCCGTGCATCAGCGCGCGACAGACGGCATCGAACGACCGGGCGAGCATCTGCACGTCGAATTCATGCCGCCGTACCGCACGAAGGACAAACTGAAGTATCTCGCCGGCGTCGAGACCGGCGCCGGCACCTTCATCAACGACACCGCGCCGGAAGCGACCGCGCAAGAACTGCGCGATGTCCGCATCTGACAGCAAACAGGCATTCAATGCGCTCGTGCGCGACGTGCATGCATGCCACGCCTGCGATCGCATGGCGCATGCTCACGTCCTCGGCGACGCGAACGGCGGCCTCGATGCACCGATCTTGTTCGTGGCCGAGGCCGTCGGCCGGCGTGGTGGCGCCGTCACCGGCGTTCCACTCACGCGCGACGAGTCCGGCAAGCGCTTCGGTGAGTTTCTGGCGATCGCCGGCATTGAGCGCAACGACTGCTTCGTCACGAACGCCGTCCTGTGCAACCCGCTCGACGTCCGCGGCCGCAACCGCGCGCCCGCCACAAGCGAGATCGCCCGCTGCCGCCCATTCCTTGAACGCACGATCGATCTCTCTCAGGCGTCCGTCATCGTCGCGCTAGGACGCGTGGCTCTCGAGTCGCTCCGCGCGATCGCCGCGCACGAAGCGCAGCTGTCAGATGCTGGCGTCGCAACTCCCTGGCGCGATCGTCTGCTCGTGCCGATGTACCACCCTGGCCGCCAATCGCTGCTTCACCGGCCGCAGGCGTCGCAGTTCGACGACTGGGTTCACCTCGGTGCGGCGGTGCGTGCTTCGACGCGTTTCCTGGATCCTGGTTCGAGCTGACGGATGCGATCGAGGAGGTCCGATTGAACTGCGCTCGATGCTACTCGTGGGCGACACCTTCCCTCCGCGCAATGAATGCAGCTGCCTCTGATCGCCTCGTAAGATGCAGCTTCCGCAGGATGCTGCTGACGTAGTTCTTCACCGTCTTGTCGCTCAGGAACACCTCGCCGGCGATCTGCTTGTTTGTCTTGCCTTCCGCGATCAGATGCAGGATCTTCTGCTCCTGCTCGGTCAACGTGTCGAGCGGGTCATCTGGCTTCCGATTGGCGGCGCTGCGCACACGGTCGAGCACCTTCTGGGTCACCGCTACGTCCAGCAGTGAGTCACCACGCGCGACAGCCGCGATCGCCTCGCCGAGATCGCGGCCCCGCGTCTGTTTAAGGACGTACCCCGCGGCGCCCGCGAGTATGGAGGCGAATACCGCATCCTCATCCGCGTATGACGTGAGCATGAGCACCTTCGTCTCCGGCCGAGACTCGCGGATCGTCCGGCACGCCTCGATGCCGCTGCCGTCCGGAAGGCGCACGTCCATGACGATGACATCGGGCGTAGTGCGGGCTGCCTCAGCGATCGCCTCCTGAACCGTGGCGGCCTGCCCGACGATGTCAAACCCTTCCCGGCGTTTGAGCAGCGCGACAAGACCTTCGCGCACGACGTCATGGTCGTCGACAATCATGATGCGCGTACTGGCCATACTTGACTCCTGTTCTCGTGGCGCACATGCAACGCAGTTGCGCGACTACTCGCTGCTCAACGGCATGGACAACGTGATGGTGGTTCCTCGCCCACCGGCGCTGTCGATCTTCAGAGCGGCGCCAATCGAATCAGCACGGCTCACCAGGTTTCTCAACCCGCGATGGTCTTCAGCCCGCTCCTCCGCGGCGTTGAATCCAACACCGTCATCCGTAACCCGCGCGAGCAGATGACCACTGTCATCCTCCAGCGCAACCACGAGCTGGACGTGTCTAGCACGAGAGTGCTTGCGGACGTTGGAAAGCGCTTCTTGAACGATCTGAAAGATCGCGACGCCGACGCTGTCGTCGATGTCCGCCGCACGGGCGCCGACATCGACATCGACGTCGAGGGCGATCGGTGAGCTCGCGCGAAACGCGCCCGCGAGGTGGAGCAGCGAGTCGACGAGATTGCCGTCGTAGGCGGTCGGGCGTAGCTCGAAGATGTAGGCCCGAATGTCTCCGATGATGTCGTTCAGTTGCTCAATCGATCTCTCGACCAGTGCTTCGGCCGGCGTGCCTCGCGTCTCTTCCGCCGCGATCTCCAGCCCTAGTGCGACGCCGAAGATCGACTGGATGATGCCATCGTGAAGATCCATCGCGATGCGCTCGCGTTCGTTTTGCGCCTGCGCCGTTTCGAGCAGCGCATTGCGCTCCGCCTCGAGCTGCAGACGTTCGGTAATGTCGCGCACGGCGGCGACGATCAGCGTGCCGTCGGAAGTCGCGCGAGGGCTCAGACTGATCTCGACCGCAAACACGCTCCCGTCTCTTCTGCGGCCCTTCAAGCTCAGCCCTGAACCCATCGCCCTGATCGTCGGGTGGCCCTGATAGTGAGCGCGATGATCCAAATGCACACGCTTCGACTCGTCGGGCACCAGGATTTCCGGACGTTCTCCAATGAGTTCGTCGCGCCGGTACCCGAACAGCTCCTCAATCTGCGAGTTGGCAACGAGGATCTTGCCGTCCGAACCGATCACGAGCATGCCGTCAGGCGCCGAGTCGAGCAGTCCACGGAACGCGGCGTCATTGAGCAATCGGAGAACCTCGAGCAGTACGACCGTGCGAGCCTCCCAAGTATAGTGTCGTAGCGGCGAAACGGATGTGCATTTCGCCCGCCACGCTCATCCCTGTGTCTCAGAGACTGGCGCATGGGATCTCGCCCGCACAGGGGCCGATCGCACTCGATCCGACGTGCCAATTGACCCCCGAGCCGAACACGTTGACGCAGGAGGGCCGATCGGGCGTGTTCGATGTGCCGTTCGGCCTATTCCGCTCCTTTACTCGACCAGCGACGATGCCTGCATTGCATCGCGATAGTAGGAGCAGACATGAGACGAACATGGTTCATCGCACCGTGGTTGACGGTGATCATCGCCGCCGCGGTGGTCGCATTCCTTGGGTTCAACGCCGATCCCGGCCGGGCGCGGGCGGCGACACAGAACTTCGGCCCGAAAGAAGCTGAGGTGACGGTTGAGGACGGCCTGAAGACCGTCCATCTCACCAGTTCGAAGTTCCTCTGGCAGTTCCGCGACGACCAGCCGCCGGAAGAGGTCTGGGGATACAACGAACAGATCCCCGGCCCGACTCTGCGCTTCCGTGCCGGCGACAAGGTGCGCATCTATTACACGAATCATCTCGACGAGGCATCGACGGTCCACTGGCACGGGCTCATCGTGCCGAATTCGATGGATGGCATCGGCGGCCTCACGATGCCGCCGATCATGCCGGGCGAGACGATGGTGTACGAGTTCACGATTCCCAGCACGCCCGGAACGTTCATGTATCACGCTCACATGGACGACATGGAACAGGTGAGCAAAGGTCTGAGCGGGGCGTTCATTGTCGACCCTGTCGACGGCGGAGACGGCCGGTACGACCAGGACCACATCGTCCTGCTGAACAACATCAACGGCCACTACCTGATCAACGGGAAGGAATTCCCGAACATTGATCCCTGGCTCGTGAAAAAGGGCGACCTGTTACGTGTGCGCATGATCAACATCAGCGCGATCGAGTTGCACCCGATGCACTTTCACGGGCACTTCACCAAGGAGATCGCACGCGACGGCACGAACCTCGACGGTACGGGCGGGAACGGGGTCGTTGAGAATACGGTGCTGGTCGCGCCCGGCCAGACGATCGACGTTGAGGTACGGATGAACGCGCCGGGCAAGGGCGCCTGGATCTTTCACTGCCACGTGCTCTCTCACGTCATGGGGCCGGACGGCAAGTCGCTGAATCTTGCCGTGGCCAACGGCGGCATGATCATCCCGGTCGTGTACACCGACAGCCTGAACATCGATGCGCTGGCGAAGACCCTCGCGGACGCGATCGCATCCATCCAGCCAGGGGCAACCGACGCCGCAACACCGGACTCAGGAGCGACGACCCATGCGGGACACTGACCGTGAACGACGCGGGCACAAGCGGCCGATCTGGATGATCTCGTTCCTCCCTCTATCGAAGTTGATGCTGTTCGGCGCGCTCGTCGCCTCGGCCGGCGTAGCCTGCAACAGCGCCGACGTCAGCGACCCGACGCCGGTGGTGCAATTCAAGATCACGCCGGCGCCGAACGCGAAGACTGTGGTGTCGAGTCCGACGCGCGCGTCGTCAGCAACGCCTGCCTCCGCGAACGAGGGGACGGCGGGTGCAGGCGCAGCCCTCGCGATCAAGACTTCGGGCTCGACACTCAAGTTCGACAAAGAGGCGCTCACTTCGACGGCGGGAGCCGTGACGATCGCGTTCGACAACCAGGACGCCGGCGTTCCGCACAATCTTCACGTCTTCGCCGGAAGCGACGCCACGGGTGCGAGTATCG
>JBBQVO010000121.1:0-9962 GCA_038211505.1 Dehalococcoidia bacterium | reverse complement strand
CAGTCGACGGCGACGCCCGTAACGCCCGCGGCCACGTCCACGTCGACGCCCGCCAACGCCGTGCTGGCCGCGCAGACCGGCGGCAACAGCGCCGCCGCCCGCGCCGGCGCCGCTGCCGGCACGACAGCGCTGCCGAACGCCGGCCAGGGCAGCGGTCGCGACACGACCGACATGCTCGTCATGCTGCTCTCGCTCGCCGCCGCCGGTGCCGGCATTCTCGGTGCCGTCGTCATGCGCCGACGCCGCAGCTGACACGCATCACTAGCGACGTGATCGTCGCGAACCACTGTGATAGTTGAAGAGAGAAGGCCACATATCGGGGCCTTCTCTCTTGCCGTGTGTATGGATCTGATACGCGGCCGCTTGCCATCGCTGTCTAACGTTTTCCCCGATTTCTATTGCCGAAGCCCGACCGATGCTGGTATGGTTCCGCCGTTGATCCGCAGGAGAGCGAGGAGGACCCCGTTGTACAAGAGGAGATGGCAGGCCATACCCGTGGCCGCGCTGGTAGCCGTCGCCGTCGGCGCCACGTTATTCGCAGCAAGCGGCGGCACTAATACGCCTACGGCCTCAGCTGCCGTATCGCCATTCACGCTGAGCTTGGACTGCGACGTTAGCACGGCGACCACACCCGATGCGCTTTGCGCCGCGGCCGCTGGCACGACGCCTATTGATATCGGCGTGATCGTGACGAACACGAGCGGTGCGTCAGCCGACGTGAGCGCGTTCAATTTCGAAGTTGCGAACACGAACACCAGTCTGTTCGTGGCCACGAACGTCAGTGCGTCGAACGCCGGAAAGACGGGAAATCCGGACTTCAACGACGCGATCGGAGGCACATGGTCGTGCACGCCGCCGGATCCGATTAACGACGACGAGGGAGTCGCGAATTATCCCCGCGCGCTCGAAGCGAACAACCCCAACACGCAGCATTCTTTCATCAGTTGTTTCGCTAGCGCCAATCTTACGCTGGCGGTCGGTCAATCTGTGCAGTTGGCGGTCGTTCACTACACTCGCCCGGTCGCGGGTAGCGGCACGTTCAGCATCGCGGCAGGCGACATCGCGGACGTGAGCAGCAATGAATTCTCATGCAATCCGCCGCAAGGCGACCCACTAACCTGTAACGACACGAGCATCGGTGCAGTGGTCGCGACGCCGACAACGGTGCCCACGGGCACGGCGACCTCCGTTGCCACCACGGTTCCGACGAGCACCCCGACGTGCATTCAAGGTTCTGCCGGTTGCCCGACGCCTACATCCGAAGCCTTCAAGACCGTGACGCCGACCCCTGGCACGCCGACCGTCGTCGCCGCCGGGACAACGGCGCCGCCACCGCCCCCGGCCGTGATACCACCCGCAGGCAACATTCCGCCGCCGAACGATGGATCCGGGCCAGCTGGCGGCGCGAACGGTGCTGGCCGTGGCGCTATCCGCCTGCCCGATACCGGTAGCGGTAGCGGCGGTTCCGGCATCGGCGCCTCGTGGATCGTGCTGGCTTCGCTCGCCGCTGGCGTCCTCGCTGGTGGCCTCCACATCGGCGCCGGCGTCGCGCAGCACGTGCGGCGGGAGGACTAATGGGAACGATGAGAACGTCGAAGGGATCCTCCGTGAGAAACGCGATCAAAATAACGACATTGGCCGCGCTTGTCGCCGCCGTCGCAATTGCGACGAGCATCGGTACGCAGCCCACGAAGCCCGCGCAGGCGACCGTGACGGACGTCATCGCATTGAACACCGGCAGTTGCATCCCGCTCGCTGTCGCCTTCGGTGGTCTGACCGCCTTCAGTGCGGTAGCCGCCTGCGGACTGATCACGACGCAGCCAGGCATTCAGGGGCTCGATCGTTGCCTCGCCAAGCTTCCGAATGGGCCCGGCGCACTGGACTGCTCCGACACAGGACAACCTATCGTGCGCCCGGCGCCGGCCGACTTCGCAAAGATCGACCTTGACAAGAACCAGGTGCATTTCGGTCAGGCGTCCAGCCTGATCACATTCGTGGACGATCAATTTCCCGTGTTGTACAAGACCGATATCGGCCATTTTGAAGACGTTGCTCGCAACAACCTGGGGCGAGAGTTCAATTGCACGGCGGCGTACGATCCAGACTGCGACCCGAATTCGACATTGCCCGGCGATGGTGTCGTAACGGTGAACTTCGTCCCGGACGCAAATGATAAGCCCGAGGGACACTCCGGCCACGCGCACATCGATGTTATCGAGAAGAACATCAGCTTCCCGGTCGATCTCACGATCACCGGTACGCCGGACAAGATCACGTTGTCCCCATTGTTCGGAAAGGACACGATCTCGACGGGCGCCACCCCGGCGACCCCGAAGTTTGGAGCGAATATCGGTTCCTCCAATCCGAACCCCTGCGATCCGCAAGTCCAGAAGTGCCTCGTCAGCGATGGAGTTCCGCGGCCGACGGATTGCAACTTCGAAGCGAGCGCCGACGGAGTCCTGGGCGCAAACGGCAGTGCGGAAAAGGCCGTGATCGTCGCGAAGGTTCTCGACGAAGACGGGACGGAACTTGCCGGCGAGTTGATCGCGTGGGATCACCCGATCGTCGCCACGACGCAGCTTCTCGACATCGACCTTCCGACACCCAGCGGCGGAGTCGCACTTCCAGAGACACCGACCTTGGATACGGGTCCGCTGGGAATCGGATTTCCACAATTTGTCTGTGGGTTTGATACACCCGGCGACATCGTTGAGAAGGTTCGGCTGGACGCCGTTGCCGACTCGAGCGTCGCTTCGGCGCCTGAGTCGGATTTGCGCGCGTCCGTGACGATCCATGTGATCGCACCGGCGGCCACGATCGCCCTCGCCGCGGATCCGCCGTCAATCGACTGCAACGGCACGAATACGTCCAAGGTCACGGCGACGGTGCTCAACGAAGACGGCCAACCCGTCGCGAACGGGCTCGACATTAACTTCTCGACGGTCGCGCTCGGTACCGTGAATCCGTTCAAAGCCGATAGTGCGGCTGGTGCGGGTAGCACGACGCTTACGCCACTGGCCGGCGCCAACAACATCACGGCTGACGGTGGCCCGGCCGGCGTCATCGTCACCGTTTCGGTGAATGGCAAGCAGCGAAGTAACGTCCTGACCCCAACGCGCGGACTGATCGGCGGTAGGACGATTGCCGCCCAAACGTTCACGGATGCCGCATTCTCGACGACGCCGGTCATTTTGCAGAACTCAATTCTTGTCGCTTGCAGCGGCGGTCCGCCGCCGCCCGCCGTCCAGAACGCAAACGCCGCCGCCGCTGCGGGCGCCGCAGCCGCCGCCAATGGCCCTCGGACCGGGACGATTAGCGGGCCCGACACGGGTTCCGGCGGGGCCGCCGGTTCGGGTGGCGCGTCGGGTGCACTCGTGATCGAGCTGCTCGTCGGCACAATCACCCTCGTCGGCGCCAGTGCTTTGTTGAAGCGCCGCATCGACTAACCGCTCGTGATCTGAATCTGAGAACAGGGAGGCCCGCATGGCCTCCCTGTTCTGCTTCCGGCAATTATCCGCCGCCTCAATGCGACATAACGGTGATGGCGAGCTTCACGGGTTCCCGCTGGACATACTCCGGCTAAGGGAGATCCCGATGAAAATCGGTGTGATCGCTGGTTAACCTTTTGTCTCGCGCGGGCGTTATACCGCCGAGCGTCCATGCGGCCCAGGCCGTACTGGCGCGTCTGTTGGTGCAATCCCGCACGGAAGGCGGACGAGTCAAGCCCCGCGTTGGAGGAGGAAAGGAGGGCCGGAGCGCACAGCGGAACGTTGAGGATCTGGCGCATCGCGTCGCCATAACTCGGCCGAGGACGACGGGAGTGCCGGGAACCGGCGCCCGCTGACGCAGCAAGACAAAGTACGAAACGAACGCCTTACACATACCGCCGGAATGTGCGCAGCCCGAAGAAGGCCCGCACACTCACCATCAGGAGGAAAAGACATTGGTTAAGACACTGAGCCTCGGGGTTCTGGCAGTCGTCGCGGCCCTCATCGTGGGCTTCGGCAGCAGCCTCACCGCGAGCACTCCAAAGGCTCACGCCGACACGACGGACGTCGTCGTCATCGGTTGTGAGTTCATCGCCAGCGCCATTGACGGCGACACAACGGACGCCACAACGGCCGCGGATCTCAACAAGGTGTGCGATCCCGCCAACCCCGCCACGGGGATTACCGCCACGGACATCACGGCCTTGGCGAATGCCATTGGCAACGAGGACGGGAAGCTCAACGCTTCCGACTTCCGTGGCCACCTCGACGAGGGCTGGGACGACAACCAGATCAGCACAGACTGCAAGGCGCTGATTTCGGGTCCCGCCGTTACGCAACGCGCAAACACGAACCGCCTCGGCTTTGGGCCCGCGGGAGACTTCGTCAACGGTCTCTCCTGTACCCTGGACGTGTTCGTCTTCACGAACAATGAGTCGCAGGTCGTGTTCGATGCTCCGAACGGTCTGTCCTTCACCACGACAGACGCCGGTTCCAACGACTGGCACTGCAACACCGAGTTCGCCGTAACGCCGGCCGGTGACAATGACTGCAGCAGCGTCGTACCGAACAACGGCGACGCATCCGCCGCAGCCTGCTCGACGTTGACGGATCAGAGCTGCTCGGGCGTCGTTGTCGACGGATTGCTCGTCGATGGCGCCGTCCCGAAGGACGTCAAGACCGTCACCGTGACCCAGGGCGCGGTGCCCCAGTCGTTCGACGTCAACGTCGTCGGCTCGCCGAATGACGTGAAACTTACGCTCGTTGAGAACAACATCGAGACGAACAAGACGACGGCGAACGTCGTCAAGTGCGTCGGCGATGTCAACGACAGCACAACGCCGGGCGAGCTCGGCATTCCCGGTACCAGCGTCAACGATTTTGCCGCGGTTACCAACCCCACATCCACGCTTGCGTACGCCCAGGTGTTCGACCAGAACGATACGGTTCTGACGCGCATCCCGGTGTTCTTCACCGTCACCCCTCCGGAGGACGGTGGAACGCCTCCGACCTCCGCAGCAGAGAAGATCGCGTTCGGAATCGGCACCCCGCTTGAAGAAATCGCCGGCAGTACGATCCTGTCGCTCGACCCGAAGGCGGATGGCGCACCGACCGCCTCCTATATCGTCGTTTGCGGCGGTAACGAGACGGGCACGACGACGATTCGTGCTCAGATCAACCTGTTCAGCTGTAGCGCGACCCTGTGCACGGCTCTCAGCTCGACTGACAAGTCTGAGCTGCCGATCACCGTCTCGGGCGTGCCGTCGACGAACAACGTCGCTGCGGTCGCCTCGTCCATCAAGTGCGATGGCTCCGAGACCTCCACAGTGACCGCCACCGTCACCGACTCCAACGGCAACAACGTTGCCGATGGTGTGCCGGTGAACTTCTCGGTCGTGGCCCTGGGCACGGCGAACCCGATCAACGCCAAGACCGCGGGTGGCAAGGCGTCGACCACGATTACGCCGCTGTCGAACTCGAGTGCCGGCGTGACGGTCATCGTCAGCGCTGGTGACTCGACAATTGCGACGCCGGTGCAGACCTCAGTCCGCGTGGACTGCGCCCTGCCGCTGGCAACGCAGCCGACGCTGGCTCCGCCGGCGCCGCCGGCCCCGCCGGCGCCGCCGTCCGGCCGCATCGGCGGCCCCGACACCGGTAACGGTGGCTACCTCGGTCAGAGCGACAGCAGCTTCCCGGCATGGGCGCTCGCACTCGTCGCCCTGGGCGCGCTGACCCTCGTCGCCGGTGGTGCGGTTGTTCGCAAGGCCGCGAAGTAATCGCACTCCCTGGCCCGCCGTAGGGCCAACTAGGACACGGATGTCCTGAACCGGAAGGCCCCCTCGCAAGAGGGGGCCTTCCCGCTTTCCACGCTCGACCGAACCACGAAGGGCACGAAGGGCGAACGAAGGTCAGCAGTATGGGCCAAGCCAAAGGCGAAACGCCGCCAGCGCACCGATGTCGCGCCGTAGGAGTGCCCGATCTGGCCGCCTGCGTCGGCCAACGACGCGCGATCACCTTGGAGCGGCGGGCCCCACGTGGCTGCCCGCGCGCGGAGGCGGACGAACTATCGCGTAGGGGCGACCCGATGTGTCGGCTGCGCGCTGGTCATCGTGTCTCCAGTCTCCAGTCTCCAGTCTCCAGTCCGCTCTTCGTGGTTAAACCCGTGCGCCATCACGCGAAACATCCGTACGCATCCGATCCTGCGTATACATGAGAGTTGACTCATGGTAAGCCGAAGGCCTCATCGCACGCGGCTTGAGTCGGCCAAATGTGGCAATATGTGGCGTGCGGGGAAGGTGGCTCTCGCAGACGCGACGCCTGAACGTGATCCAGGCGGCCGCCGGGCGAGAATTGAGACGAGGGAACGCAAGCGCATGCAGGGACAACGCAACGCAGGATCGGCCATACGGACGCGCGCGCACATAACGTGGGAACGCGCATCACGCGCGACGCCCAGACTGACGATGCTGGCGGTCGGCGCGATGCTGGCAGCGACGGCCGTGCTCGCCGGCTGCGGCGGCGGCGGCAGCAAGAAGGCCACCGCGACATCCGGCACCGCGACGGTCGCCGCGACGAAGACGCCCGCCGGTACGCCGACGCCGGGTGCCAACGCCGGCCTCAAGACGCCGATCGCCATCAGCCCCGGCTCCGTGCTCGCGACGAGCGATCTCGATGCGCGCGGGACCGGGACGGCGTCGCGCGGCGACTTCCGCGGCTCCCACCTCGTCATCCCCAAGATCAACGTCAATGCGTCGTTCTCGGTGAAGTCCGTCGGCGGCGACGGTCAGATGCCAAACCCCAACGGCCCCGAGGACGTCGTCTACTACGACTTCTCGCAATGGGACGGCCTCGGCGGGCTGCCGGGCAAGGGCGGCAACACCGTCATCGCCGGCCACGTCGACTACATCAACTACGGCCCCGCCGTCTTCTGGAATCTGCACCAGCTCGAGGCCGGCGACATGGTGTCGGTGCAACTCGACGACGGCACGTCGGTGAACTACAAGATCGAGTTCAACAAGCAGATCGATGTCGGCGATTCGACCCTCGACTGGTCGAAGATCGTCCAGGCGACGGCCGATGAGTCGATCACGCTGATCACCTGCGGCGGCGACTTCGAGGCCGGACACTACAACATGCGGCAGATCATCTGGGGCCGTCGCGTCGTATAGGGGAGCGCCGGCGCCGCAGCGAGGGCTGCGGCCATCACACATCACGATCTAGGCGTAAGCCTGATTGTCCGCCGACGATACGGTGGGCGAAAATAGTTGGACGAACGGGGGAGGGCGAAAAATGCCAGAATCATTGAACGCACTGTGGCGGAACGCCAGTCCGCTGAAGCGATTGCTGCTGGCCGGCGTACCGGCGGTGATCCTCGCGCTGGGCGCGGTCGGCGTTGGCTACGCCGTCTTCTCCGGCGGCGGCAGTTCCAAGCCGAAGGCGGAGGCGGTCGTACCGTCGCCAGCGCCCGCGACGGCGACAGCCGCGCCGAAGCCGACGCAGCCGCCTCCCACCGTGGCGCCCACGGCATCACCGACGCCCGCCAGCGCCGGCCTGCAGGCGACGAACGGCGGCGGCGGCGCACCGACAGGCGGTGGCACATCGCCGGACTACAACAACGTCCAGGGCGGCGGAACCGGCGCAGCCCCCCCCGCACCGGACGTTCCGTCCGGTGGCGCACAGCGCGCCGATGACGGCGAACTCACCGGCCCCGGCCCGGCCGAAGGCACGAACTGGACGCTCGTCATCCCGTCGATCGGCGTCAACGCCTCGGTCGAAAGCCGCACCGTCGGCAGCGATGGCACGATGGGCAACCCGACGGGCGCGTTCGCCGTCATGTGGTACGACTTCTCGCAGTCATGGGTGGGCGTCGGTGGCGTACCCGGTCAGCCGGGCGCGAACGCCGTCTTCGCCGGCCACGTCGACTACATCCACGTCGGCCCGGCCGTCTTCTGGAGCATCCGCGACTTGCAGCCCGGCGACATCGTGACGGCATACACCGATCATGGGTCATTCAACTACTCCGTCCAGTGGGGGCAGTGGGCCGATCCAGAAGCGGACTTCTCGGCGTACGTTGGACAGACCGGGCAGGAGAGCATCACGCTCGTCACCTGCATCGGCAGTTTCAGCGGCGGCCACTACAGTAACCGCTACATCGTGCGTGGCGTCCGCGTTTAGCCCGCGGCGCCCGTGGCTGGCGTCCGCGTCTAACCCGGCGGCGCCAGAGGCTGGCGTCCGCGTTTGACGCAGCGACAGACGCCGGCGTCGGCGGACAGCGGGCACATCGGAGTCGGCCGATGATCAGTGCAAAGGGATAGGGTGCGGGTGAACCGGAACGGCATATCGGTCGCGCTGATGACGGTCGGAACGCTGATGATCGCCGCGGCGGTCGCGCTGTTCGTGGCGATCTACTGGTTCGGCGTCGGCGAGACGCCGGGCAACAGCAGCCTGGCGACGATCGCCGGCTTCGGCCACATCGAGACGCCGACCGTCGGCCCCACGCCGACGCCTTCGCCGCTCTTCCCGCCGGGCAGCAACTCCCCGATCGCCCGCATCGTCGTCGATAAGGCGAAGATCGATGCGCAGATCGTCGTCAAAGGCGTCGATGACGCGGGCGTCATGCAGGCGCCGGACAACGCCTACGACGTCGCCTGGTACGACTTCAGCGCCCACCCGGGCTTCGGCGGCAACGCCGTCTTCGCCGCGCACGTCGACTACGTCCACGTCGGCCCCGCCGTGTTCTGGAACCTCAAGGATCTGGAGGCGGGCGACCTGATCGAGATCAAACTCGATGACGGCAGCGACTACAAGTACGCCGTGAACTTCAAGCAGCAGTTCGAGGCCGCCGATGCCCCCGTCGACCAGATCGTCGGCCCGACCGGCAAAGACAGCGTCACGCTGATCACCTGCGGCGGCGTCTTCAACTCCGCCACCCACCAATACGACAAACGCCTCGTAGTCCGCGCCGACCGCATCCTCGATCAAAAGCCCCCAGCCCTCCCCCCAGGCGCGTAGGCCTGCTCGCTGTGGCGCACGTCGTGGCATTCTGCGTCCACTGTGCTTGCGTTTGACGATCCGGCGAAGCGACTGTCATTCCGAACGCAGTCGAGGAACCGCAGGTGCCCGTGGTATCTCTCCGATGGCAGCTACATTCTCCGGCGGACAGTCGTTATCCCGCCGACCGTCCGCATCTTTTGCGGTATTGATCTGTGCGGCATGGGTCCACACCGACTGTCACTCTGAACGCAGTGAAGAACCGCAGGTGCCCTGGGTGGTATCTTCGTCGGTCGCTGACGATCTTCGGGCGGCCCGCACTGATATGATTGGCGACTAGTGAGCTCACTCCTGTGCGGATCACACTGCCAGACCAAGCCGCCACAGAAGGAACGTCCATCACTCCGCCGATCTTCTTGCCGTTCGGGGTCGGCGCGCCGTGGGCGTACGATGCGATCTCAGACGTACAGCTCAGCATCAGCGCTGAAGGAGCCGAGGACCTCCGCGCGTGGGACGGCGTCGGACGGCGAGTGGTACTCGCGCCCGCGGAGAACGACGGCGTCCGTCTCGAGGAGGTTGTAGAGAGCACATCAGAGCGTTCCGATCTGCAGTGTCGCTGGCCGATCGCCTTCGCGCCGCCAACGTGCGAAACGTCGACGGAATGGCGTTCGAAGAGTTGGTCGACAAGGCGTCGATTCGAATGATCGCGCCACGACTAAGTGCCGGCTCCAATCGGGCTACCGGTTTTCTTGGCGGTTTCTTCCAACTGCTGTCAGCATTCCTTGCGGGTCGTCCATGACGGAGGCGCCTCGTTGTTCCACAGCCGACGGATCACGGGTGCGCTCACGGCTGTTTGATGGAAGTGGTGAACTGGCGGCTGCCGCCTTCTAGCGTAGATTGACGTCGTGACAACCTATGATCGCATCGGGCGCGGGTACGCGCTCAAGCGGCGACCTGATCCTAGATGGGCGGCGATCATCGATC
>JBBQVO010000120.1:0-10011 GCA_038211505.1 Dehalococcoidia bacterium | reverse complement strand
CTGAAGGGCGACGCGCCGTTCGACTTCGTCCTCGCCAACAGCAACACCGAGGCGACGCTGCCGGAAGAGTGGCATTCGGAACCGGTGCGCATCGACGAGATGAACCTCGACGGCGCGCGCGTCGTCAAGGCCGACGTCATCGCCGAAGAGAACCGCTACCGCCACGATTCAAAGAAGCTCGCCGACGCCCTGATTCGCCTCTACTACGAACGCAACCAGATGGCCGACGAGCCCGAACGCGCCACCGCCCCAGCGCCCGAGCCGCAACGCGCCGGCGTCGGCTGAACCTTCGACTCTCCCCGGCGTTGCCTTGAATGTCTCTTCGCGCCAGCTTCCCCTCGCCGAAACGATCCCCTCTCCACAACGTGGAGAGGGGTGGCCGAAGGCCGGGGTGAGGTGGGCGGCTGCCACGAGACGTTCATCCTCGTACGCGTCGGGCCTAAGCCCAACTGCGTGCGTTTTCCGAGCCACTCCTTGGAGGCGCGCACGCTCACGTTGCGCAATCATCGTTCAGCCGTCTACTCGCCAGCGTTGGGCGACCATCGCGACGCCCAGCATGATCGTCGACACGATCGGCACGCCGACGGCGACGAAGAGCAGCGGGATAATCGCGACATCGGTCGGCCCCGCGCAACTCCGACCGCAGTCGATTTCGCCCAGCGCGCGAAACGAAAACGAAGCGAGCGCCATCGCCGCGACTCCGCGTCCGATCATCAACGCGATCCCGATCCGCTGTTCCCCGGCGTACAGCCAGCCCATCCCCGACAGGAAGAACAGGAAGCACGCGAAGAACAACGGCGTCACGAGCACCTGCGCGACCACCAACGGCGGATCGAGCAAGAGCAGGCCGACGAGCGCGGAGATCGCGAGGACCGGCGCCAACACGGGCGCGATCTCCAGCAGGAGCGCGCCCCACAATGATCGGCGATGAGTCGGAAGCGCGGCGTGAGCTTGAATCATGCCACCATAGTCGGCGACGGGCGAGGAATCGCCAAGGTACATTCGCACTACCGCGCGGCGACGAAGCGCTCATTGTCGGAGGCGTCATGCGCGATGGGCCGCGGACGCATCACGACGAATGGACATCATCGCGCCGCCTACGGCAAGCCAACGCCCGCACCCTCGACATGCACCGACTCGATCCACCCGACCGAGATGCCCTTCGCAAGCTCCGGCCCCGTCGTCGTCGCCGTGCACATGTACAGCGTCCGGCGATCCTCGCCACCGAGCATGCAGGCGTACGCGCCGCGCGCCGCAACCTTCACGCGCTCCAACACCTCGCCGCCCTCGCGTACGCGGACGCACTCACCCGTGACCGGCGACGCGACCCACACCGCGCCCTCCTCGTCCAGACAGATGCCGTCAGGAAACACATCGAGCGCCGCCCACACGCGTCGGCCGCTCAGCGATCCGTCGGTCGCGACATCGAACGCGGTCAGCCGGCGACCGGCCGTCTCGGCGACGATCAGCGTGCGGCCGTCGGGCGTGATCACTATGCCGTTCGGAAAGAGCAGGTCGTTCGCCGCGACGCTCGCCGTGCCGTCAGGTTGTACGAGAAAGATGCTGGCAGGCTTCAACGGCTGCCCGATGTTGATGTCGAACCCGAACGCGCCGACGTATGCGCGGCCCGACGCATCGACGACCATGTCGTTGAGCGACACATCCTCCATCGCGTTGAGATCGGCGACTTCGATGAGCTCGCCGCCCGCGAGCCGCATCAATCGCCGCTCCGCCATCTTCACGACCAGCAGCGTCCCGTCCGGCCGCCATCCGAGCCCCGCGGGCTGCAACGGCGCGTCGACCTCAACCGCCGACGTACCATCCGGCGCCAGCGTCCGAACCTGGTGCGCATGCACGTCCGAGAACCAGAGCTTCCCATCGTGCCATCGCGGGCACTCCGGAAACACGAGCGCGTCAAGCACGATCGTCGTCTCACCCACGGTGTCCTCCGCCTCAACTGCCGTCGCGCGCCCATGGCACCATTGTCTTGAAAGTCTCCCGGTCTCAGCTTCAAATCGCCGAAACGATCCCCTCTCCCCTTGAGGGAGAGGGGTGGCCGAAGGCCGGGGTGAGCGATCGTCGTGCGCGCACGCTCTCTCTCAACACGATGTCAGCTCCGCAGCAGTCCCTCGACGATCCTACGTCTGCGGCGGCGTCCCGGCGCTGCCGTTCGTGCCGGCGCCGCCGTTGCGGTTCTGCGACATCAACTGGGCAATGAACGCCGAGAAAATATTGCCGCCACCGTTGTCGCCGCCGGCGATGTTGATCTCGGGCGTGATCTTCAGCCCGGCACCAGCGATCGACTTCGTTACCTCGATGCCGGCGAGATTCGCCTGGCCGACGGCTGCGACCTGCTTCTCGTACGCCTCCGCCGTGGCGGTGCCGATGGCGAGAATCCGTGTGCCCTCGGCCTCGCCTTCGACTTCGATGCCACGCGCGCGGCCCTCGGCTTCGAGGATCGTGCGCTGTTTTGTCTGCTCGGCTACCTGCACCGAGATCTGCGCCGCCACGAGCTCCGGCTGCTTGTCGGCTTTGGCGCGCGTGTTCTCCGTGTCGATGCGCTTCTCTTCCGACTTCTGCTGCTCGACGAACATGTCCTGCTGCTGCGCGGCGATGACGCGCCGCGTGTGAATCTCCATCAGTTCCTGCGGCAGGATGATCTGCGAGATTAACACCGAGACGCATTCGACGTGGTACTTCTCGAGTTCCTCGCGCGTACGCGCTTCCGCTTTCGCCTGCTCATCGGCGCGATCCTGCATGAAGTTCATCGCTTCCGACGACGACGCCTGGTTGCGGAACGACGAGTCGATCATCGGGTGCACGACATGGTCGATGAGGTTCTCGATCGAGCCGATCTTCGCCACCATCAGCGGCGCCTGCTCCGGCCGCACACGGATGACGACTTTGACGCCGACCCGCATCTCGAAGCCTTCGCGGCTGATGACGGCCAGCGGGTTGAAGAGCTGGGCGCGCCGGATGCCGCCGCTGGCGTTCGTGTTGCCGCCGGCGCCGTCGTCATCAGGCGCGGTGCCGCTCTCCTCGGCCCAGTCGATCGTCAGGTTGGTGGTCGGGATGATGTAGGCGATGTACGCCCAGCGGTTCAGATAATAGACGCCGGGACCGGCGACCTCGGCCTGGATGCCACGGAAGCCGGCTGGCACGACATAACGTTCCTTGCCGGCAAGCCGCTCCGACATCGGAATGTCCTCCGGCTCCTTGCCGACGTTCGACACCAGCACCGCCACCTCGCCGCGCTGGACGACGGCGACGTTATCGAGCTTCACATCGAACATCAGCGGGTTGATGTAGTACGTGCCCGGCTTCAGCAGATCGTACTGCGGCCCGCGCTGTCCGCCGTTCGAGAGAAACGCCGACGCGTCCTGAAAGTCGTTGTGATTCGGCACCGTCGCGGCGACGAGCTCGCCGCCGGGCAGGGGAGAGCCGTCCTTGGCCGTCACGAGACCGACCTGGTTCGCCTGCACGATCGTCGCCGGCTGCACCTCGACGTTGAAGAGATCCATGTTGATCCGGTAGCGGCCGGGGAAGATCACCTCGATCTGCGGTCCGCGCTGGCCGCCCGCCTGGAAGAACGCCTCGCCGTTCTGGAACCCCAGGTGGCCGTCGACCTTCTGAGCCAGCAGACGCCCGGACGCCATCGGATCGCCGTCGCGCGAGCTGACGACGCCAACCTGTCCCTGCGTCACGATGAGCGCTGGCTCCGTCCGCACGCGGAAGAGATACGTGTTGATGCGATACTTGCCGGGCGCGAGGATATCGACCTGCGGCCCCTTCTGGCCCCCGTTGCGCAGGAAGCCTTCGCCGTCCTGAAACGAATCGTGGCCCTCGACGTGCCGTCCGAAGATGTGGCCCGGCTCGAGGGGCCGGCCGTCGATGCACTCCAGCAGCCCGACTTCATCTTCGGCGATGACGAGCATGTCGTCCTTGGAGACCTTGTAGATGAACGGCGGCAAAATCGCGAGACCCGGCTGTAACACGCGCGCCTGGATGCCGATCTCGCCGCGCATGGCGACGACGCGCGACTCCGGCAGCGACTTACCCCAGAATCGGCGCTCGATAACGCCGATCTGCTGGCCGCCGACGTTCACCAGCATGCCGCTGAAGAACACGAGAAACAGAAACACGACCAGCACGACAAGCACGATGATCAGGATTGCGAGCGGAGCCATTCCGGCTCTCCTTTCAGCAGCAGTCACGTTCGTCGCGCAGATGGCAACATATTCGTAACCGCTCGATCGATCATAGATCGCACTCCGAGCTAGCGTCTATGGCGCGCGGGCGGCGGTGGTGGCCCGTCGCGCGCGCGCTCGCTATCCTCGCGGCGGAGGCGATTGATGGCGATCAAGGCAGTCCTGTTCGATCTAGGCGACACGCTCTGGCACTTCCCGAAGCTGCCGCCGGCGATGGAGATTCGCACGCAAACGATGAGCCGCATCGGCGGCGTGCTGAAGGAGTGGGGCATCCCGCTCGACGGCGAGTTGCGCTTCCTCGGCCGCGAGATCCGTCTCGGCGTCGAGCGCGCCGACCGCGCCGCGTACGAGGGCGACTGCATCAGCCCCGACTTCAACTCCGTTGTCCGTGACATCGCCAACGGCATGGGCTTGAACGTGACGCTCGAGCAGGGCGCGCAATTGTGGGACGCCTGGAATCTCGGCGGGCTGACGCTCGGCCGGACGATGTTCGACGACGCCTTCGCCACGCTCGACTGGCTGCGCGATCACGGCTACCGACTCGGCTGTGTCACGAACCGCGTCTTCGGCGGCCCGCGCTTCATCGAGGAAATGCGCGAGCTTGGCCTTGACCGCTACTTCGAATCGACCGCGGTCTCCTGCGATCTCGGCTACATGAAGCCGCACGCTCAGATTTTTCAACATGTGCTCGACGAGATGCACATCGCCGCGAACGAGACTGTGATGGTCGGCGACTCGCTCCGCGCAGATGTCGCGGCGTCGCAGGCGCTCGGCATGATGGCGATCTGGCGCGTCGTCCTCAAACCCGATCCGAAGCACGAAGCAGAGCAGGTAGGCGAAGTGCCGCCCGATCTGCCTGCAACGCGAGCACAGACCGGCCGCGCCCTCGGCGACTACGCACACGACGAAAGCATCACGCCCGAATACACGATCCACACGCTGTGGGAGATGACAGAACTGCCTATTTTCGAGTAGAATCAGAACGTATGTTTGCGAGCCTTGTCGATCTGGGCGCGTGTATGGATATCAGTTCGCCGGTCATCTTCACGATCGGCCACTCCAGCATTTCCTTCGAATCTTTCGTAGCGCTGCTCATGCCCTATCGCGTTGAAGTCGTGGTCGATGTCCGCTCTCATCCCGTCTCACGTTTCGCGCCGCAATTCAGTCGCCGACCGCTCGCGGCGCTTCTAACGCGCGCCGGGTTTCGGTACGCGTACATGGGTGACTCGCTGGGCGGTAGGCCGACAAACTCGCAGTTCTACGACGCCGAACGTCATGTGCTGTACTACGAGTGGAGCGAAAGTGAGCGGTTTCGCGCCGGGCTGCGACGGTTGATGCGAGCGGCGACCAAGCAACGGATCGCGCTCATGTGCTCCGAAGAGAGTCCGCTCGGATGTCATCGTCACTTGCTCGTGGCGCGCGCTCTCTCGCTTCAAGACTGGCCGCGATCCAAAATCGTGCACATCCGGGGCGATGGGCTGTGCATGCCGGAGGAGTCGATCGCCGTGCAGTCGGGACCGTTTGAGCAAGGCATCACGTGGAACTCGCGACGATCGGCTTCACGCGGACCTCAGCGCAGCACTTCTTTGAACGGCTGACCGGCGCCGGTGTCGAACGCGTCGTCGACGTGCGTCTACGCAACACATCGCAACTCGATGGATTCGCGAAGCGCGACGATCTGGAGTTCTTCCTGGCGGGCGCGGAGATAGCGTACGCGCACGATCTCCGCCTCGCGCCGAACGACGATTTGCTAAAGCAGTACCGAAGTACCAAGGACTGGGCCGCCTACGAGCGAGGATTCCTCGCATTGATGATCGAGCGGAGCCTGCCGGGCGCTCTCAACCCGCAATCCTACAAGCTCAAGACGGCGTTGCTCTGCAGCGAGGCCTCGGCCGATCATTGTCACCGCCGCCTGGTCGCTGAAATGCTTTCGCGCGCGTGGGGCGCGAGCCTGGAGCATCTGTAGCATGAAGGTATTGATCACCGATCTCACGCGGATGCGGGACGGTCACGTCTGCGTCGCCGGCATCGATGTCGACAAGGATCGCCGCGTTCGTCCGGTCGCAGCATCTGCCCTTAGCGCTCGTCTCCTCGCGAGTCGCGGTGGGCCGCTTGACCTCCGTAGCGTGATCGATATTGGACGCACGTCGCCGCGTCAATCGCGGCCCGAAGTCGAAGACGTGCGCTTCGATCCCGCATCGATTCGTCCCGTCGAGACGTCGTCAGGACCCGACTTCATCGCGCGACTACGTCGCCTCGCTGTCGATGACTTCTCACCGATCGGCAAGGACTTGCGACAGCAGGGCACGAACCTCGTCGTCCCGAAGGGCAAAGGTCGCTGCTCGTTGCTCATCGTTCGCACGACGGACCCCGTGCGCGTGAGGATCAACGCCGGAGGCCGGCTTCGGCTGCAATGGCAGGATGATCTCGATCTGCCGATCACCGACGTGCGGCTGTTCTCCGACGATATGCGTACGCCGGTGCCGGAGCGCGTGCGATGGGCGCAGGAGCAGTTGGCGGTAGGCGGCGAGGTGCTGCTGTGTTTCGGGCTGGGGCGGCCGTATGAGGAGCTGCACTGGCTGCAGCTCAACAACTTCCACATGAGCGCCAGCCCCGAATGGCAATTACAATAGCGGCGTGCTGACGGTGGCGCGCCGATGAACTTTCCGTGGCTCGTCGTGGGCGTTCTCGGCATCTCCGTCGCAGCGCTGCCCGTTGCGCGGACCACGGGGCGATACGCCGCGACCGCGATCATCGCGTCCGCGGCGATCTTGCTGCTTCAGTACTTCTACTTCCGCTACACCAGCGACGACGCCTACATCTCGTACCGCTACGCCCGCAATCTCACGGACGGCGACGGCCTCGTCTGGAACCCCGGCGCGCACGTCGAGGGCTACACCAATTTTCTCTGGGTCGTGATCCTCGCCGGCGCGCACGACTTCTGCGCCGATATCGTCGTCTCCGGACGCTGGCTCGGCTTTGGGCTCGCGATCACCGCCGCCGCCGGCACGTACGCGCTCGCGCGCGACCTCGTCGATGACAACGATCTCGCGCCACATGCCGGACTCGCGGCGGCGTTGCTGCTCGCCGCGTCCGGCGCCTGGTCGCTGTGGGCGACCGCCGGCCTCGAAGCGCCGCTCTTTGCGACGCTGATGCTTGCCGCCGTGCTGCTGCACATCCGCGAGCGCGATCGTGGGACGCCACCGATCTCCGGCGCGATCTGGGCGCTCGTCGCGATGACGCGCCCCGACGGGGTGTTGCTGTTCGCTGTCTCGGGCGTCTTCAAGCTCGCCGACGTCGTATCGCGCGCCCGCAGTGGCGGTCGGCGCATGGGTGTGCTCGGAGACGTGGTGCGCCTCATCGTCTGGGCGGCCGGCTTCGCCGCGGTGTTCGTGCCGTACTTCTGGTGGCGGTACGCGACGTATGGCTGGCTCTACCCGAACACCTACTACGCCAAGGTCGGCTCCGGCATCGATCAGTACAATCGGGGCCTGGAGTACGCGCTCTCGTTCGCGTCGCAGTACGGCGGCTGGCTGCTGCTGCTCGTGCCGCTCGCGCTCGTGACCCCGCGGCTCCGACATGCCGCCGGCGCGTACGTCGCCGCGCTGGTCGTCGCCTGGTTCGCGTACACGGCCTACGTCGGCGGCGATTCGCTGCTGCTCTTCCGCTTCGTCGCGCCCGTGTTGCCGCTGTTCTACGCGATCGTCGTCGCGTCCGCGGCCGCGATCATCGCATCGCTTCGCGACGACGCGCGCATCAATCGCCGATCGCTCGGCGTCGCTGCGATGATCCTCGCCGCCGCCGCGATCGCCTTCACGTTGCATCCGTCGGTCACCGACGCGCTCAACATCGCCGGCGAGCGTCACGCGGTCGACGATCGCGCCGACATCGGCCGCTGGCTGCGCGGCAACGTCGCCGGCACGACGACCATCGCCGCGGTGCCGGTCGGCGCCATCGGCTACGAATCGCAGCTGCCCGTGATCGACATGCTCGGCATCAACGATGAGCATATCGCGCACCGCGACATCAAGATCGGCGACTTCGCCGCTGGCCACGAGAAATACGACTCCGCGTACGTGCTCGATCAGCAGCCTGATATCATCATCTTGTTCGACGATCTGTCGCCGCGGCCGCTGACGGGCGAGGACTACGCGGGCCTGAATCGCGTCTTCATCCCGGCCGTCGTCGACATGCTCAACAACCCGCGGCTCGCGGCGGAGTACGACCGCCGCGTCGTGCAGGTCCGGGAGGACAAGTGGTTCAATCTGCTGGTGCGCCACGGGGCAAGCGACGCGCTCGCAAAGACGCAGCCGGCGCCCCCATGAGCGATGCCTCCGCTCCTTCGACGAACGGCGCGAAGCCGTGGGGCGGACGCTTCGACGCGGCGACGGACGCCCTCGTCGAAAGCTACACATCGTCGATTGATGCCGACGAGCGGCTGCTGCGATACGACGTGCTGGCGTCGATCGCTCACGCTCGCATGCTCGGCCGCCAGCGCATCATCCCGAAAGCCGACGCGGACAAGATCGTTCGCGGCCTCAAGGAGATCCTCGACGAATACGAGCGCGGCGACTTCACGCTGCGTCCCGAGCTCGAAGACGTGCACATGAACGTCGAGGTGCGCCTCGGCGCGAAGATCGGCGCCGTCGCCGGCCGTCTGCACACTGCGCGATCGCGCAACGATCAGGTGGCGACGGACTTCCGCATGTACGTCCGACAAGCGTCGTGCGTGGCGATGGCGCGGCTCATCGTGCTGCAGTCGTCGTTGCTTGATCTGGCCGACGCCAACAAGAACGTGACGATGCCGGGCTACACGCACATGCAGCGCGCGCAGCCGATCCTCTTCGCGCACCACATGCTCGCGTACGTCGAGATGTTCGAGCGCGACGTCAAACGCTTCGGGTTCGCGTTCCAGATGATCGATGAGTTGCCGCTCGGCAGCGGCGCTCTCGCCGGCGTTCCGTACCCGATCGACCGCGCTTCGGTCGCCGACGAGCTCGACTTTGCCGGTATCACCGCGAATAGCATCGATGCCGTATCCGATCGCGATTTCGCCGCCGACTACCTCAACGCCGCCGCGCTGGCGATGGTCCACGTATCGCGGCTCGCGGAGGAGCTCGTGCTCTGGTCGAGCGCGGAGTTCGCCTTCATCCGCCTGCCCGATGCCTTCGCCACCGGGTCGAGCATCATGCCGCAGAAGAAGAATCCCGACGTCGCCGAGCTGGCGCGCGGCCGCACCGGGCGCGTCATCGGCAGCGTTGTGGCGATCCTGACGATGCTCAAGGGCCTGCCGCTGTCGTACAACCGCGATTTGCAAGAGGACAAGCCGATCCTGTTCGAAGCCGAAGAGATCCTCACGTCGACGCTCGAAGTGCTCGCCGCGATGCTCCCGCACATCGAGATCGACGCGAAGCGCGCGCGCATCGCCGCCGTCGCAAATTACTCGCTCGCCACGGATCTCGCCGACTACCTTGTCCGCAAAGGCCTCCCGTTCCGCGATGCCCACGAAGCCGTCGGCAAGCTCGTGCGATATGCCGAAGATAGGGGCATGGAGCTACACCGCCTGACGCTCGACGAGATGCGCCGCTTCTCGCCGCTGTTCGACGAAGATGCACGCCGCATCGACGTGATGTCGTCCGTGCGCTCGCGCGACGTGCCCGGCGGCACGGCGCCGAAGCAGGTGACGGCGGCGCTGCGTCGCGCACGTAAGAGGGTCAATGCGATGCTGGTCGGCGCGGATGCGAAGCCGGCGCGCGCGACGAAAGCGCAGCGATGAACGCGATCAAGCTGGCGCCGTCGATCC
>JBBQVO010000119.1:0-10072 GCA_038211505.1 Dehalococcoidia bacterium | reverse complement strand
TCGGGGCGATTCGCAGGGCAGGTGGGCCCCTTAGGCTACGCAACGCCGGACTCCGCTTCCAATTGTCGGCCCAACTAGCGCGAAGCCATTCATCGTCAATCGGCTCAGCGACACATGCAGCCACACCTTTGGCATCCGGCGGGGTCTGAGGCTGTTCAGCTTCCTGTAGCCCTTGAGCCGACTGAACACGCGCTCGACGCTTTACGCGTTTGTTGTAGACCGCCAAGCATTCCTTTGAGCCATAGGGAAGGGACTGTGCCTCTCGACGTTGGAGCTGTAACTCCGGCGGGTGCCGCTTTTTTTTTCGCGTCGGGCTCTCTGATGCGCGCCCCGGCACGACCATCGTAGCCCGCGACCGACCGGCGTTAATCTGATTTAGACTTGTATATCTAGCCTTTGCTTGCCTAAGTTGTGGATCGCGACTATCATGGTAGCGCGATGGTAAATATCGACCCAGCAATGGGTATAGAACGACTGTCGAAGGCGTTTACACCGCATCGACCGATTGACCTACCAGAATTCCTCACCGGCCGCTTAGATGTGCTCTACAAGGCGATTGACGCGTTGAACACGACTGGCCTGCACGTCGTGCTCTACGGTGATCGAGGAACCGGGAAGTCGTCTATTGCGCGAGTTCTCGCACGCATGATGCAGGAAGACGATCGACGTGATGGGCGACGCATTCTCCTGGCGTCGTGCTCTAGCTCAGATGACTATTCGTCAATTTGGCGAAAGGTTCTCCAAGAGATCTGGTTGGGCGAGCAACAGCTAGGATTTGGTCAGGGCTCCGCATTGCGAGTGACTGGCCGTCTCACGCTAGAGGAGCCGATAAACGACCCCAATGACCTGCGAATCCTGTTGGAATCAATTCCGAGACAACACCTCGTGATTATCGACGAGTTCGACCGGGTTCCACTTAACACGGACGCCCGCCGTCTGATGGCCGACACGATCAAGTTGTTCTCCGACACCGACGTTCGGACGAAGATCATGATCGTCGGCGTTGCCGATTCCATTGGTGAACTGATAGGCGAGCATCCCTCTATTTCTCGCAATATCGCAGACATCTTGGTCGAGCCGATGGCGAGGCAGGAGTTGGGTCAGATCATTCAAAAGGGATTCGCGCTCGCGAATCTAAAGTTTGAGAAAGGTCTCGACGAGCATATCGCTGATCTATCACAGGGCTACCCTTCCTACACACACCTGTTGGGTCTGTGGTCGGGCCGCTTGACTGTTGAAGGAGGTGAGGCCTGCGTTACGCGACTTATCCTCGACGCATCGATTCCGAAAGCGCTTGAGAACGCGACGGGAGGCGTCCAGCATGCTTATGAGACAGCGGTGATGTCGTCGCAGGTCACAAATCTGTTTAGAGAAGTGCTCCTCGCCTGCGCGTTGGCGCAGAAGGATTCACTCGGAAGGTTCAGGGCGATTGATGTTCGAGAGCCGTTGCGCCTAGTTACGGGCAAGACCTACGATACGGGTGCATTTCAGAGCCACTTGGCGAAGTTCTGCGAAGTTGAGCGAGGCCCGATCCTGAAAAAGACCGGGCGGCGACGAAACTACAGATGGCAGTTCGTCGATCCGCAAATCATTCCGTACATCCGCATGCTCGGAACCCCGGCAACCGTGACTGTCTAAGTGCCTTCTGGCCTGCTCTAGTCACCCTCAAAGCTGAGTTCGCTCGAGGATACCCTTCGCAGGAATGGTGCCGGGCGAATTTCGTCCAGCCTCCGCTCGCTGCAACGCCAACGGCGAATCAGCCCCGCGCCTTCGCCGCCGTCTTCCGTGACGCCGGCTTGTTCGACGCAGCCGTGCGGCCGTTCGATGACGTCGACGCGGCGACGCGCTTCGTCGGCGCGCGCTTCTCGCTTCCCGCTTCTCGCTTCCCGCTTCCAACGCCGACGCGCTTGCCGATCGCCGCGTACTTGCGCTCGCGCGCGCCGGTGTAGATCTGGCGGGGGCGGGCGATCTTCTGCTCCGGGTCGGTGATCATCTCGCGCCACTGCGACACCCAGCCCGCCGTGCGCGGGATGGCGAAGAGCACCGGGAACATCTCGACCGGGAAGCCGAGCGCCTGGTAGATGATGCCGGAATAAAAGTCGACGTTCGGGTAGAGCTTGCGCTCGACGAAGTAGTCGTCCTGCAGCGCGATGCGCTCCAGCTCGAGGGCGATGTCGAGCAGCGGGTTGCGGCCGACGAGATCAAAGACTTCGTCCGCCGTGCGCTTGATGATCTTGGCGCGCGGGTCGTAGTTCTTGTAGACGCGGTGGCCGAAGCCCATCAGCCGGCCCTCGCCGTTCTTGAACTTCTTGATGAACTCCGGCACGTGCTTCTTGTCGCCGATCTCGGTGAGCATCCGCAGCACCTCCTCGTTGGCGCCGCCGTGCAGCGGGCCGTAGAGCGCCGCGCACGCCGCCGCCGTCGCCGAGTAGGGGTCGGGGCGCGAGCTGCCGACGGCGCGCATTGCGTTGGCGCTGCAGTTCTGCTCGTGATCGGCGTGGAGGATGAAGAGCACGTCGATCGCCCGCTCCAGCACCGGGTCGGGGCGGTAGTCCTTCTCGGCGACGTGCTTCCAGAGCATGCTGCAGAAGTTCGCCGGGAACGACAGGTCGTTGTCGGGGTAGACGATCGGCAGGCCGCGCGTGCGGCGGTAGGCGAAGGCGGCGATCGTCGGCATCTTGGCGATCAGCCGCCACGTCTGCAGATCGCGCGAGACCGGATCGTCGACGTACTTGCCGTCGGGGTAGTAAGTGGAGAGCGCGGCGACGGTGCCAATCAGCATGCCCATCGGGTGGGAGTCGTAGTTGAAGCCGTCGACGAACTTCTTGATGTTCTCGTGCACCATCGTGTGGAAGGTGATGTCGTGCGTCCACTCCGCCAGCTGCGCCGCGTCAGGCAGATCGCCGTGCACGAGCAGGTAGGCGGTTTCGAGGTAGGTGCTCTTCTCGGCGAGCTGCTCGATCGGGTAGCCGCGATATTCCAGGATGCCCTTGTCGCCGTCGATGTAGGTGATGGCGCTGCGGCAGGAGGCGGTGTTGGTGAACGCCGGGTCGTACGACATCATGCCGAAGTCGCCGTCATGCTCCTTGATCTGCCGCAGGTCGATGGCGTGGATCGTGTCGTCGGTGATCGGCAGCTCGTAGGCGCGCCCGGTGCGGTTGTCGGTGACGCTGAGCGTGTTTTTCGGCATGCGGGGCCTCCTGTCTTGCGTCTTGCGGCGGGTGCGCTGATCGCGCGCGCAATAGCTGCGATAGATATCGCGCCGTTGATGCGCCACGGAGAGGATAGCAGGAAGCGATCCGTGGTTTCGGCGATGCTGTTCGCTCGCGGTGGGTTACTGATCACCGGTCGTGTGGCCGGAGACGGCGTTGGGACCGCTACAACAGTCGGATGGCGGTTGTTCCAACTGCCCTCTTGTGTGATGGAGGCCGGTCTCCGCAGGACGAAGGGCGCGGAGGCAGCGTCCCAACTGCCGCGAGGTGGCGCGGAAACGTCGATATTGCCAAGGCGGTTAGGCGATCGCAGTTGGGCGGGGAGCCTCGACGTGGGACTGCTATGGCGGTGACATCGGAGAGATTCCTCGACTGCGCTCGGAATGACAGGGTGGGCGTTCCGAAGCACGGTGTTTGGTACGTGGGCGACGTACCCGGGACGCGTCCGTCAGCCGATGCAGCGGTGGCCTGGCGTGTCCGATACTTCATCGCGGCATCTCTGTCGCCGCAGAATTTGGTGCTGAGGGACAAATGACCGGATCGGCCGAGGCGTCGCCCGGTGGCAAGTCGCTGGCGGACGCGCTTGACGAGATCATTGTGGCGACGGGCGCGTCGGCGGGCGGCGCGTTCTTTCGCGCGCTTGTGCGCTCGCTCGGCGAGGCGCTCGGCGTGCGATGCGTGATCGCCGCCGAGCTGGCGTGCGACGATCGGCTACGGACGCTGGCGGCCGTCGCCGGCGGCGAATTTACGTCGTTCGACTATCGCATCGCCGGGACGCCGTGCGGGCAGGTCGCCGCCGGCGCCGTCGTGCACTACGCGGATCATGCGGCGGCGCTGTTTCCGGCCGATCGGCCGTTGGCCGAGCTCGACGCGCGCAGCTATCTCGGCGCGCCGATGCTCGATCCGGACGGCGACGTGCTGGGCGTGCTGGCGATCATCGATGACGCACCGCTGCCGGACGCGACGCTGGCGCGGGCGCTGCTGACGCTGTTCGCTTCGCGCTGCGCCGCGGAGATCGAGCGGATGCGCGCCGACGCGGCGCTGCGGCAGAGCGAGTCGCGGTACCGGCTGCTGGTTGAGGACTCGTTCGAGCTGGTCGCCGAGGTCGCCGACGGCCGCTA
Organism: Dehalococcoidia bacterium; assembly: GCA_038211505.1. Taxonomy (GTDB): domain Bacteria; phylum Chloroflexota; class Dehalococcoidia; order DSTF01; family JACRBR01; genus JBBQVO01. The sequence goes on along the minus strand of JBBQVO010000119.1, from coordinate 5,739 downwards.
CCTGTACACGAGCCCGGGCTATGCAGAAGTGCTCGGTTATGACGACGACGAGTTGCTGGGTAGCGTCGTTCAGTCGCTGATCCATGCCGACGATCGGCGCGCCGTGTCGGCGGCGATCCAGGAGATGGCGGCCGGCGGCGGGCGCTCGCCGCGCATGATCTATCGGTATCAGCACAAGGACGGCGGCTGGCGCTGGCTCGAGAGCACCGTCCGCGTCGTTCGCGGAGGGCGCGCAGTAGGCGGCGGGGGCGTCCGCGGGAGAAGCGGCCGCCGGCTGATCATCTTCTCGCGCGACATCACCAAACAGCGCGACGCTGAGGACGCGCTGCGCGCCAGCGAAGAGCAGCTGCGCACGGTCATCGCCAGCAGCACTGACAGCGCGAGGCGCAAGCTCGATGAAGGTAGCCTGCGCGAAAGCCATGCGATGGCCACGGCGCTGCTCAACGTGCCGACGTACGCCGCGGTGCTCGTCGATCGCGGTGGCACGATCCTGGCGCTCAACGAGACGGCGGTCGGGCGGCTTCATCAGCACGCCCGGGCGCTCGGCAAGCAGCCGGGCGAGAGTCTCGTCGGCGCCTGTGTCTTCGATCTGTTTCCGGACGACGTGCGCGACGCGCGACGGGCGCGCAACGAGAAGGTGTTCGAGACAGCGCAGCGCGGCCGCTACGAAGACGAGCGCGATGGCGTCTGGACGGAGTACTCGATCGATCCTGTGTTCGACGATGCATCGACGGATGGCGCGGAGAACCATGAGGGCGGCGAGCGGCAGATCTCGCGGCTGGCGATCTTCTCGCGCGACATCACCGATCGCAAGCGCGACGAGGCGCATCTGCGGCAGTACACGCAGGAGCTGGAGGAGTTGAACCGCGAGCTGGCGCAGACGATGGACGAGCTGGGCCGATCGCGCGAAGAGCTACGCGAGAAATCGGTGCAGCTCGAGCAGCTGCTGGCCGCCGCGCGCGAGCACGGGCGGCGCGACGCGCTGACAGGCGTCCTCAACCACGGCGCCGTGACGGAGTTGCTCGGCGATCTCGTCGCCGCAGGCACGCTGTGCGCCGTGGCCATGGTCGACGTCGACGGCATGAAGGTGGCGAACGATACGTACGGTCACCGGCTCGGTGACGCCGTGCTCGTGGCGATCGTCGCGGCGATCGCTGATGACCCCGCGGGCGCGATCGTCGGCCGCTACGGCGGCGACGAGTTCCTCGTCGTGCTTCCGGGCGCCGACGGTGATGCCGCGATGGCGTACGCGGATCGCGCGCGTGCCGTGTTGTCGGTCGCGCGCGTCGCCGCGCGGGAGAGCGGCGCCGGCATTCCGGTTGTCGCAAGCATTGGCGTCGCCTCGTTTCCCTCTGACGCGGCGACGGCGGCGGATCTGATCGAACGCGCCGACGAGGCGATGTACGCCGAGAAGAAGGCGCGGCGCGAGGGCGCGGCGCCGACGCTGCCGGCGGCCCGCGCATCGAATGCGGATGCGGGTGAGCGCGCGGCGTAGTCCCGGATCGCAGATAACGGAAGGTCGCCCCGCGAGTGGCGCCGGCGATTCAGCCCGGACGGGCTGTCGAGATCAACATGCTGCCCACGAAGGTGTGTTGAGGAAATGAGAAAGCCGCCACTGCTGGCGGCTGCTCTCCCTGAAGCCGAAGCCGCAGGGGGGGTACAAACTGTAGTTTAGCTCACGCCGGCTCGTCGTCATCCTCCGCGCGGGCTGGAAAGCCCACGCTACATTTGGCGATGGTTCGGCAGCAGCGCGTGTGCCAGTGATGGAGATCACGGAAGTCGCGCGGTAGCGGCCGTTGTCAAACTATCTGCTACGCACCAGCCGCCCCCCGTTGACACCCTCGCGGCCGATCGCAGATACTCACCATATGGTTGCAATTTCACCACTGCATGGTGAGGAGAGGCCGCGATCACGTGCCTCAGCGTCCCGGCCGGTGGGGCGGCGGCGGGCGATTCTCGCTGCGGCGACGGCGCTCTTCGCCGAAAAAGGGTTCGCCGGCGTCTCCGTGCAGGAGATCGCCGACTCCGCGGGCACGCACAAGACGACGGTGCTCTACCACTTCGAGACGAAGGACGCGCTGCACGAGGCGGTGCTCGATGAGGCGCTCGGCCGCGTCGCCGAGGTGCAGCGCGAATTTCTCGCCGGCGAGTTCGTGCGCGAGCGCGTCGCCTACCTGATCGATCAGATGCACGCCTTCTACGCCGAGCATCCGGCGCTGGCTCGCCTACTGCTACGCGAGATGCTCGAGCGGGATGGCAGCGAGGCCTACATCGAGCGCTTCGTCGATCCGATCTACGTCCCCGCCGTCGCCAGCATGCGCCGGGCGATGGACGCCGGCCGCATCCGGCCGATCGATCCGGCGCTCTTCATCTACGATACACACGTGACGCTAATCAGCTACTTCTGCAACGAGCCGCTGCTCCGCCGCCTGACACCGGACGTCGATCCGTACGCCGTCGCATCGCTGATCGCCCGCCGCGACCTTCTCGTCGACCGCATTTTCCGCCAGCTGTCGCCCGTCGAACGATCGCCGGCGGCGTCGGAGCGCAAGCGTACCACCGCGACATCGAAACGAGGACGTAGGGACGCAGCTTTAGCTCCGTCCGCACGGTCGGATCACGAAGATGCCGCGACGCGCGCCACCAAACGTGGACGTATCACCGCGGCCACACGTCGCCCAAGTCTTGCGCATCGCGCAGAGGAGATACACGATGACGATGATCGCTGATCGCAAACCCGACGCCACGCCGCCGCCGTGGGCGGAGGATGCGCCACCCGGCTATCGCTTCGATATTCCGCCGTTCCCCAACGGCTGGTTCCAGGTCGCCTACAGCGACGAATTGGAGGCCGGCGGCGTGACGCCGCTGCACTACTTCGGTCGCGAGCTGGTGCTCTTCCGCGGCGACGATGGCGCGCCGCGCGTGCTCGACGCCTTCTGCCCGCATCTCGGCGCCCATCTCGGCTACGGCGGCCGCGTCGAAGACAACACGATCCGCTGCCCCTTCCATGCCTGGCGCTTCGATGGCGCCGGCCGCTGCGTCGACGTGCCGTACGCGAACAAGATCCCGCCGCTGGCGAAGCTCAACGCGTGGAGTGTCTGCGAGGTCAACGGGCTGATCATGGCCTGGCATCACATCGACGGCGCGGCGCCGCTGTGGCAGCTGCCATCGCTCAGCGAGTACGGCAGCGAGGCCTGGACGCCGTACACGCGCCGCCGCTGGAAGATCCGCACGCACAACCAGGAGATGGCGGAGAACGCCGTCGACTCGGCGCACTTCAAGTACGTGCACGGCACGCCGCAGCAGCCGATGACGCGCGCCGAGATCGACGGCCACATGCTGCACGTCCGCTCGCCCGTCAACTACGTGACGCCGCAGGGTACCGTCGAGGGCGGCATCGCGTCGGACTCGCACGGCTTCGGCTTCAGCACCAACCGCTTCACCGGCATCGTCGAGACGCTGCTCGTCAGCTCCGTGACGCCGATCGACGGTGAGTACGTCGATACGCGCTTCTCGTTCATGGTGAAGAAGATGGGCAACGACGACGCGACGGCCGGCGTCGGCCGCGCCTTCATCGCCGAGATCGAGCGGCAGCTAGGCCAGGACATCCCGATCTGGGAGAACAAAGTGATGAAGATGCGCCCGGTGTTATGCGACGGCGACGGCCCCGTAGGCATCTTCCGCCGCTGGGCAAAGCAGTTCTACGTCGGCGTGCCGGAGGGCGATGACGTGAAGGACGGGGATCTCGGGACAACCGCGCAACCGTGACGTCGTGAGGATGGATGGTGGAAGTTGGAGGATGGATTGTCGTAGGTCGGACGATCGTCGTTGATGCGATCATCCTCAGCGTAGGGGCGGCCCGATGTGGCCGCCCGCGTTCGGTCATCGACGCCGCACCGCCGCCGCAGTCGTCGATCCGCGTTCACGGCCGATAACGACGGCCGCGGCCAGTCACAACGGGCGGCCACATCGGGCCGCCCCTACAGAACAGCGGTCGCGTTAACGGTGGTTGCGGCTCGCGACAACGCGCAAAACGAACGGAACACACACATGACACGCGCCATCGATACCTTCGTCAACGTCAACATGGGGAGCATCGAGCGGCCGCCGTGGCTGCTGCGCGTCGCGGAGGACTACTTCAACCGCGCCGACGCGATCTTCAAGGACATCGAGCCGGCGGAGCTGATCGAGGCGATGGATCGCGCCGGTGTCGAGAAGTGCATCATCACGACGAACGCCGAAGATCCGGCCGAGCACGTGTTGAAGTTCCCGCGCCTGCACCCGGACAAATTCGTGCTGTCGCTTTCGCTCGATCCGACGCGCGGGATGTCGGCGATTCGCGCGCTCGAACAGATGGTGCGCGACGAGCCTGTCGTGCTGGCGCGGATCACGCCGTTCATGATCAACCTGCCGCCGAACGACAGGGTCTACTATCCCGTCTACGCCAAGTGCATCGAGCTCGACCTGCCGATCGCCATCAACACCGGCATCCCCGGCCCGCCGATGCCGGGCAAGTGCCAGGATCCGATGTATCTCGACGAGGTCTGCGTCTTCTTTCCGGAGCTCAAACTCGTGATGGCGCACGGCGCCGACCCCTGGTGGGATGTCGCGATCCGCCTGATGATCAAGTATCGCAACCTCTACCTGCAGACGTCGGCGTACGCGCCGCGCTACTTTCCGCCGCAGCTGATCCAGTACATGAACACGCGCGGCCAGGAGAAGATCATGTTCGCCTCCGATCACCCGGTGCTATCGTTCGAGCGCTGCGTGAAGGAAGCGGAAGCGCTCGATCTGCGCGAAGGCGTCCTCGACAGGTTCCTGTACGCAAACGCCGAGCGGCTGTTCTTCGGAACTAGAACCTAGCGCCGAGAACTTAGAACCTAGAACTTAGAACCGAGCTGGAACCGAGAACCTCGTGGCGCGCAAGACTGTGAACCTTCGTTGACCTACTGGGATCGTTACGCGCGGGCGCGCATCACGCGGCGGCGGATGCTGCAATCGGCCGCCGCCGTTGCGGCGGGCGCGGGGGCGATCGCGATCGTCGGATGCGGCGGCAGCAAAGTCGTCGATCCGCCGCGGACGCCGGGCGACGCCGGCGATCCGCGGGCGACTGATCGGCCGGACATCCTCAACCCTGCCGGGCCGGCGCGGCGGGGTGGGACGCTGACGACGGCGAACTCCGCCGACTTCGGCACGTTCGATCCGCATACGGGCGTCGCCGTCGCGTCGGCGTACTTCCCGCGCATCTACAACGCGCTGCTCAACCAGTGTCCGACGAAGCCGGAGTTCATGTACATGGACCTGGCGCAGTCGTTCGAGATCCCCGACGACACGACCTATGTCTTCAAGATCCGCCCCGGCGTGCGCATCGCCCCCAACGATCTCGGCGTGCCGGAGCGCGATCTCGATGCGGAAGATGTGCGCGTCAACCTCGAGCGGCTGCGCACGGACGCGGCGACGAATCAGCATGCGTTCGCCAAGCAATACATCGCCTCGGTCGAGGCCACCGGCGATACGGTGACGGTGAAGACGCAAGGGCCGTATGCATGGTTTCTCAATCGCATCGGCCTCTACTTCAACTGCATCGCCCCGCGCGAGCTGCTCACCGGTGATCTGGCGCGGCTCGGCGCGCACGCCGCGGGCGCTGGCCCGTACCGGCTGATCAAAGTCACCGAAGGCGAGTCGGCGCGCTTCGAGCGCAACCCGAGCTACTATCGCCGAGATCCGGACAACGGCGAC
>JBBQVO010000118.1:0-10102 GCA_038211505.1 Dehalococcoidia bacterium | reverse complement strand
CCTTCGACGATCGCAATGGTGCCACCCACATTGATCCCGGTTTGAGTCGGTGAATCGACGTCGTTATTTGATACCGTCGCTCCGAAGCTCGAGATTCCTGTTCCGCCTCCGCGCGTGGTGGATCCGCGAATCGAGCCGCTTCCACCGACCAGGATATCGATGTTCCCATTGTCGTTCGCGACTGAGTCCGAAACGTCGCCACTGCCTTGAAGGTTTATGCCTTGCTGCCCGTTGTTCGACACCGTGCATCTTGTGACGCGGTTGTCTCCACTTCCAACGATCCCGTCCTGGTTGCTGCCAATGCCGACGATCTGGCAATCGCTGATCGCGTTCGTCGCCCCGAGGATGATGCCGGTGGCGCCGGTGAGGACATGCACCGCGCTGATACTGCTGTTCTGGCAGTTCGTGAGATCGATCGCGGCCGTTCCCCAGCCGGAGAAGGAGCCGTTGCGCACATCGATGCTCTTACAGAATGTTGCGTTCGCGGTGACATGAACGCCGGAGCCGGAGTCAGCGAACGCGCTCACCGAGAACCCATCGAGGTCAAGCTCGACGTTGCCTGTGCCAATCTGTAGCGCATCCGCACTCCCTCCGGTCAGCGAGAGGTTGCGGGTAAGAAAGTACGACCCCGGTGCGCTGATCACGATCGGGAAACTGCCGTCCCAGCCCGCTGGTGGGATCGGGCTGCGCGGCTCGACCTGCGGCTGAGTGGCGCCCGGCGCGCTCGGCGGGTCGAGTGGCCCCGCGCTGCCGCGCGTCGCGAGCAATCCGACGACGGCGATCCCTGTGATCAGGATCATCACGAGCAGTAGCGTGTGCAGGCGGCTGACCGATGATATGTTGCGCATCGCTGACCTCCGGGCTGAATATGGAACTGACAGCACGGTAGGGCGAGGATGCGCCGATCGTCAAGCGAATGGTCATCTTCAAGTTGCGGACGTAGACGTCAGCGCCGGATCCGCAGGGGCGCGCGCGTCACGCAGCCGGCAGGCGCACCACAAACGCCGCGCCGCATCCCGGCGACGACTGCACGTCGATCTGGCCGCCGTGCGATTCTACGATGCCGCGCGTAATGGCGAGGCCGAGGCCGGCGCCGTCGTCGGCGCCGGGGGCGCGGCGGCGCGACTTCTCGGCGCGATAGAAGCGGGTCCAGATGTGCGGCAGGTCGGCGGCGTCGATGCCATCGCCGCTGTCGGCGACGCGCAGGCCCACCCAGCCGCGCTCAGCGAAGACGTCGACATCGACGCGGCCACCCGACGGCGTGTGCTCGAGCGCGTTGCGCACGAGATTCGCCACCGCGCGTTCGATGCGCGTGCCGTCGAGTAGCGCTTCCGGCGGATCGGCGTCGACGCGCAGCTCGAGGCTGACGCCGCCGCGACGCGCCTGCGCCTGCATCGCGTCGACGACCTCGGCCGCGACCTCGTCGAGCGCGACGGGTTGGCGATCGAGACGAAGGGCGCCTGCGTCGATCTGCGCCAGCTCGAAGAGATCATCGATCATTCGGCTCAGGCGCTCGATCTCGCGGCGCATCGTCGCGTAGTAGCGCTCGATCTCGGCGCCGTCGTCGACGACGCGGTCGTCGAGCGCTTCGACCATCGCCCGCACGCTGGCGAGCGGCGTGCGCAGATCGTGCGAGATCGCCGCCGTCAGCTCGCGGCGCTCGCGGTCGACGGTCTGGCGCAGCTCTTCAGATGCGTGAAGGCGCTCGGCGAGCAGATTGACGTCCGCCGCCAGCCGCGACACCTGGTCGCCGCCGCTGACCGTGACAGTCGTGGCGTAGTTGCCGGCGGCGATGCGGCGGACGGCGCCGGCGATCGTTTCGACGCGGCCGGCGACGGTGCTGGCGACCCAGAGGCTGAAGAATGCCGTAACGACGCCGCTGAAGACGAGCAGCGCGACTAGCAGTTTGAGATCGTGCGACGTCGAGACGAACATGAACTGCGCAACGATAAAGACGTTGACCAGCGCGATGCCGTTGCTGATCGCCGCACCGAGAAACGACTTCGTCTGAATCGAAAGCCCGATCGCGCGATCGGCGACGCGCACCGCCAGCCAGCCGACAGCGAGCGTCGCGCCGCCGGCGATCGTCAGGTAGACCGTCAGGCTGCGCATGTCGCCAGCGGGCGGCGAGAGCAGCGCGTCGGCGATCAGCAGCCCGGTGCCGATCGCCAGCATCAGCGCGAGCGCCGCGCCGAGCCACTGTCGCGGCAGCGGCAGCCAGGGCCGTGAGAGATCGATGCTACGGTTCAAACTTGTACCCCACGCCCCAGATCGTCTTCAAGTGCCGCGGCCGCGACGGGTCCATCTCGACTTTCGACCGTAGCCGCCGCATGTGCACGGTGACGGTGCTTGAATCGCCGGCGTACTCGTAATCCCAGACGTTGTTCATCAATTGATCGCGCGTGAACACCTGGTTCGGGTGGCTGGCCAGATGAAACAGCAGATCGAACTCGCGCGCCGTCAGCTTGATCTGGCCGCGGCGGTCCTCGACGATGCGCGTCTTCTCGTTGATGCGCAGATCGGCGAATCGCAGCGCGCCGTTCTCGACTGCGTTGCGCCCGGCCGAGCGACGCAGCACCGCTTTGACGCGCATGGCGACTTCGCGCGGGCTGAACGGCTTCGTGATGTAGTCGTCGGCGCCGAGGCCCAGGCCGAGCAGCTTATCGATCTCCTCGCCACGCGCCGTCAACATGATCACCGGCACCGTCGACTCGGCGCGGACGCGCCGGCAGACCTCCATGCCGTCGATGCCCGGCAGCATGACGTCGAGGACGATGAGATCGGGCTGGAAGGTGGCGAAGGCATCCATCGCCTTATTCCCGTCGTCGGCGACGTGCACCGTGTGGCCGTCGCGTCGCAGATAGCGCGCGACCACCTCCGCCACCATCGGCTCGTCTTCGACGATGAGAATGCGTTCGTCTCCCATTGCTTCGATCGTAGCCTACCGGGGAGACCTTACGCAGTTCTTACGATGATTGCGCGTCAAGTCGTGGTCGCGATTCCAGATTCGAACCACAGAGTCACAGAGGAACAGAGGCGTGGAAGGGATTGAGAATGGCGCCACCGCCGACTCCGGTGGAGACTCGCCGGATGCCACCTCTGTAGCGCGGGCTTTTCAGCCCGCGCGGGGTAGGGCCATGGGGCCGCATCATATCCGAGGACAGATCTGGTTGCGGACGCATGCAACGCCGCCGCCTGGGGCATCCCAACGGGTGCGCGGCGACGAAATGCGGAGCCGCTCATCCCGCGCGGGCTGAAAAGCCCACGCTACAGGTTGGATGCGTACCCGTGGCGACGGCCTACGCCGTCGACGCCGCAGCGACGGCGGCCGACGCCAGCGATCCATACGCGCCGACGATGATGCCGAAGGCGCGCAGGTCGCCCATCAGCTCCGGCGCCATGCGGTTCATCGTGTACGCGATCGACATCCGCGCGTCCATATCGATGATCGCGATCGAGCCGCCCCAGCCACCCCAGAAGAACGTGCGCTTGTTCGGGAACGGCATCTGATCCGTCGCCAGCCCATAACCCATGCCGAAATGCGCCGGCGCGTCCATGAAAATGTCCGGCGCCTTGATCTGCGTCTCGAGCACGCGTGTGAGCATCTCCGGTGAGAGGAGTCGCACGTCGCCGAGGGTGCCGCCGCAGGCGAGCACCGAGTGGATGCGCGCGATCGACCGCGCGTTGCCCTGGCCGTTCGCCGCCGGAATCTCCGCCGCGCGCCACTCCCGCGTGCCGGGCTCCGTGGCGTCGAGATTCGGCCCGCCCTTGATCATGCGGGCCGTGATCGAATCTGGCTCGGCGCCGGCAAGCGCGTCGTTGAGCAGCTCCTTCGGCGGTACAAGCTCAGCGACGCGCGGATCGTGCTCGGCGGCCATACCGATGTGGAAGTCGGCGTGCAACGGCTCGGCGACTTCCTCACGAAAGAACGTGCCGAGCGTCCGCCCGTCGACGCGTCGCACCAGCTCGCCCTGCAGGAATCCCTGCGTGACGGCGTGGTACCCGACGGCCGTCCCCGGCTCCCACCAGGGCGCCTGCGCCGCGAGGTTCGCGCACACTTTGTCCCAGTCGTAGAGATCGTCCGGCAGGAGCGGCGGATCGAACCCCGGCAGTCCGGCGGTGTGACTCATCACATGCTTGATCAGCACGCCGCTCTTGCCGTTCTGCGCGAACTCCGGCCAGTAGTCAGCCACCGGCGCATCGAGATCGAGCTTGCCGCGATCAGCGAGCATCAGCACGCAGAGCGACGCCATCGTTTTCGTGCTGGAGTAGACGTTGACGATCGTGTCTTCGACCCACGGCCGGCCGGCGCCGTCGGCGTCCCCGCCCCAGATGTCGACGACCGGCGCGCCATCGACCGTGACGGCCGCGCTCGCCCCCAACTCGTTGCCGGCCGCGAAGTTCTCCTCGAACGCCGCCCGCACCGCCTCAAATCCCGGTTTGACGAACCCGTGAACGTCCATGTGATTGGCCTTCCCGCGCCGCCGGACTCCACGACCGGCTCGGCGTACCTGCGATCGTAGCTCATGCCTCGCCGATTCGCACCTCCGGGGTCGCTGAGCGCGAATCCGCCCAACACGGTCCGATCTTTCATCCTCACGTCATCAGGGATTCATTCGAGGTCCGTAGGATAGGTATGGCGCTGCGCGAAGGCGGGCGTGAGAGCATCGAAAGGCAAATCCCATGGGCAAGATGAACAAGGCGACAGTACTGGTAGCGGTGCTCGCGCTCCTGACGGGGTCGATCGTCGGTATCACGATCACGTCGCGCGTCACGAGCGCGGGCAGCGGGAGCAGCGCGTTTCAGGCCTGCAACGCCACGGCGAGCGCGCCCGTAGACGACCAGGCCGATGGCGAGCAGGCGGACGACGCCACCGTCACGGCGCCGGCAGACAACCAGGCCGACGGTGAGCAGGCGGACGACGCTACGGCCCCGGACGACCACGCTGACGGCGAGCAGGCCGACGATGCAACGGCCCCGGACAACCAGGCTGACGGCGAACAGGCGGACGATTCGTGCAACTAGCAATCTAACGGCACAGGTTCGAAGTCAGAAGCGACGCCGGCGCAACGCCGGCGTCGCTTCACGTTCATTTCATTTCACTTTGGTACGTTGCCTGCGATGAGGATCCTCGTCGTCGAAGATGAACCGTCGATTGCCGCCTTTGTCGTCCGCGGGTTGACCGAACAGGGCTATGCGGTCGACCTCGCGAGCGACGGCGAGGCGGCGCTCGACCTCGTGGCGCTCACATCGTTCGACGCGATGGTGCTGGATGTGATGCTGCCGGGCGCCGATGGCCTCACCGTATGCCGGCTGCTGCGAGAGCGCGGTGACAAGCTGCCGATCCTGATGCTGACGGCGCGCGACTCCATCCAGGATCGTGTGGCGGGTCTCGATTCCGGCGCCGACGACTATCTCGTCAAGCCCTTCGCCTTCGCCGAGCTGGTCGCGCGGATTCGCGCGCTCTTCCGCAGAGAACCCTCGCTGACCGACTCGGTGCTCCGCATCGCCGATCTGGAGCTCGACACGACGACGCGCAGGGCGCACCGCGGGACGCGCGAGATCGAGCTCACGACGAAAGAGTACGCTCTTCTCGAATACCTCATGCGGAATCCGAACCGTGTGCTCACTCGCTCGATGATCACGGAACGCGTCTGGAACTACGACACACTCAACGCCGCGAATGTCATCGACGTGTACATCAGTCATCTCCGCCGCAAGATCGACGACGGTACGGACGACAGGCTGATCCACACAGTGCGCGGCGCCGGATACAAGATCTCCGGCGTCGAATCGTGAGCGTGCCCGTGCGCTCGATTCGCGTCCGCTTGACGATCTGGTACTTCACCATTCTCGCCGTGATCCTGTTGCTCTTCGGGGTAGGGATCTATTTCACGCTTCGCAAGACCTTGAGTGACAATTTCGATGAGGCGCTCCAGACGCGCGCCGCAAGCCTGGCGAGCGCGGTCGAATACGACGCCAGCGGCCGCCCAAGCCCCGATCTGGCGATGAACGGAAACGACCCGAGCCTGCAGGACAGCTACGAGCGCATCTTTGATGCCAACGGTCAGCAGGTGTTCGATAACAGCCGGGTGTTCGGCGCCGGGCCGCCGGACCAGCAGACGATTTCCCGCGCGCTCAGCGGCGGCGAGCAGATTGCAACTCTCGGCGACGGCGAGACCGAGGCGCGATTGATCACGCGGCGGTTGGTGGTAGACGGACGCACCGCGGGAGTGTTGCAAATCGGCCAGGCAACCTTGATCTGCCGGACGATGAAGTCGGCCGCCTCGCCCGGACGTTCGATGAAATGATCTCGCGGCTCGACGGGATGTTCCGCCAGCAGCAGCGCTTCGCCGCCGATGCGTCGCATGAGTTGCGCACACCACTCACGGCGATGCGTGGCGAGATCGATGTCGCTCTCTATCGGACCAGAACGCCGGAAGAATATGAGCAAGTACTCGCGGCGATGAGCTCGCAAGTCGAACACATGACGCGCCTCGTCAACGGGCTGCTCATGCTGGCTCGTTCCGACGCGGGAGCGCTGCCGCTTACGGCCGAATCGATCGACGTCGGCGAACTCATCGCATCGGTGGTGGAGCAGGTGGCGCCGCGCGCACAGGCGAAAGGGTTGACGCTGACGGTCGACGGCGATGCGCCGGTTCTCGTCGAAGGAGATGAGAATCTGTTGCTTCAGCTGATGCTGAACCTCGCCGACAACGCGGTGAAGTTTACGGCGACGGGCGGGGTTCGGGTCGGCTGGCGCCGGGGCGAGCGCACGGTCGACCTGTTCGTGCGCGACACCGGGCGGGGCGTGCCAGATGACCAGCGTGAACGAGTCTTCGAGCGCTTCCATCGCGTCGACGCGGTACGCAGCGCCGAAGGCGCCGGACTCGGACTCGCGATCTGCAAATGGATCACTGAGGCGCACGGCGGCGACATCTCCGTCGCCGATGCGTCGCCGGGCAGTATCTTCACGGTGCGCCTTCCGCTTCGCTTTCGCGCCGGATCGGCTGCGAACTAGAGGCGCGGCGCGGCCTTGCAGCCCCGCGTGTAACGCTCACAAGGTTCGCTGAGTCAATGGGTCGTCGGCGCTTACGCAACCGTTGTAGAGCGCAGTTGACTGTGCGGCGCCCGGCTCGCGACGCTACTCGAGCGCGCCGTGGCATTTCTTGAACTTCTTGCCGCTGCCGCAGTAGCAGGGCTCGTTGCGTCCGGGCTTCTTCTGGGCGACGACGGTCGTGCCGCTGGCGCTCTCCATCGGTTGATTCGTGCGCAGATTCTTCGGCGGGGCCTTGACGCCGATCGCCGACGAGACGGCGCGCTGAGCGCGGTTATCGGCGTTGAGGTCAATCTGCGTCGCCAGCCCGTTGCCGTTCGAGCCGTCGGCGACGCCGGGCTGCGATGCGACGGTGACGATCGGTTGCGGCGCTGGCTGCGGCGCGCCGGCGAACTCGACGTGGAAGATCGAACGCGTCACCTGGTTGCGAATGTTGCCCTTGAGCTGGTCGTACATGTCGTGCGCTTCGCGCTTGTAGGCGACGAGCGGATCCGTCTGGCCGTACGCCTGCAGGCCGATGCCCTGCCGCATGTCGTCCATCGCCGTCAGGTGTTCGACCCAGAGCGAATCGATTGACCGCAGCATGACGAGGCGCTCCAGCGCGCGCATAACCTCCGCGCCGAGCTCCTCTTCTTTATCTTCGTAGGCGTCGTCGGCGAACTGCAGGACGGCGTCGAGAATGCCGTCGGGCGTCATCTCGGCGAGCGCTTCCGCCGTGAACTCTTCAGAGAGCTTGACGATCGAGTTGACTTCGTGCAGCAGCGCTTCGATGTCCCACTGCTCCGCATGCTCGCCCGGCGTATTCACGTCGACGATGGCGGTCAACTCGTCGTGCACGTACTCGAGGATCAGCGCCTTCAGGTCGGCGCCTTCGAGAATGCTGCGACGATCGGTATAGATCACGTCGCGCTGCGTATTCATCACGTCGTCGTAGTCGACGACGTGCTTGCGGATGTCGAAGTTGTGGCCTTCGACCTTCGTCTGCGCCGTCTCGAGCGCGCGGCTCACCCAGCTGCTCTCGATCGGCATGTCTTCTTCCATGCCGAGTCGCGCCATCATGCCCGGCAGCCAGTCGGGCGCGAAGCGGCGCATGATGTCGTCTTCGAACGAAACGTAGAAGCGCGAGCTGCCCGGGTCGCCCTGGCGGCCGGAGCGGCCACGCAGCTGGTTGTCGATGCGCCGCGACTCGTGGCGCTCGGTGCCGATGATCTCGAGCCCGCCGACTTCGACGACCCGGTTGTGCTCTTCGTCCCACTCTTCCTTCGAGCGCTCGTCGGGCTTGCCGCCGAGCACGATGTCCGTGCCGCGGCCCGCCATGTTGGTGGCGATCGTGACGCCGGCGTAGCGTCCGGCCTGCGCGATGATGCCGGCCTCGCGCTCGTGCTGCTTGGCGTTCAGCACCTGGTGCTCGATGCCCTTCTGCTTCAGCAGCTCGGAAAGATACTCCGACTTCTCGATCGACACCGTGCCCACGAGGACGGGGCGGCCTTCCTTTTGCAGCTCGGTGATCTCTTCTGCAACGGCCTCGAACTTCGCGCGCTCGGTGCGATACACGAGGTCATTTGCGTCATCGCGCACCATCGGCCGGTGCGTCGGGATGACGACGACTTCCAGCTTGTAGATCTTGAAGAACTCTTCGCCCTCGGTCGCCGCCGTGCCGGTCATGCCGGCGAGCTTGCTGTAGAGGCGGAAGTAGTTCTGAAGCGTGATCGTCGCGTACGTGATCGATTCGTTCTGAATCTTCACGCCTTCTTTCGCCTCGACGGCCTGGTGCAGACCATCGGACCACCTGCGGCCGAACATCAGCCGTCCCGTGAAGTCGTCGACGATGACGATCTCGCCGTCTTTGACGACATAGTCGACGTCGCGCTTGTAGATCACCTGCGCCTTGAGCGCTGCCTCCATGTAGCGTGTCAGCCGGTAGTTCTCAGGCGCGTAGATGTTGTCGATGCCGAGCAACTGTTCGAGTTTCTCGACGCCTTCTTCCGTGAGGAGCACGGCGCGCGCCTTCTCGTCGACGGTGTAGTGCTGTTCGAGCTTCAGGTGCGGCGCCTCGCGCGCGAAGCGCTGGTACATCGATGCGCTGTCTTCAGCGGGCCCGCTGATGATCAACGGCGTGCGCGCCTCGTCGATGAGGATGTTGTCGACTTCGTCGACGATCGCGTAGTGCAGCTCGCGCTGGACGCAGGCCTCGAGCGAGACGGCCATGTTGTCGCGCAGGTAGTCGAAGCCGAACTCGTGGTTCGTGCCGTAGGTGATGTCGGCGAAGTAGGCCTCGCGGCGCGAGCACGGTTTGAGATGCTCCATGTTCTCGACATCGCTCTGCTTCTCGCGCGCATAGAGGAATGCCTCTTCGTGCTGGAGCACACCCATCGTCAGCCCGAGCGCGTCGAAGACCGGCCCGTACCACTGCGCGTCGCGCTTGGCGAGATAGTCGTTGACGGTGACGAGATGCGCGCCCTTGCCGGCGAGCGCGTTGAGGTAGAGCGGCAGCGTCGCCGTCAGCGTCTTGCCTTCGCCGGTTTTGAGCTCGGAGATGTGCCCCTGGTGCAGCACGATGCCGCCGATCAGCTGCACGTCGTACGGCCGCTGGCCGACGTGCCGGCGCGCCGTCTCTCGAACGGCGGCGAACGCCTCGGGCAGCAGGTCATCGATCGTCTCACCGTCGGCGAGGCGGGCGCGGAACTCGTCGGTCTTCGCCCGCATCTCCTCGTCCGAGAGCGCCTCGAACTCGGGCTCGCGGGCGTTGATCTGGTCGACGAGCGGCGCGTATTTGCGAACCTCGCGTTCGTTATCGCCAAATACCTTCGACAGCAGCTTCAGCTTCATAGTTGGTCCTGGATAGGAATCGGCTGCCGCACCGGCAGCGGTCTGTTCTACACAGTGTAGCGAACGGGCTGGGCGAGTAGAGTCCCAGGACGTGGTGTAAGTAATCGGTCAACTGGATAGCAGTTGGCCACAGCATCATCCTCGTAGTTGTTGTTCAGTTCAGCAGCGAGGAGGATCTCTGTGACCACCCCTACGATGGACGTTCTCGACGTGATT
>JBBQVO010000117.1:0-10260 GCA_038211505.1 Dehalococcoidia bacterium | reverse complement strand
CGACCGTGAAGGACACGATGTCGAGCTCGCGATCTCGATCGACGAGGCGGCTATCGAGGTCGCGGCGCTGACGCGCACCGTTCGCGCGGCGCAGGCGGAGGCCGTCGTACGCGCGCTCGCGTCGGACGGCGAGCGATCGTTGCACGAGCTGCGGGATGACGCGAAGGCCGCGACGACTACGATCCGCTGGCTCGAGACGATCGGAGCCGTTGCGATACGTGACGTCGCGGTCGAGCGCGATCCGCTGGCTGCGACGAACGCCGTCGCCCGTCGAGGGCGAGCGACGCTGCTTGATGCGCAGGCGGCGGCGGCGGCGCGTGTCGTCGAGGCGCTTGATGCTCGGCGCGCCGAGACGTTCCTGCTGCATGGCGTGACCGGGAGCGGGAAGACGGAGGTGTACCTGCATACGCTCGATCATTGCGTCTCGCTAGGACGTCGGGTGATCGTCACGGTGCCGGAGATCGCGCTGACGCCGCAGACGATCCGGCGGTTCCGCGAGCGATTCGATCGCGTCGCGGTAATGCACAGCGGCCTGAGCGCGGGCGAGTCGTTCGACCAGTGGCACGGCATCGCGGCGGGACGCTACGACGTCGTGATCGGTGCGCGATCCGCGATGTTCGCGCCGCAGCCCGATCTCGGGCTGATCATCATCGACGAAGAACACGAGTGGACCTACAAGCAGCAGGAGCCGTCGCCGCGCTATCACACCCGCGATGTGGCGATCGAGCTTGCGCGACGGAAGGATGCCGCAGTCGTGCTTGGCAGCGCCACGCCGGATGTCGGGAGCTACGAACGGGCGGCGCGCGGCGAGTACACGATGCTGTCGCTGCTGGAGCGCATCCGTCCGGTCACCGACGCGAGCGGCGATACGAAACTGGAGGCATCGATCGCCATGCCGCGCATCGACGTGATCGATCTACGGGAGGAGCTGCACGCCGGCAACCGGAGCCTGTTCGGAGCCGAGATGCAGCAGGCGATCACGCAGGCGCTGGCGGCGAAGGAGCAGGTGATCCTGTTTCTCAACCGGCGCGGCCTTGCTGGTCACGTGCAGTGCCGCGACTGCGGCTTCGTGCCGGAGTGCAGCGGCTGCGATGTGGCGCTGACCTATCACCGCCAGTTCGACCGCCTCGTTTGCCACCAGTGCAACCGCCGCTGGAAGCTTCCCGTCGCGTGCCGGCAATGTGGGTCGCCGCGCGTGCGGCTGCTCGGCGTTGGCGTCGAGAAGGTCGAGGCGGAGGCGGCGCGCATGTTCCCGCATGCGCGGACGCTGCGCTGGGATCGTGATGCCAGTCGCAGCCGCGGCTCGCACGATCGGATCCTCGCGTCGTTTCTGGCGCACGAAGCGGACATGTTGATCGGCACGCAAATGCTGGCCAAGGGGCTCGACATGCCCGATGTCACGCTCGTCGGAATCGTCAACGCCGATGTGGCGTTGCATCTGCCGGAGTTCCGATCCGGCGAGCGGACGTTTCAGTTACTGACGCAGGTGGCGGGTCGCGCTGGCCGCGGCCTGCGCACAGGACGCGCGATCATCCAAACGTATACGCCCGATCACTTCGCGATCGACGCTGCGTCGCGCTACGACTACGAGGGCTTCGCCGCCGCCGAGCTGGCGTCGCGGAAGAACGCGGGATATCCGCCGTTCGGGCGGTTGGTGCGAGTGATGCTCGCGCATCCGAACGCGAAATTCGCACGCGAAGACGCGTCGCGGCTGCAGCGGGCGCTCGCGCATCGCCGCGCCGAGATCGGCTCCGACGTGGAGATTGTGGGCCCGTCAGAGGCCTTCGTGCCGCGCGTGCGCGGCCGCTGGCGCTGGCAGCTGCTGCTGCGTGGCCGCGATCCGGCGGAGCTCGTGCGCGGCTTCGTCTTGCCGCCGCATTGGGTGGTGGACGTCGACCCAGGCAGTTTGCTGTGAGCGCGGGCAGCGCTTCGCATAGGCTGATGGTATGACGGCCGACTCCCAACGAATCGCATGGCCCGAAGCCATCCGCACACTGCTCGCGCGCATCGCGTCGATCGCGGCTGAGCAGAAGCTCGACGCCTATGTCGTCGGCGGCAGCGTGCGCGACGCGCTGCTCGGGCGAGAGCTGCACGATCTCGACATCACCCTGTCGGGCGACGGGCTGGCGTTCGGGCGCGTGCTCGCTGAGCGCTTCGGCGGCTATTTCGTCGAACTTGATGAGGTGAACGCCGTCGCGCGCGTCGTCGACGCCGGATCATCGTGGGGCGTGCATCACATCGACGTAGCGCGGCTGCAGGGCAGCCTCGAAGATGATCTGCGTCGCCGCGACTTCACGATCGACGCGCTCGCCGTGCCGATCGACGGCGACGTGGTGGTCGATGTTTGCGGCGGGCTCGCGGATCGTTCCGCGAAGCTCGTGCGCATGAACGATGCGACGGTATTCGACGCTGATCCGCTGCGATTGCTGCGAGCGGCGCGAATTGCGCACGAAACGGGGTTCAAGATCGAATCCAGCACGCGGGCGTCGATTCGCGAACGGGCGAGCACGGTCGTCAGCGTCGCGGGCGAGCGGCAGCGCGACGAGTTGGCGCGGATCTTCGCGCTCGATGACGTGTACGAGGCATTGCGGACGCTGGACGAGCTCGGACTGATGGATGTGCTGCTGCCGGAGGTGGCGGCGGGCAGGGGCGTCGCGCAGCCGGGCGAGTTTCACGCGTACGAAGTCTTCGAGCACAACATGCGCGCCGTCGAGGCGATGGACATCATGCTGGCCGACGACCCGCCGGCCGATCGTCCGTGGGTGCATGACGCGGTGTGGGAGGCGTTCGCGTGGTGTGCGGACGAGATGCGCGCATACCTGGCGGCGGAGATGAGCGAGGGGCGCAGCCGGCGAGCGATCCTGAAATTCGCCGCGCTGCTGCATGATGTGGCCAAGCCGCAGACGTTGACGATCGAACCGGGCGGGCGCGTCCATTTCTTCGGGCACACCGATCTTGGCGCGGAGATCGCGACGAAGATCATGCGGCGGTTTCGTTTCTCGTCGAATGAAACTCGCTTCGTGGCGACGCTGGTCGCTGAGCACCTGCGGCCGGTGCAGCTGTCGGCAATCGGTGAAGCGCCAACGCGGCGCGCGTTGTATCGCTTCTATCGCGCGCTCGGCGACGCGGCGCCGGCGGTGTTGCTGCTGGCGCTGGCGGATGCGGCGTCGGCGCGCGGGCCATCGATGACGTCCGAGGGGTGGGTGCAGCACGTGCGCTACATGAACAGGCTGCTCGTGCGTTCGCGGGAGGAGGAGGGTATAGTTAGTCCGCCGCGACTGCTTTCCGGACGCGACATAATGTTCGAGCTGCAATTGGCGGAAGGCCCCGCCGTCGGGATGTTATTGGAGGCGCTGCTCGAGGCGCAGGCGGCCGGCGAGATCGCTGATCGCGACGAAGCGATCGCGTTTGTGAAGAGTGAATTCGAACGCGCCGATGCGCGCGGCCTGGGAACATGAACGCAGCCGAACTGACATTTCTCGTCATCGTCGCGGTCGTCGTCGCGTTCTATCTGATCGTGTTGCGACCGCAGCAGCAAGAGCAGAGCAAACAGCAGAAGGACATCCGCGATCTACAGGTCGGCGACGAAGTGCTGACGACGTCCGGGTTTCTTGGTCGCGTGCAGGAAGTGATTATTCCGGATAGCGGGCCTGTGCAGATCGTGCTTGACTTCGGCAACGGCGTCATCGTCAACGCACTGTCGACGGCGATCGCGCAGCGCGTCGCCGTGGGCCAAACGATATACTCTCGTACTCTCGCCAACACGGAAGAAAAGGGCAGCTGATGCGCAGGTGGTGGAACCGACTCTTCGTCCTCGTGATCTTCGCGATCGCCGCCGGCGCGATCTACGCCGTCTGGCCCGATCAGCCCGATCGCTACCTGCCGAGCGCGATCCCGTGGCCGTCCGGCCGCGGCATTCCCAGCAGCCTCGGTGGCATCGACCTGCCCTGTAAGACCAGCGAAAAAACGACGGCCACGACAGCCCAGGGCAGCACAGCTCCGGCGCCGGCGGCGAATACCACGACGACCTCGAACCCCGCATCAAACTGCAAGGGCATGATCCTCGGGCTTGACCTGCAGGGCGGCTCGCGCATCAGGCTCGCGGCGGATCTGACGGGCCTGAACGTGACCAAGGATCAGGTGAATAGCGGCCTCGATGCGGCGAAGAGGATCGTCGAGCACCGAATCAACCCGTTCGGCGTGTCGGAATCGATCGTGCAGCGCTCCGGCGACGATGGACTGATCATCGAGTTGCCGGGTGTGAGCGCGCAGACGGCGCGCGATATCACGCGGCCTGCCCTGCTGATGTTCTGCGAAGCGGTGCAGCAAGGGGGCCAGGCCGGCGGCAATGGCACGCCACTTGCAACGGTGCCGGATGGTTCGCTTGTCGTCTACAAGACGGGGACGTGCGAGTCGGACATCGACGCGCGGGGCAACGTGCTCGTGCGCAATGCCGATGGCACGACGTCCCGCATCGCGCCGACGTACGGTACGGCGGGCAACATTTCACGTGACAACATCGTCTGGACGCCGGCGAAGGGCGATCTCAACGGTTCGCCGACGATCATGACCGGCTCGTTCCTCAATTCGGACGCATCCGTCGGATTCGATCAGTTGGGCGCGCCGCAGCTTCGTTTCAGCACGAACAAAGACGGGCAGAAGGTCTTCGGCTCATTGTCACTGCGGCTCGTCGGATTGCCGCTCTCGACGTTCCTCGATGGCGACCCGATTCGCGGCGCAGACGGCCACGTCATCGCGCCGACCATCAACCAGCAGATCACGGACTCCGGCGTGACCACGGGCCTGACGCTCGGCGACGCGAAGCGGCTCACGACGTTTCTCAACAACGGCGCGTTTCCGATTCCGCTGAAGGTTGTGCAGCAGCAGGATGTGGACGCGACGCTTGGCGATCAGGCGGTGCTGCACTCGGTGCAAGCCGGCCTCGTCGCGATGCTGCTGATCATGGCGTTCATGATCCTGTACTACCGACTGCCGGGCGTGCTCGCGAGCATCGCGCTCGTCGTTTACACGGCCGTCGTGCTGGCGATCTTCAAGATCGGCATTCCGGGCTCGGGCCCGGTGACGCTGACGCTCGCCGGCATTGCGGCGTTTGTGCTGTCGGTCGGCATCGCCGTCGATGCCAATATTCTCGTCTTCGAGCGTACGAAGGAGGAGCTGCGCAACGGGCGCAGCCTGATTCCGGCCGTCGAAGCCGGGTTCGATCGCGCCTGGTCGTCGATTCGCGACAGCAACATCTCGACGCTGATCACGTGCGGCATTCTGTACTGGGCCGGCAATCAGTTTGCGTCGACTCAGATCAAGGGGTTTGCGCTGACGCTGGCGATCGGCGTGCTCGTCAGTCTCTTCTCGGCGATCACAGTGACGCGCACGCTGCTGCGGCTGGCGATCGCGACGCCGTTGGCGCGGCCGTTGTGGCTGTGGACGGACGATAAGGTCGACGAAGACGCGCCGGCGGCGGTGCGGCCACTGGCTACGACGGAGGCGGTGGAGCGTGCTTAATCTTGTCTCGAAGCGCAACTGGTTCTACCTCTTTTCGTTTCTGCTCGTCATCCCGGGTGTGATCTCGCTGACGATCCCGCCGCGCCTCAAGCCCGGTATCGAATTCACGTCCGGCACGACGTTCTCATTCCGCTATGCGGACGCGACGACGACGACCGAAGTGAAGGACGCGGTTTCGAAGCTTGGCCACGGCGAGGCGCAGGTGCAGAGCACGGGCATCAACCAGTTTCTGATCCGGACGAACGAGATCCAGGGGTCGGCGCAGACGCCGCCCGTCGGGCCGGCGCTGCCGTCGGAGCGCGAGCAGATCGAGCTGGCGCTTAGTAAGCAGCACGGCGGCTTCCTCGACACGCAGGCGAAGCCGACGACGCAGTTCACGGAGTTCTCGTCGGTGTCCGCGGCGGTATCGAAACAGATCGGCATCAATTCCGCGTACGCGGTGATCCTGGCGTCGCTCTTCATCACGGTCTACATCACGTACGCGTTCCGCAATGTGCCGAACTCGCTGCGCTATGGCGTCTCGGCGATCGTGGCGCTGCTCCATGATGTGCTACTCGTCGTCGGCGTCTTTTCGATTCTCGGCAAAGTGTTCGACGTCGAAGTGAACACGTTCTTCATCACCGGCTTGCTTACCGTCGTCGGATTCTCGGTGCATGACTCGATCGTCGTGTTCGACCGGATCCGCGAGAACGTTGGGCAGGGCCTGATCCGCAGCTTCCCGGACGCCGTGAACCACAGCCTACTCCAGACGATGGGCCGCTCGTTCAACACGTCGCTGACGCTGATCTTTTCGATTCTGGCGCTGCTCTTGCTCGGCGGTGGCAGCATTCGTGACTTCTTGCTGGTGCTGCTCATCGGTGTGTCGACGGGTACGTACAGCTCCGTCTTCATCGCGAGCATGTTCCTTGTGACGTGGCAGCAGGGTGATATCCCGCGCGCCTGGCGCCGACTCACCGGTCGCTCCGCATCCTCGCACGTCGCCCCGATTGAGGCTGTCGGGGAATAGCCTTGTCACCGAGATACTTGTCAGTCAGGGCCGTAAAGCGCGGCCCTGATTCGATCTCTGCAACACCCCCGCCACGTCCGCAAGAGCTCGCGTTACGGGACTCGTGATTGCGCCGCCTAAGCTGAGGTTGCTACTCAGAAAGGAGTACGAGATGCGATTCCGCAAACAGACGTACACCGAGGACATGGCGCAACAGCCGACCCGCAGAGATTCCGTCGTGCGTGACGAGACGGTGCAGCGCACCGAGCCCGTCGTTGCGCCAGATGGCCGCGTCGCACGCGAAGAGTACGTCGCGCCAGCGACGACGACCGCCTACGAAGAGCGCACGACGACCGCACCGCGCGTCTACGACGAGACCGTGACGGATCGCCGTGTCGGCTACTTCGACTCGCTGCCGACGCGCGTCAACTCCATCCTCTACGCCGTCTTGTTCGGAATTGAGGCGCTGCTGGCGCTGCGATTCCTGCTCGTTGCCTTCGGCGCCAGCACACGCAGCGGATTTGTCGACTTCATCATGAATGTCTCGTGGCCGTTCGCCCGTCCGTTCAGCAACGCGTTCACGAACCGCACCTGGGATCAGGGGATCATCGAAGTCAATACGCTGCTCGCGATCGGCGTGTGGTTCGTGATCTTCGTCATTGCATCGATGCTCGTCGCCGCCATTCTGCCGCGATTCGATGAGCGCGGCGACAGCACCCGCCGCACGCGTGTAACGCACAGCTAACGATCTCGAACTGACAATCCTCGTCGTGGCCCGCCGCTTCTCGGAGTGGCGGGTCACTTTCGTTTCTATGCGCCTAGCCCGTACGGTGTCCCGTCGAGACCTCGATCGATAGACTGCCGCATGGCTTCGGGCTTCATCTACGATCCGATGTTCCTCGACCACGACACAGGTACGCATCCCGAGAACCAAAGCCGCATGGTGGCGACGATGGCGCTGCTCGAAGAGTGCGGGCTGCTCGCCACGCTGACGCGGCTTCCGACGCGCGATGCGACGGCGGCCGAACTGGCGCTCGTGCACGACGAGCGCTATGTGGCGGCGGTGCGGCGCGCGGCCGATGAGGGCGGAGGCTGGGCGGATCCCGATACGCTGATCACACCGCGCTCGTACGATGTGGCGGCGCGTGTCGTCGGTTCGACGCTCAATGCCGTGGACGCGATCGTCGCCGGCAATGTGGCCAACGCGTTCTGCCTCGTGCGCCCACCCGGCCATCACGCGACACCCGATCAGGCGATGGGGTTCTGCCTGTTCAATCACGTCGCCATCGCCGCGCGTTATGCGCAGCGCACGCACGCGCTCGATCGCATCGCGATCGTCGACTTCGACGTACATCACGGCAACGGCACGCAGGATGCGTTCTACGACGACGGCTCGATCCTGTATGTCTCGACGCACGAGTATCCATTCTATCCGGGCACCGGCAAGGCCGAGGAGATCGGCAGCGGCGAAGGGCACGGGGCGAACATCAACATCCCGATGCCGCACCGCTGCGGCGACGCCGAGTATGCGCGGTCGTTCGCGGAGATCGTCGTGCCTGCGCTACGGCGGTTCCATCCCGAGATGATCGTGGTGTCGGCCGGATACGACGCGCACTACGCCGACGAGCTCGCCGGTGAGTTGCTGTCTGTCGACGGCTACGGCGGCATCGTGGCGATGCTGGTCGCCGCGGCCGGAGAGCTCTGCGACGGGCGCATGCTCATGGCGCTTGAAGGCGGCTATCATCTCGTCGCGCTGCCTTGGTCGATCCGGCGCACGATCGAGCTGATGTCCGGAGAGGCGGCAACGCCCGACCCGCTCGGCGCGATCGATACGCCGACGCCCGCCGGATTTGATGAGGCGCTGGCTCGCGTGAAGTCGCTGCACGCTCTGTAGCGTCGCGAGACGACCCGCCCGCGATCCCCAATCACCGATCACCAGTCACTAAAAGCTACTCACTACGAACGACGACCTGTAAGATCGCTAACATGGACGTTCGTACACGGTACGCGCCGAGTCCGACGGGGGTGCCGCATCTCGGCAATCTGCGGACGGCGCTGTTCGATTACTTGCTGGCGCGCCACTTCGGCGGCCAGTTCATCCTGCGTATCGAGGACACGGATCGCACGCGCTACGACCCGAACGCGCTGCAGGGGTTACTCGACAGCCTCACGTGGCTGGGCATCGACTACGACGAGGGGCCGGACATCGGCGGGCCTTTCGGCCCGTATGTGCAGTCGGAGCGTCTGGCGGGGTATCAGGCGGCGGCGGCGCGGCTGATCGAGCAGGGTGATGCCTACGAGTGCTGGTGCTCGTCAGAGCGGCTCGATGCGGTGCGCGCCGAGCAGACGCGCACGAAGCAGCCGCCGCGCTACGACCGGCGCTGCCGCGAACCACAGGGGCAGCGCGAGGCGCGCGCGGAAGCAGAGGCCGAAGGACGCGGCCACGTCGTGCGATTCAAGACGCCGCTGACGGGCGACGTCTCGTTTCAGGATGCGATCCACGGCGAGATGACCTTCGCGCTCGCGACGCTCGACGACTTTGTGATGCTGAAGTCGGATGGCTACCCGACGTACCATCTCGCGTACATCGTCGACGATGAGGCAATGCGCATCTCGCACGTCCTGCGCGGCGACGAGTGGATCCCGTCGGCGCCGCGCCACATGCTGATCTATCGTGCCCTGGGCATCGAGCCGCCGGTGATCGCGCACGTACCGCGCGTGCTCGGTCCCGATGGATCGAAGCTCAGCAAGCGACACGGCGCGACCAGTGTGTTCGAGTATCGCGATCAAGGCTTTCTGCCGGAAGCGGTGTTCAACTTCCTCGCGCTCGTCGGCTGGTCACTCGACGACAAGACGGAGATCATCTCGCGCGCTGACTTCATCGAACATTTCTCGCTTGACCGCATCGTCAAGAATCCCGCCGTGTTCAACGTCGAGAAGCTGACGTGGATGAACGGCGTCTACATCCGCGACATGCCCGAAGCGCAGCTGACGGAGACGTTCGCCGCGCGCCTCGACGCCGATCTGCCGGCGTCGGTCGCGCGACCGATCGATCGCGATCTCGTCGCCCGCATCGCGCCGCTGATCCGCGAGCGCGTCAAGCTGCTGTCGGAGGTCGCCGGCTACTGCGACTTCTTCTTCGCCGAAGGTCTGACGTACTCAACGGACGAGCTGCTCGGCAAGGCGTTCACCGCCCGGCCGGACGATGCAAAGAGCGCGCTCGAGAGCGCCGTCATCGCGATCGACGGCGGGACGTGGACGCACGATGCGCTTGAGGCGTCGCTGCGTGCGTTGGCGGACGAACTCAGTGTGAAGGCAGGCGATCTCTTCTCCCTCGTGCGCGTCGCGGCAACCGGAAAGCGCGTGACGCCGCCCCTGTTCGAGAGCATGGCGATCCTCGGCCGCGAGCGCTGCCTCGAACGCCTGCGCGCGGCCATCGCGAAGCTGTAGAGACTCAGCGCCGATTGTCCGCGCGCGCGGAGGTTTGTTAGACTGCTGCGGCTATTGGGGATTCGTCTAACGGTAGGACAGCGGATTCTGGATCCGTATGTGGGGGTTCGAATCCTCCATCCCCAGCCACGTGGCGCGTTCGTCTAGCGGCCCAGGACATCGCCCTCTCAAGGCGGAGATCGCGGGTTCGAATCCCGCACGCGCTACCACACTTCTCGCGAGCCAACTGCCCCAACCAAGCTAGGACCCGCCCTGCGGACGGCGGATCGATGTCGCATCGAGACATGCGTATTGAGGTCGCCGGC
>JBBQVO010000116.1:0-10347 GCA_038211505.1 Dehalococcoidia bacterium | reverse complement strand
GCCTCGTCACCGCGCACGATGCTTCATCCATCCCCTTCCAGGAAACGGAGGCCAACGTACGCCTACCCATCGCCGTATAACTCGCCCCTCTCAAGGCGAGGATGATGCCAGCGATTTACACCACTTGACGGGACGTGACCTAAAGGCAAGTCGAGATGTTCGGAAGGAAGCCCAAACCCTTACCTAACGATCGATTACGCGACATGCTCTTCGGAGACATGTCGCTCGACCGTTGGCCCGCGGCGGGCGAGGGAACGTCCGCGTTCCCTTGGAGTGCATTCGTTGCCGCTCGTTCTAACCTCCGCGCCGGACGTCCGGACGAAGCAATCGCGAGCTGGCGCAAGGTCTTGGAGCGACCGGACGTTGAGACGCGACACCACTTGCAGGCGTGGCACTTCCTCAGGCAAGCCGGCGAGAAACCGCCGGGAACGACTGCCAAACTGGTCTTGGGAGTCGTCGTGGAACTCACCTTGCCGGCAGGACTCGACGTGCTCGCGACGTACATCGATCATACGGCGCGCTACTACAATTACTCTGGTTCGGGCGTCATTTGGGAGCACGCCGATGACTCGTTGGATCAACGGATTGACTCGCTCTTGGCGGCATCGGCCGACGTTGTGCGGCAGATAGGGCCTTGGGACGGTGAACGTCCATCCTCGCCACAACGAGGGCAAACGCGACTTTCGTTTCTAACGCCCAGCGGGCTTCACTTCGGACAAGGGCCAACCGAAGCGCTTCCGGCAGACCCGAAGGCGGGCGTGGTTCTGCCGCTCGCGGCGCTTCTGATGACAGATCTGTTGCAGCGAGCGAAGGCCGTCTAGCCTAGCGTCCGCCAGCTGTGCTGGCGGTTGGAAAAAGTATGGGCAACGACGGCCTTCCTGACCGCGCATCCTTCGATGCGGGCGTAACATCTGGCGTTCGGGGTTCTTGTTACACTTGAAGCGGCCGGAAGATTTCCCGGCGTTCGAGAAAGAGGACAGTACAGATGGCCGCAACTGCCAAGACTCTGATTCTGATGGGGGTGCTGACGGGCATCCTTGCCGGCTTGGGGTTCTTCTTCTTGGGAGGCTGGCCCGGGGTAATCGTCTTCCTGGTGATCGCCGGCGCGCTCAACATCTTCGCGTACTGGAAGTCGGACTCGCTGGCGCTGCGGATGGCGGGCGCACGCGAAGTGAGCGTCGAAGAAGCGCCGCGCCTGCACAAGATCGTCGATGAAGTCCGCTCCCTCACCGACCTTCCGAAGCCGCGGGTGTACATGGTCGACAACCCGTCGCCGAACGCGTTCGCGACGGGCCGAAACCCGCAGCATGCCGTCGTCGCCGCGACGACCGGCATCATGGACCTGCTGGACGACCGAGAGCTCCGCGGCGTCATCGCCCATGAACTGGGGCACGTCGGCAACCGCGACATTTTGATCGGCGCCGTCGTTGCGGTGTTCGCCGGCGCGATCGGCATGATCGCACAGGTGCTCGGCTTCCGGATGATGTTCGGTGGCTTCGGAGGCGATCGCGAGAACAACGGCAACCCGCTGCTGATGCTCGTCGCTATTATCTTGCTGCCGATTGCGGCGACGATGGTGCAACTGGCGATCTCGCGCACACGCGAGTACGAGGCCGACCGCACGGGCGCGAAGACCACGCACGATCCGGAGGCGCTGGCCGACGCGCTCGGCAAGCTCGAGCAGGGTGCGGCGATGCGGCCGATGCAGGTGAATCCGGCGGCGGCGCACATGTACATCGTCAACCCGCTGGCGGGGCTCAAGGGCGCGAACTTCTCCGGCCTGTTCAGCACCCACCCGCCAATCGAAGAGCGGATCGCGCGATTGCGCGAGATGGCGCGCACGGGCGTGTAGCCCGCGACGGCGAACGTGAAGCATGGTAAAGACGGCCTCGTCGCAACGACGAGGCCGTCCTTTATTTCACGGATGCTCTCACGCGAGGTCACCCGGTCGTGCGCTGTCGCGTTGAACTCGACACGGATACGCTCTCGATGTTGGTTCCGGAACTTGAGGCACAGCGGACGTGGCATTGTCAAGGCTTACGTTCAAGGTCGGTGGGGTCGCCGCGACAGCGGTGGCGCTGCTATTCAACGTGGCTTGCTCCGGCGGAGCCTCGGGCGGCTCATCCACGACCCAACCGAGCAGCCTCGCGTCGCCGGCCGTATCGAGCAACACACCACCGCGCGCCGGTACGTAGATCGCAAAGGCTGTGCCAGATGCTGAACGCGTCGATTTCCAAGACATTACTTGCATCGGCGACGCGCGCTGCATCGCGTCGGGATACGCGACGCGAGGTGCGTTTCAATCCGAGATCATAGGGGTAGCGATCCGGTACTCAGCGGATGGGGGCGTCACGTGGCTTGCGTCTTCGCTGCCAACCGACCTCACGCGGGCTGAAATCCGCGACATCTCGTGCGTGAACGAAGACCGATGCATCGCGGTGATGGGCGATCGCCCTCCCAACAAATTCCTTACCACGGACGACGGGGGAGCCTCCTGGGCGGAACGCGATGCTCCGGTCACTTCCACTTTCACGGCCATCTCTTGTGCAGGCACCGATTGTTTGGCTGCCGGGGTTGTGGGCGAGTCGACACTGGAAACGTATCGCTCAGGCGATGGCGGACAAACCTGGACGACGGCCGCGTCTCCCGATATAAACGCGCACGAGGTCTTTAGCCTAGCCTGTCCGTCGAAGAGCCGGTGTTACCTCGTCACGAGCACAAATGAACCGGATTCGTTTGGATTCAAGATCTTCGTGACCGACGACGCCTCCGACAGCTGGCGGGATCGGACGCCGTCGGATGAGTCGGCGTTCTTCGTGAGATGTACGAGCGTTGATTCCTGCATTGTGCTTGGTTTGCCGTACATCGTGGCTACGCCCGACGGAGGGCAACATTGGTCGCGAGCCAAACGTCTATCCCTTGACGACGCGGGGACGGGTTCTATCTCGTGCGGAGCGACGGGAGTCTGCGTCGCCGGTGGCGGCAAGGACAGCATCTTACATTCTGATGATGGCGGTGCGAGTTGGAACAACGAGCCCCTGCCCCCGAACACGGTCACCAGCATCTACGACGAATCTTGCGTGCTGCAATCCGGATGCGTGGCCGTAGGGCTCTATCACGTGCAGGACCCACCCGGTTCCGGAAAATGGCGATCGAACGGCGTGATCCTGACTCGCAGCTCGTCATAGCGCGCCACCGCATCTGTGGGCCTATCTCGCGACCGCCAGATTCTCCGCAATCGAAGTTGGACTTGGGGCAATTCGCTCGCGTCGCTTCGCCCGCGGCATCAGGCCGAGGACGTGGGCGAGCGGCCAGGCGATGGCGATCGTCGCCGGCACGTACACGGCGATAAGGAACGTCCACCAGACGCCCGACGACACCCCCTCGACGCGGAGCTGGCTGGCGACGAGTCGCATGGCGTCGCTGACGATCAGGATCGCGTACGACATGACGCCAATGGTCGTGAGCGCGCGTACCGGCGCCGTCACGTCGATGCGCGACGGCTGACGGACGAGCAGCGGCAGGGCGAGCAGCGCCAGCCCGAGCGTAACGAGCGGCAGCGCGAACGCCTGCATGTACAGCGAAGGCGCATCGCGGACGATATCGTCGACGGTCCAGCGACCGATCATCAAATCGCCGGACGTGTGAGCGGCGATGCCGAACAGCAGCGCGCCGATCACTACCGGCGGCCGGCGCAGGAACGCGAGCGCAGCATGGCGATCGGGCGCGGCGAGCAGCCAGCCGAGCGCCATCCCCGACGTGAATTCAAAGAGACGGAACGGCGCCCACCCTGTGACGAGGAAGAATTTCAGCTCGATCGCGCCGTATTGGTGCACGGCCCAGGCGTTGGCGGCGACGGTCAGCGCGAAGGTCGCGAGGAGAAACGGCACGACGCCGGCGCGTCGCATTGCGACGAAGAGCAGCGGGAAGAGCACGTAGTACTGCGCCAGCAATCCCACGAACCAGAGCGCGAGCTGCGGCGCGAAGAAGAAGCGATCGAACAACAGCCGCGGCACGAGCGCAATGCTGGCGAAGATGACGCCGCTATCGATCTGGATGATCGTCCGCTGCGAGATCGTCACGCCGCCGGAGAACTCCGTGTCGAAGCCGGTGCCGTGCAGCGATGCCTGCCGCCAGGCGATCAGGACGATGACGGCGTACGTCAGCGCGACGCCCGCCCAGTACGGCGCCAGGAGCTTGCGGAAACGGGCGAAGAAGAATCGAGGCCAGCGCAGCGCGTCATCGGCCCGATACGCGGCGACGGTCAGCGAGAGTCCGCTGATCATCATGAACAGCGGCACACCCTCGAATCCATCGCGGAAGATCAGGTCGGTGATCGACGTGAAGATCGCCCACGGGCCGGCGCCGTGTTTGAACTGCGACGAGAGCTGTTCGTAGTACTCGTGCGGCGCGCCGGGGAAGAACTTGATGTCGCCCCAGAGGTGAAACAGCACGACCCAGAGGATCGCGACGCCGCGGAGGATGTCGATGCCGACGATCCGCCCTTCGGACGGTGCGCGCTGCTGTTCGTGCATGACGATCCCTGTCTTGCGGGTGGGCTTCGTTGGGCTGAGGATGCGACGATACACCGTCTGCGGTCGAGCATCAACACCGAGCCGAATCAGGGTCAGGCTATTCGCAGCGACAATGACGGACTCAGAGCAGCACGAGCCAGATGCCGGCGATCGTCACGGCGGTGCCGACGAGCACGCGCGGCGTCAGGCGCTCGGCGAGAAACATCATCCCCATCGGCAGCGCGAAGATCGGCGCGGAAGTCGTGAGGAAGGCCGTCTTCGCCGCGCCGATCTCGTCGACGGCGTAGATGAACAGGATGCTGCCGAGCCCCGTGCCGAGCAGCCCCGCCAGCGCGATGGTCGACGTGCTGCGCGCCGTCAGCCTCGGCGCTGCCGGCAGCCGCGTCGTGCGCGTCAGGCCGATCGTCGCCCAGACGGCGGCGGAGGCGGCCGGGATGCGCAGGCTCGCTGCGCCGATCGCGTTGAGATTCCCCTGCTGCCCGCGGAGCCAGATCGTCGCCGACGCCCACATCGCCGCGGCGGCGACCGCGAAGAGCACGCCGCGCACGAGCTCGACCTGCACATCGTCGCCGGCGGCGGCGCGTCGTTGTTCGAGCACGATCCAGGTGATGCCGACGACGATCAGAGCGCCGCCCAGCGGCAGCGTCCAACTGACGGGCTCGCCCAGGAGCAGGACGGCGAGCAGGAACGTCAGGAACGGGTAGGCGCTGTTCGTGATCGGGAACGTGCGCGTGACACCGAGGAAGCCCAGTGCGTTGATGTACAGCGTGTCGCCGACGGCCTGCCCAAGAATGCCGGAGCCCATCATCGAGAGGCCGGTGAGCACCGTCATCTCCTTGAGTTGCAGCAGTCCGCCGGTCGCGACGAGCAGCCCGATAAGGATCAGGCTGGCGGTGAGGCTTCGGATCGCCGACATGACGAGCGGGCGCACACGACCAGCCTGCGATGCCAGCAGGACGGACGTGAGCGCCCACAGCGCCGACGATGCCAGTGCAGCCGCGGCGCCCGTGGTCGTCTCCTCACTACTCTGATGATGCGTGGATGCGGCAGCGTATCGGGTGGGGTACGGATGCGATAGTCGGTGCGGCCAACGATAGCGGTGCTAATAACAGGAGATGGCGCAGGACGCGATGCCGCGGAGGGCGCGGCAAGGCGTGAATCGTGCGGGCATGACAACTCCGGTGACCTGGTGTCGATCTCGCAAATCCGCGCGGGCTGGAAAGCCCGCGCTACAGTTGGCCTGAAACGTCGCTCCCGGAATCGCCTCGCGAGCTCGCCTCACCACAGCGAAGTTCTTCGTCAACGCCCTGTTAGACTGACGGCGCGCGTGGTCATGCGGTGCGCTCGATGGAGGCTGTACTGACGACTGAGATCGCTGAGGTCAACGAGCGGGTGCTCGCGCAGAGCCGCTTCATCGACGCGGTGAAGTCTGAGGTGGCGAAGGTCATCGTCGGGCAGGATCTGCTCGTCGAGCGGCTGCTGATCGCGATGCTTTGCCGCGGCCACGTGCTGATCGAAGGTGTGCCGGGGTTGGCGAAGACGCTCAGCGTCAGTACGCTGGCGCGGGCGATCGACGCCACGTTCGTGCGCATACAGTTCACGCCGGACCTGCTGCCGGCGGACGTGACAGGGACGCAGATCTATAGCCCGCAGGACGGCGAGTTTCACGTCCGCAAAGGGCCGATCTTCGCAAACATCGTGCTTGCCGACGAGATCAACCGGGCGCCGGCGAAGGTGCAATCGGCGTTGCTCGAGGCGATGCAGGAGCGGCAGGTCAGCATCGGCGGCAGCACGTTTCCGCTCGATGACCCGTTCATGGTGCTGGCGACGCAGAACCCGATCGAGCACGAAGGCACGTATCAACTGCCGGAGGCGCAGCTCGATCGCTTCATGTTGAAGGTTCATGTGACGTACCCCTCGCGCGAGGACGAGAAGCGTATCCTCGACCGGTTCGTCGTGCCCGGCGAGCGCCCGGCGATCACGCAGGTCGTGACGCCAGAGGCGATCGTCGTCGCATCGGCGGCGCTCGCCGATGTGCACATGGACGGACGGCTGCGAGACTACATCGTGCATCTGATCTATGCGACGCGTGAGCCGGAGTCGTATCGGATGCCGGAATTGAAGCCGCTGATCGCGTTCGGCGCGTCGCCACGGGCGAGCATCTTTCTCGCGCAGGCGGCGCGGGCGCACGCCTTCGTCAACGGTCGCGGATTCGTGGAGCCGGACGACGTCAAGGCCGTCGCGCTCGACGTGCTGCGGCATCGCATCGTCGTCACGTATGAGGCTGAGGCGGAAGAGATGACGGCCGACGGCATCGTGGCGCGCGTGCTTGCCGGGGTGGAAGTGCCATGACGGACACGACGTATCACCTCGTCGCCGCTGAGTACTACCGCGATACCGACCGCGATGCGCCGTACACGCCGGAGTCGTTCGCCGACGACGGCTTCATTCACTGCACCGACGGCGCGGACAACGTCGCGGCAACGGCGAACCGGCACTACCGCGATTACCGCCGCATGTACGTCGCGCTCGTCATCGATACGGCGAGCGTCGCCGCGGAGGTCCGCTACGAGGACGACGCGAAGATCTACCCGCACATCTACGGCGCGCTGAATCGTGATGCGATCGTCGAGATCGTGCCGATGCTGCGGGAGGCCGACGGTTCGTTCCTGCCGCCAGGCCCGCGTCCGTCGGCGAGGCTTAGCGACGATCCGTAACGATTGTTATGTCGTGTCGCAGGTTCGCAATACCCCGATAAGTTGACGGTAACGTACTACTTTGGGAAGTTTTTGATACGTCTTAGCTAGGAATCTCTTGCAGCGGCCGTTACAGTACGTAGAGCCCGCTGCCGAAGTAACCAACGACGACCCGTGACTCCGGGAAGGACAACGATTGGCATTCCTCGTCTCCGCATTCACCGTCGGCATCACGTTCCTCGCGGCGATCGTGCCTGGCATCGGCGCTGCCGGCAAGCCGCCGGCCGATAAACCGGCGTTTCCTGCTCCTCAGGGGTACTTGATGCCCTGGGCCGGCGGCGAGATTCATGGCGTCTCACAGGGCGAAGAGACGACCTTCACACACAACGGCGAAGCGGCCTACGCATTCGACTTCGACCTCGTGTACGAGACGGTGGTCGCCGCGCGCGGCGGCAAGGTCGTGATGGTGCGCCAGGACTCGAACGCCGGTGGCTGCGGCCACCAGTACTCAGCTTCGGCGAACTACGTCGTCGTCGACCACGGCGATGGCACGTCGGGCCTCTACCTGCACCTCGCGAGTGAGTCGGTGCTTGTGAAGGCGGGGGACATGATCGCGCAGGGCGATCCGATCGCGATCTCGGGCGAGACCGGGTTCACGTGCTCGGACGGCGACGGCGGGCCGGGGCCGCACCTGCACTTCCAGGTGGAGCGCACCGATCCGGGGCACTACTTCACGCAGTCGTTGCCGATCGCCTTCGATGACATCGGGAAGGGCGACGGCGTGCCGCAGTCCGGGCAATCGTACGTCTCCGCCAACTACGGCCGCGGCAAGGAGCAACGGATCAAGCTGACGCCGCATCACGTGCCGCGCGAGTTTAACCCGCAGGCGCAACCGGAGAACCCCGACATTATCGAGGCCGACAAGAACGCGGTCGATCACACGTCGCAGAACGAGCCGGCGGATCCGAACCTGGTCGCCAATCTGGAGGCCGCCGCCGCCGCATTCGCGACGCCAACCGATACGCCAGCGCCGGATCCGAACGCGATCACGTTCAGCATCGAAGTCCCGGCGACGCAAGTGATGGGCACGGCGACGCTCACAATGACACCGACTGCGACTGAAACCCTGACGCCGACGGCAACGGCGACACCGGCGCCACCGACCGCGACGCGAACGACGACCGCGAGCGCCACCCCGGCGGCGATTGCATCTTCAACACAGGCCATCGCACCGGCGCTGCAGGCTTCTCAAACGCCGTCGCCAGTCCCGTCATCCTCGCCCTAAGTTCGACTGCGACCATGCTACGCTGACGTATCGCATCAACCGTGATGTCCGACGTCTGAAGGCTGACCTGCGTTTTGGCAGCCATGCGAGGGTGTGTGGCTGCCAACGTCGAAACGCGTCCCGCACCCACTCCCCCGGCGCCGCCCACGACGCTCGACGTCAGCGGGCGGCGGATCTCGCGGACGATTCTCAAACTTGCCTGGCCGGTCGTCGTCGAGCGGCTCTCGATCTCGGTGCTCAGCGCTGTTGATGCGGCGCTGGTCGGTCACTACGTGGGCGCCGACGGGCTCGCTGCTGTCGGCATCGGCGCGCTGCTCTTCTGGATCCCGCTGGCCGGCGCGCTGGCGTTCGATGTCGGATCGACTGCCGTCGTCGCGCGTGACATCGGCGCAGGCGATCGATCGCGCGTTCAGGCCGCGCTGCACACGGCGATCGTCGGTGCGCTGCTGTGGGGGCTGCTCTGCACGATCGTGGTCTTCGCCGCGGCGCCGTGGCTGATGCGGGCGATGGGCGCCAAGCCGGACGTCGCCCCGCTCGGCGTCGAGTATCTGCGCGCCGGCTGCCTCGGCTTCCCGATGCTGATGGCGCTCTACGCCGTCAGCGGATCGCTGCGCGGCATGGGCAACACGTGGATGCCGATGATCATCCTCGTCATCGTCAACCTCGTCAACGCCGTCGTCACCTTCACGCTGATCAACGGCTCGATCGCCGATCTCGGTGTGCGCGCGTCTGGCACCGGCTACGCGACCGCCGGCACCACCGGCGGTGTTTTGGCGCTGCTGCTGGCCGCGAGCGGCGCGGCGCCTGTGCGCATGGATCTTCGGCGCATCCTCCACATCTCGCGCGCGTCGTTCCGGCGGCTGGCGCGCATCGGATTGCCCGTCGGCCTCGAGGAGGGCCAGTTCATCATCGCGTTTCTCATCTACACGCGCATCGTAGCGCGCCTCGGCACGGATCAGCTGGCGGCGCACTCGCTGGCGCTACGGTCGCTGGAGATCGCGATCCTGCCGGGTTTCGCGCTCGGCACGGCGGCGACGGCGCTCGTCGGGCAGTACATGGGCGCCGGCCGGCCGGACATCGCCGAGACGGTGGCGAAGCGCGTGCGATTCTTCGCGTTCTGTGCGCTCTGCACGATGGCCGTGCTGCAGTTCATCTTCGCGCCGCATATCGTACGGCTCTTTGTCGACGACCCCGCCGTCGTCGATACAGGCGCGAAGTTGCTGCGCGTCTTCGCGTTCGCGATGCCGGCGATGGGGGTGCATGCGTCGCTCTCGGGCGCGCTGCGGGGCGCGGGCGACGTGCGATTCGTGCTGGGGACGACGACCTTCACGGTGTGGGGCATCCGGGTGCCGCTCGCGGCGCTGCTCGTCATCGGCTTCGGGCTGACCGCGCCGTTCGCGTGGATGGCGGCGGTGGCGGAGAACTGGGTGCGCGCGGCGTTGATCCTGCGGCGGTTCGCGCAGGGGCGCTGGAAGACGTTGCATGTGTAGCGGCACGTAGACCGCAACGCCGCGGACACGAATGTCATTCTGAGCGCAGCGAAGAATCTCTCCGCAATTGGCTCCAAACAACCGATTGCGAGCGGGGCCTGTGGGACTGCATTCGCGTCGCCACCGAAGAGATTCTTCGCTGCGCTCAGAATGACAGCGGCGCTCAGAATGACAGTGGTGGGGTCAGCCTAAGCGTCGCCGTAGGCTAGCGGGCTCGTTTGCGGGATGCGCGGCGGGGTGGCGCGTCGTCACGCTGCGGCTCGCCTAGCACGATGGCGGTGCAGACGGCGTGGTCGACGAGGCGTGACGCCAGGCGATCGCCGAGATCATCGAGCGATAGC
>JBBQVO010000115.1:0-10501 GCA_038211505.1 Dehalococcoidia bacterium | reverse complement strand
CGATCGATGAGGCGAATCGGAGCGTGTTATCGGTGCCCTTATCACCGGGGCTCGCGGCGGGGCGGTACGTGGTGAACTGGAAGAACACCTCGGATGCTGACGGCGATCCGGCGACGGGAGCATTCTCGTTCTATGTCGGATCACAGCCGAATGCAGTCGATCTCGACAACGATCGGCAATTGGCGTTGATCGGCGCCGAGGAGGAGACGCCCGGCGCCGACACGTCACCGTCTGCGAGCACGACGGTGGTGGGCACAGTTGCCTCAGGCACGTCGACGCCGGCTCGCGCAGGAACGCAGTCCGTCGGTACGCGCGCGCCAGCCACGACCGCGGCGAGCGCCACCGCCGTGGCGGGCAGTTCGACCAGCGACGGCGGCAGCAATACGACGGCGATCATCATTGTGATCGTGGCGGTCGTTGCGGGCGCTGTGATCGGGTTTGGCGCGTGGCAGGCCTTCACGCGGCGACGCCGATGAGGCCGGGCGAGACGGTTCGACGTATTGTTTTTGGAGCGGTGTAGATGACAATCGTCGGACGTAGTGGTTAGTCGCCGCGCCGGCGCGCTTGTTGCGTTGCTGGCGCTCGTTGTCGCGGGGTTCGTTGGCGCGCCGTTCTTGGCGGGCACGGCGTACGCCCACGCGTCGCTCGTGCGGGCGAATCCCGCGAACAACGATACGCTCAAGCGTCCACCATCGCGGATCATCCTCTACTTTAGCGAGGCGATCGAACCAGATCTGACGCAGATCCAGGTCACCGATGACAAGAAGACGCGCGTCGACGACAACCAGACGACGTTTGACAGCAAAGACGACACCTTCGCGTCCGTCGGCGTGAAGACGCTCGATCCCGGCCTCTACTTCGTCCGCTGGAGCAACGTCTCTCACGTCGACGGGCACAACTATGCCGGCTCGTACCCGTTCATCGTGCTCAACTCCGACGGCACGTTTCCGGCCGGTGTCTCGTTCGACAATGCGCAGTCCGAGACGAATGGCGGCGGACTCCTGCCGAACAACACTGATGTCGCCTTGAAGTGGATCGCGCTGATCTCACTTGCGATAGTGGCTGGCGCGGCGTTCTTCTTGCTCGCCGTGGTGCGCCCGGCGGCGTCGTTCCTTGAAGATGCCGACTACCATCGGGCGATCGACGCAGCCGAGCGCTGGGTGATCAATCTTGCACACGTCCTGCTGCCGCTGTCGTTCATCACGTCGGCGGTGCTGATCTTACTGACTGTCAATCGATTTCAGACGTCGACGACGTTGTGGGAGTACCTGACAACGCTGCGCACCGGGCGATACCGCGGCTTCGAGCTGATCCTGCTGGCAGTCGCGCTAGCAGGCGCCGATCTGCTCTATCTCGGCCGTACGAAACGCCTCCGGAACATCGGACTGGCCACGCTGCTCGGTGCGAGCGCGGGCGCGATGCTGATGTATTCGCTCGTGAGCCACGCGGCGGTGGGCAAGGGTCAGTTCTGGGCCGTCGGGTCGGACTTCGTGCATCTGGTTGCTTCGTCGACGTGGCTCGGCGCGCTTGTCATGCTTCCGACGCTTATCCGTTGGCTGCGCTGGCAGTTCGACGACGATACGCAGCGCTTCCTGTACCTGGCGAACGCGGCGGATCGATTCTCGATCGTCGCCGGCATCAGCGTGATCGCGATCCTCGCGACGGGCACGTTCAACGGCCTCACCCAGATCCCCAATCCCGACGCGATGGTCCACACGACGTACGGCAAGGTGCTGCTCGCGAAGCTGGCGCTGCTCGCGCCTTTGCTCGCCATCGCCGGGGTCAACGCGTTCGTGCTGAAGCCGCGGCTCGTGTCGGTGATCGACGGCCTGTACCAGCGGGGCGGCAGCGGGTCAGAGGACGCGCAGTCTGGGTGGTCGCGGCAGCTCGCGTCGTTGCAGCGGCTGCTGCCGATCACGGCAGCGATCGAAGCGGCGCTGGTGATCGCCGTGTTCGCATCCGTCGCTGTGCTCAGCCAGGCGGCGACGGCGAAGGGTGAAGTCGCGCAGCAGCAGGCATCACAGACGAAGGCGACGAAGTTCGACCAGGCGGCGACGCAGGGCGACCTCAAACTGACACTCGATGTCACGCCGAATCGCGTTGGCGTCAATCAGTACGACCTGACGATCCAGAACGCCGACGGCACGCCGAGCACGACGGTGACGGAGGCGCGCCTGCGGTTCAACTACGACGATGTGCCAGGGGCCGTCGGGCCATCGGAACTGATCCTGATCAGGTTCTCGCCGGGTGACTATCGCGGCGCGGGCGCGTACTTCTCGCAGCCCGGCAACTGGCGCACCGACGTGACTGTGAAGCGGTCGGATGCGGACGATGCGACGCATGCGTTCGTGCTGCCCGTCGGCAAGGCGGCGGCGTCGACGACCGCCAATCAGGGTGGAAACTTCGATCTGCCGTTCACGGTGTTCAACTGGAACGAAGTTGCCGGTGCCATGCTCGCTCTCGCCGGTGCGGCGATCATTCTCTATCGCGAGCAGCTGCGCTGGCTGCGGCAGCCCGGGTACCGGATCGGCGTGGCGATCGCGACGGCGTTGATGCTGAGCGGCGCGGTGCTCGCGTTCGGCGTACATTCGCACACCGGGCAGGGGAATCAGCGGGTGGGCAACCCGGTGCCGCCGACGGCGGACTCTGTGGCGGCCGGCAAGACGCTGTTTCAGAACAACTGCATCGTCTGCCACGGCATCGACGGCCGCGGCGACGGGCCATCGGCGGCGAGCCTTAGCCCCTCGCCGACGGATTTTCGTCAACATACGCCGCTGCACACGGATCCGCAGTTCTTCTCGTTCGTCGCCAACGGCTATCCCGGGTCTGCCATGCCTGCGTTCAGGAAGGCCTTCTCCGACACCGATATCTGGAACATCGTCAACTTCCTGCGCGCGGCGTTTTCGGACGCGCCGACGCAGTAGCCTCGCCCGCCACGGCACGTCGCGAGCCCGAAACAGCGTTCGCACTGCCATTTACATCCGGCCGGCACGAGCCTAGACTTGGTGTACCTCGCCGGATCGGGTTTCGGCGGTGTAGAGACGACAGGTGCCATGGCCAGAGAAACGGACATTCAACGCCGCCTCGCCATCTCCCGGGTGCCGATCCACAAGCAGGATCCGGAACTCCGCAAGAAGAATTTCGATGAGGTCTTCCTCGGCTTCGACATCGAAGCTGCGAAAGTCGAGGCGATGCGCTGCATCCAGTGCCCGACGGCGCCCTGCCAGCAGGCGTGCCCGGTACACAACGATATTCCTGGCGCGTTCAAACTCCTCGAGATCGGCGACGTGAACGGCGCCGCGGACACGTTCCGCGAGACGAGCAATCTGCCCGAGCTGTGCGGCCGTCTCTGTCCCCAGGAGCGGCTGTGCGAGGGCGAATGCGTCGTGGCGTTCGCGATCCGTCCCGACTCCCATCAGGAGCCACCGGTATCGATCGGCAAGCTTGAGGCGTTTGTCACGGACTATCAGCGCAAGAACTTCGGCATCCCGCTGCCGGTGCTACCGGCCGCGACCGGCTGTCGAATCGCCGTCGTCGGCGCAGGGCCGGCGGGGATGGCGGTCGCGGAGGAGCTGGCGAAGCTCGGGCACAACGCGACGATGTATGACGCGTGGCCGGAGCCGGGCGGCATCCTGCTGTACGGCATCCCGAACTTCAAACTCAGCAAAGAAGTGTTGCAGGACAAACTGAAGTATCTCGATCGACTGGGCGTCGGCTTCGTCGGGAACACGTGGATCGGCAAGGACGTTACGATCGACGATCTGTTCGCACAGGGGTTCGATGCGGTGTTCGTCGGCACCGGAGCCGGCCTCGGCGGCAAACTCGCGATCACGGGCGAGGAGTATCGCGGCATCTTCGCGGCGACGGAGTTCCTCGTGCGCGGCAACCTGCGTCCGGAGCAGTTGCCGGCGGACATGCGCGAGCCACTGAACATCGGCGACGACTTCGTCGTGATTGGCGGTGGCGATACGTCGATGGATTGCGTGCGCACCGCCATCCGCATCGGCGCGGAACGTGTGACGTGCATCTACCGGCGCACGGAGACGGAGATGCTCGGCCGCGAAGAAGAGCGCCAGCACGCGCGTCAGGAAGGCGTGCAGTTTCAGTTCCTGACGATCCCGCTGCGCTTCACCGGCGACGACGAAAGCAACGTGACGGGCGTGGAGTGCCAGCGCATGGAGCTGGGCGAGCCGGATGACTCGGGGCGGCGGCGGCCGATCCCGGTGCCGCATTCGGAGTTCGTGATCCCGGCGGACACGGTGGCGATCGCGATCGGCTACAACGCCGACCCGATTATCAAAGATGCGGCGCCGGGCGTGTCGACGAACCGCTGGAATCTCGTCGAAGTGCATCCCGAGACGTTCATGACGAGCCGCCCGGGCGTCTTCGCCGGCGGCGATAACGTCAACGGCGCCGATCTCGTCGTGACGGCGCTGGCCGACGGACGTCGCGCGGCGACGGCGATTCATACGTATCTGGAGTCGCTGCCGAAGATGGCGATGCGCGGATAGTCGGCGTTGCTCGTTGTCTAGTCGTTCACGATGTGGATCGCTTCGCCGCCGACCGCGAGCGCTGCTTCCTTCACTGCCTCGGCGAGCGTCGGGTGTGCGGCGATGGTCCAGCCGAGTTCGCGCGGCGTCGCCTGCATCGTGATACCGAGCGATGCTTCGGCCAGTGACTCTGTCACCATCGGGCCGATCATGTGGACGCCGAGCGTGGCGTTGGTCGCGGCGTCGGCGACGATCTTGATCAGGCCGTCCGTCTGGTTGATGCCCTTCGCGCGGCCGTTGGCGCGCACAGGAAACTTGCCGATCTTCACGTCGTGGCCGGCGGCCCGCGCTTGCTTCTCGGTGAGGCCGATGCTCGCGACTTCGGGATGGCAGTATGTCGCACGCGGCATGTTCGCGTAGACGAGATCGCGCGTTTCGACGCCGCAGAGCCGCTCGACGAGCATCACGCCCATCGCCGACGCGACATGCGCCATATTGAGAATGCCGGTGGCGTCGCCGATGGCGTAGACGTGATCGGCGGCAGTCTTCAGCTGCGCATCGACATTCACGAAATTCCCGGCCATCTGCACGCCGACCTTGTCGAGCGCGAGCGCGTCGACGTTAGCCTGAAAGCCGATGCCGATCAGCGCCCTGTCGGCGTCGAGCTCGCGCGTTTTGTCGCTGACCGTGAGACTCACGGTGGCGCGACCGTTCCTCGCGGCAACGCTCGCGCCGGACGCGCCGGTGATGAATTTGATGCCGCGCTTCTTAAAGGAACGTTCGAGTTGGACGCCAATCTCTTCGTCCTCAAGCGGCAGCAGATGCTCAAGCGCTTCGACGATCGTGACGTCGACGCCGTAAGCGCGCCAGAATGTCGCGAACTCGACGCCGATCGGGCCGCCGCCGATGATCACAACGCTCTCCGGTTGTTCGCGTAGCGCGAGCGCGCCTCGGCTGTCGATGATGACCACGCCGTCGGTCTCGAGGCCGGGGTTCGCGCGCGGACGGGCGCCGGTGGCGATGATGATGTTTGTTGCGTCGATCGTGCCGTCGACGCCGGTGACGGAAAGCGACGTCGATGATACGAATGTGGCCTCGCCGATGATCGTCGTGACGCCGTTCTTCTTGAGGAGGAACTCAACACCCTTGACCATCTGATCGACGATCAGCCGGCTGCGGTCGATTGCAGCGCCCATATCGACGCGCAGGTTGTCGAAGGCGATGCCGTAGGTTGCGGCGTCGCGCACGAGCTCGACGACCTCGGCGTTCCAGAGCAGCGCCTTGCTCGGGATGCAGCCCCAGTTGAGGCAGAGGCCGCCGACGCGCTCCTTCTCGATCAAGACCACGCGCTGGCGCAGCTGCGCCGCGCGGATCGCCGCGACGTAGCCGCCGGGGCCGCCGCCGATGATCGCGAGATCGTACTCAGGCACGCTGGATCTCCCTCAACGGAATATCGGCAAGACGCGCTGAGCGCGGTGAGACGCCGGTCTGCTCTTCGGCGTGATACGACGAGCGAACGAGCGGGCCGGCTTCGACGTGTGTGAAACCCAGGTCGCGGCCATAGGCGCGAAACGCCTCGTATTCGGACGGATCGTAGACGCGCTGCACCGCCAAATGTTTCAGCGTCGGCTGCAGATACTGGCCGATCGTGACGATGTCGCAGTCGTGGTGACGCAGATCGCGCATGATCGTGCGGATCTCGTCGTCCGTCTCGCCGAGGCCGACCATGAAGCCGGACTTGGTGAGCATGTCGGGCGCGAGCGCTTTCGCGCATTGGATCAGTTCCATCGATCGCTCGTATCGCGCTTGCGGCCGGACGGTCGGATAAAGGCGGGCGGCCGTCTCGATGTTGTGGTTGAGTACGAACGGCCCTGCGTCGACGACGGTCGCGAGGGCGTTCCAGTTGCCCTTGAAGTCGGGGATCAGCACCTCGACGCGCACCGACGGATCGCGCCGGCGGATCGCCCTGATGCAAGCGGCGA
The DNA here is from genome assembly GCA_038211505.1 of Dehalococcoidia bacterium. Lineage (GTDB taxonomy): Bacteria > Chloroflexota > Dehalococcoidia > DSTF01 > JACRBR01 > JBBQVO01. The sequence continues at coordinate 4,029 of JBBQVO010000115.1, read as the reverse complement.
AGATCTCGGCGCCGCCGGACTCGAGATCGTCGCGGTTGACCGACGTGATGACGACGTAGTCGAGGCCGAGGGCGGCGACGGCGGACGCGAGCCGATGTGGTTCGAGGAGGTCGAGCGCGTGCGGGCGGCCGGTCGTGACGGAGCAGAAGCCGCACGATCGCGTGCATATGTCGCCGAGGATCATGAACGTGGCGGTGCCGGCGTTCCAGCACTCGCCGATATTCGGGCAGCGCGCGTCCTCGCAGATCGTATGCAGATTCTCGTCGCGCATGATCGACTTGAGATGCTGATAGCGTTCGCCGGCGGGGAATCGCACCCTCAGCCAGTCAGGCTTGCGCTGCCGCGCGGGCGCTTCGGTCGGTGGGGCGGGTGACGATACGGGCGCGACGTGTTGGCTCTCAATGACCACGTATGGTGTCCATTCGCTGGTCGACGGCGTAGCTGTCAGCCGATCGGAGCGTGGCCGTTCGAGCCGTTGTCTTCGCCGTCGTCGAGCTCTCCCTCGTCGGCGTCTTCGGAGTAGACGCCGGCCTGCGTGCCGCGCCAGACCGTGACGACGAAATCATCGCGATACGCGTCCGTCGAGAGCACGAGCCGCTCGTCGATCTCGCCGATCAGATCCTGGATCTCGGCTTCGTCGAAGTCCTGCGGTACGCACAGCGTCGCGTAGACGATGCTCGACGGCGTGAAGTGCAGGTCCGCGCGGCCGACGACATCGCCGTTCTCTTCGATCGTGTAGCACTCCGAAAACGGCGTACGCGATTCGCGCTCGAACGAATAGTCAGACATGGCGGTGCTCCCTCGACGGTCGTACGGCTGATCGTGTCGCGCCAGCATATCTATGATCCGCGGCCGGCAACACGGGTGCGCGGGATCGAGAAATCAGGATGGGTTATCGCGGTACCACGGCCGGGGCGGCCGTGCCACGTGCGGCGCTCCGTGGGCGTGCGAGTGGGTAGATGTCGCGTGTTCGTTTGTACGCCGTCTACTACACTGGCGACGGAGGACTCCGATGGCGCTGGAGCGGCTGCGGCTGGATGGCAAGGTGGCGATCGTGACCGGCGCGGGGCGCGGGCTCGGGCGGCAGATGGCGCTCGCGCTCGCGGACGCCGGCGCCGACGTCGTCTGCGCGGCGCGAACCGCCGAGCAGATTGATCGCACGAAAGCTGACATCGAGGCGCTCGGCCGACGAGCAGTGGCGCAGCCGACGGACGTGCGCGATTCGTCGCAGTGCGATGCTCTGATCCAGCGCGCGGTCGACGAGTACGGCAAGCTCGACATCATGCTCTCGAACGCCGGCATCGGCGACATGCGCGGCGCGAACGCCGAGCTATGGGACGTCGATGACGACGACTGGCACGACACGCTCGATGTGAACCTATCGAGCGCGTTCTACTGCGCCCGCGCGGCATCGAAGGTGATGGCCACGCAGGGGCACGGCGGCTCGATCATCAACGTCGCGTCGGGCACGGCGATGCGGGCGTATCCGATGAGCTTCGGCTACGGCGCCGCGAAGGCGGGCGTCATCGCGCTCACGAAGTCGCTTTCGGCGATGCTCCAGAAGCACAACGTTCGCGTCAACTGCATCATTCCTGGATTCGTGCAGCAGTCGCCGGCGCACAACGAGCAAGCGGCGATCTTCGCGCAGACACGCGGGCGATATCTGCCGGCGCAGCGGCTCGGCGAGGCGTGGGAGCTGGGGCCGCTGGCGATCTATCTCGCGTCGGACGCATCGAGCTACGTGACCGGCCAGGGATTTGTGATCGACGGCGGCGGACTTGCGGGAGGCCTGGCGCCGATGGGCTTCGCGCCGGAAGTCGCGTTTTAGGATGACGCTGCGAAAGGCGAATGCGTGATCATCATCACCGGTAGCATTCTCGCGCGGCCTGAGACGCTCGACGAGTTGCGTGCGGTCAGTCTGGAGCACGTGCGGCGTTCGCGCGCCGAGGACGGCTGCCTCTCGCACGATGTGCACATCGACGCCGAGAATCCGCTGAGGCTCTTCTTCTTCGAGACGTGGCGTGATCGCGACGCGGTGACGGCGCATTTCGCTGTGCCAGCATCAGGCCATTTCGTGCGAGACGCGAGCAAACTGGCCGACGGCGCGCCGGCGATCCAAATCTACGACGCCGAGCCGTCGGTGGATCGCGCCCGATGAAAAACGAATGGGGCGACGTGCGCTCCGGGCTCGACGCATTCGATCTCTCCGGGAAGCGGGCGCTGGTGATCGGCGCCGGTGGCGCGGCGGGGAGGGCTATCGCGCTGGCGCTGGGCGAGGCGGGGGCTGATGTGACGGTGTCGTCGACGTCGAACGATGGCGACGAGATCATGCGCACGAAGCGTGTCCAGCAAGAGCTGACGAAGATGGGCCGCAAGTCGTCGACGGTGGCGACGGACGTGACGCTGGGCGCCGGCGTGCAGGTGATGGTGCGCCAGGTGGCGAAGGATCTCGGTGGCATCGACATTCTCATCAACGCGCCCGATCTCTTTCTTGGCAAGGCCGCCGAGTCTACGACCGACGTCGAGTGGAACAAGGTGATGCAGGTGAACCTTGCCGGAACCTTCCACGGCTGCCGCGCCGCCGGCAAGGAGATGCTGAAGCAGGAGACGGGCGGCCGTATCATCAACGTTACCTCTGTGCTGGGCGAGCGGGCGATCGCCAACGCGGCCGCCTACTGCGCGGCGCAGGCGGGCGTCCTCAACCTGACGCGCGCGCTGGCGACCGAGTGGGGGCCGCACAAGATCACCGTCAACGCGATCGCGCAGGGATGGATGGAGCATTCGGCGGCAATCGGCAATCCCGATCCGGCGGCGAATCAGACGGTGCGATTTGTGCCGATGAAGCGTGCGGGCTTTGCCGACGAACTCGGGCCGCTGGCGGTGTATCTCGCGTCCGACTCATGCGGCTATATCAGCGGCCAGGTTATGTTCGTCGATGGTGGGTTGACGACGCATCTCTGATGCTGGGGTTTGTCGTCGGTTGGCGCGGCGGCCGTCGATACCGACGACGGACGGACCTGAAGGTACGTCTCTACGACCTCATCTCCACGCTCTGTAACGCCGCTGCGAAGGAGGTGGCGAATGGACGCTGCTTCTCGCGCCGCATCCGTGGCGGCGGCGATTCCGAAGCGGGTGTTGGGTCCCATACAGCAGTTCTTGCGGACGGAGACAGCCGGCGGGGTCTTGCTGCTGTTCGCTGCGGCGGCGGCGCTTGTCTGGGCGAATCTGCCGGGCACGACGTATGTCGACGTCTGGTCGCGGGCGCTGTCGGTTGGTATCGGCGCTCGCGCGATTGATGAAACGCTCGTCGGTTGGGTCAACGACGCGTTGATGGCGGTGTTCTTCTTCGTCGTCGGACTGGAGATCCGCCGCGAGCTCGTGCGCGGCGAGCTGTCGGATCGACGCAACGCCGCGCTGCCGGTGGCGGCGGCGGCGGGCGGGATGATCGTGCCGGCGTTGATCTTTCTCACATTCAACGCTGGCCGAGACGGCACTGGCGGCTGGGGCATCCCGATGGCGACCGATATCGCGTTCGCTGTCGGCGTGTTGTCGCTGCTGGGTTCGCGCGTTCCGCTATCACTCAAGGTGTTTCTGCTGGCGCTGGCAATCGTCGACGACATCGGTGCGATCGCTGTAATCGCCGTGTTCTATGCGGACGGCGTATCGATCGCGTGGCTGTTGGTCGCGATCGCGTTGCTCGGCCTCATCGTCATATTGGGGCGGACGCGCGTGCATCACGTCGCCGCCTACGCTGCGACCGGCGTGCTCGTTTGGATAGCGACGTACGAGTCCGGCGTGCATCCGACGATCGCCGGCGTGGCGCTCGCGTTCGCGCTGCCGGACTGGCGCATCGCACGAGCGAGTGCGGACGACCGCGAGCGAGCGCTGGAGCGCACCGAACGCGCGCTGCATCCGTGGACGGGGCTCCTCATAGTGCCGATCTTTGCGCTGGCCAACGCCGGCGTCGGCCTTGGAGGCGACGCCTTGCGTGACGCTGCGACTTCGCGGGTGGCGATCGGCGTCGCGGCC
>JBBQVO010000114.1:0-10513 GCA_038211505.1 Dehalococcoidia bacterium | reverse complement strand
GTCGCGCGGGCGCACGAAGTTCTGGCGCAACGGCCTGGATCTCAATCGCCTCCATCCGGCGTCGGACGCTGAGCGTATGACGGCGCGGGCGAGCATCGGCATCGAAGACGGTGCGTTCGTGTTACTGACGGCGTCGCGGCTCGCCACGTGGAAACGGGTCGATCGGGCGATCCGCCCGCTGCCGAAGATTCGATCGTGGCTGCCGAACGCGCTGCTGCTAGTCGTCGGTGACGGCGAAGAGCGGGCGCGACTTGAGGCGCTGGCGCGCGATCTCGGCGTCGCCCCGCACGTGCGCTTCGCCGGCGCCGTGGCGCAGGACGACGTCATGCGATACATGCACGCCGCCGACGTCTTTCTCGCGATCGCCGATCTGTCGAACGTCGGCAATCCGTTGCTCGAAGCGATGACGTGCGGCATGTGCATCGTCGCCGTCGACGCCGGCGATACGCGCAAGCTGATCATCGATCAACAGACCGGCCGCCTCGTCGATAACTCGAACCGATCGGGTTTCGTGAAGACGCTCGAAGATCGCCTCGCCGATCTCATCGTCACGCTCGCCAACGACTCGCCCCAACGAACCCGCCTCGCGAGCGCAGCCGACGCGTACGCGCGCGCCAACTTTCGCACGTGGGATCAGCGCATGGCCGATGAAGTCACGGCTGTCGAGCATCTCGTCGCGGCTCGTGACGCGCCGGCTGCCCGCGTCGATGCGACGACGGCTGCCGATCGCTGACCCGCTGATCGGCGTCGCACTACGCCAACGCAGCCTCGATCACGCAAGTCGGGCTGGCGGTGCGGGTGACGCTCGTCAGCTTGAAGCCGGACGCCGCGAACAGCGCGGCGAACTCGGCCTCCGTGCGCTCCTCGCCGCCGGCCATCACAAGCATGTTGAGATCGGAGAACTTCGTCTGCATGCCGCTGTTCGGCGGCGCGATGAGTTGGTCGAGGATCAGCAGCCGTCCGCTCGCCGGAATCGCCGCGCGCACGACGCGCAAGATCGCCCGACACTCATCGTCCTCCCAGTCGTGCAGGACGTGGCGCATGACGTACGCGTCGGCGCCGGCAGGAACCGAGGCGAACATGTCACCGCCAACGGACTCGCAGCGGTCGGCAACGCCCGCATCTGCCAGCGTTGCGGGCGCGCCATCGACGACGTGCGGCTGATCGAATACGACGCCGCGGACGCCGGCATTCGCCGCGAGCACCGCCGCCAGAAATGCGCCGCGCCCGCCGCCGACATCGACGATGCGGGCGTAGCGGCTGAAGTCGTACGCGGCGATCGTCGCCGCGCTCGACATGCGTGACAGCGCCGTCATCGCAGCATCGAAGACGGCGCTCTCGTCCGGCAGTCCGGCGCGATACGTCCAGACATCCGTGCCGTACCGCGCGCGAAACGGATGCTCGCCGCTGCGGACGCCGTCAAGAAGGTGTCCCCACGTCTCCCAGAAGTAGTGCTGCCCGATGTTGATCGCCCATGCCGCCGGGGACAGCGGATGATCGGCGCGCAGCACCTGCCCGAGCTCCGTCAGCGAGAAGCGGCGCATGTCGTCTTCAGCGAAGACGCCGGCCGCCGCCAACGCGCGCATCACACGATAGAGCGAGCGCGGATTCGCGCCGACGGCCGATGCGAGATCGTCGATCGCGATCGCGCCGTCGTTCATTCGATCAGCGACGCCGAGCGTCGCCGCGACGTGCAGCGCCTGCGACACCTGGTATCCGTTGATCAGGCGCATCAACTGCGCCGCCGGCGGTTCTTGTGGCATGACGTGAGTATGTGCGATCGGCGTGGTATGGCGCTAACGCGCGGCACGGCGCCGAAATGCGTTCGATCTCAGGCAGCTGTGCATCGGATTAGCTGTGGAAGCGGCCGTAGAGTTTACGGACGGTCTGGAGGAATGGTTTGCCGAGCTGGGCGTACGTCGCTTCACCGGCGAGTTGCGAGAATGCGGTTGAGATCGTCGGGTACACCTGGATGAGGTTGCCGAAGTCGGGCGTCAGACGATGTTCTTTCTCGATTGCCAGCGTCCATTGGCCGATCAGCTCGCCGGCCGATGGCGCGAGAATGTGCGCGCCGAGCACCTTGAACTTCGCGTCGGTGACGACGACGATTTCTCCTTCAGTTGCCGCCTCGGCGCGCGCGCGATCGTTGTGCGCCAGTGACCAGCGGAACACCTTCACGGCGCCGCCGATCCTCTTTCGTGCTTCTTCGGACGTCATGCCGACGTGCGCCAGCTCCGGCTCCGTGAACGTCGCCCATGGGATCAGCTCCGGCGCCGTCTTGCTGCCGGGGAAGAACATGTTGCGCATCGCGACCGTCGCCTCGGCGGCGGCGCTGTGCGTGAAGAGAAAGCGCCCCGCCACGTCACCGCAGGCGTACACCGACTCACACGCCGTCCGCAGATGCTCGTCGACGACGACGCCGCGTTCGTTCGTCTCGATGCCAGCGGCCCCGAGTCCGAGATCTTCGATGTTGGGCTTGCGTCCCGCAGCGACGAGGATCTGCTCGGCGGACCACGAGCGAGGCTGGCCGTTGACGGCGCCGTGGAGGACGCGGTCCTCGGCCGCAGTCTCGGCACGATCGAGCTTCACGTTGAGTTCGACCGTGAGCCCCTCAGCGCGCAGCAGCGCGAGCAGCTTGTCGGCGAGTTCGGGCTCGTCCTTCTCGAGGATGCGACCGGCGCGCTGCAGCACCGTGACGTGAACGCCGAGCCGGTGATGGGCCTGCGCCATCTCGATCGCGATCGGCCCGCCACCGACGACGAGTAGCGATTTCGGCGCGCGCTGCTGTTCGAACAGCGTCTCGCTCGTCAGATATCCGACGTTCTCGATCCCGGCGATCTCCGGCGACATCGGGCGCGATCCCGTTGCCAACAGAATGAACCGCGCCGTCAGCTTGCGCTCGCCGACCTGCACCGTGTGTCCGTCGAGCAGCTTCGCTCCGCCGTACACGATCTCGACGCCGGCATCGACGTACTTCTGCGGGTTGTCGTCGGTCGCCGCAATCTCCTGCTGGATGCGCCGGACGCGCGAGAACACGTCCGTCGTGTCGATCTCCCCCGTCGCGTTCGTGAGACCAAAGTCGGAGGCGGTGCGTATCGTCTGCGCCGCCCTGGCGCTGGCGATCAGCGCCTTGCTCGGCACGCAGCCGGTCCACAGGCAATCGCCGCCGACGCGAGCGCGCTCGACGATCGCCGCCTTGATCCCCATCTTCGGCGCGACATCTGCCGCCACCATGCCGGCGGATCCGGCGCCGACGACGACGAGATCGAACTGGTACGCGCTCATGTCGTACTCTTCTGAATCGGGCGCGCGATGAAGACGGCGCCGGCGTTGCCGATGCCGAGATGCACACCCATGCTCGGGCCCACGGCGTAGTCGACGATCTCTTCGATGTGGGTCATCGCCTCGACACGTGAACGCAGAGCGGCGGCGATCTCAGGCGCGGCGCCGTTGCCGATGCCAACGCGCAGCAACTGCCCCCGCTCGCCCGCAAGCGTCGCCGCGTCGTTAATGTGATCGCCCATGAGCGCCACCGCCTCGTCCAGCGTCGCGGCGTTGCCGACGACCTTCATCCCGTCCGGCTTCAGCGCTAGCACCGGCACACCGGGCGCGTCGGCGGCTTCGCGCAAACGCCCGCCGCGCAGCGCGAGATCCAGCGCCTTCATGACGAACGTGCTGCCGGTCTCGGCGCCTGCTTCGCGGGCGCGATCTGCCGCTTCGGTCACGGAGGCGCTGGCCGCGAGCGCGTCAGCGGCTTCGAGCACGCAGAGACCCTCGGCGAACGACGCCTGCCCCGTATCGACGATCGTCACCGGTATCGGCGACGTGCTGGCGGCCGCCTGCGCGGAGTTGATCGCGCCGGAGATGCCGGAGCCGATATGAATGGACAGGATCGATGTCGCGCCGCGATCAACCGCCTGCTTGTAGCAGTCGACGATGCGGCCAGGCGACGGCTGCGACGTCGCGACCTCGGCGCCCTGCATGAGCGCGCCGTACAGCTCGTCGGCGTCGATGTCGACGCCCTCAAGGTACTCCCGCCCGTCGACGATGATCGTCAGCGGCGCGACAATGATCCCGTGGCGCTCGGCGAGCGCGCGCGGCAACATCGCCGCGGAGTCCGTGACGATGGCGATCTCGCGCGTCATGAGACTTCTTTCGTGTACGAGGCGGCGCTCTCGGCGCCCGCGCCGATCGCGTTCTGCGCTTCCTCGAACGTCAACACGATATAGGTGGCTTTCGACGCGACGCACAGCTTGCCGTCGGAATTGCGGATCTCCGCCCGCGCCACGAGGGAGCGCTCTTCGAACGATTCGACCCACGCCTGCACACCGTGCGCGCCGCCGATCATCACGGGACGGATGAAGTCCACCTCGCACTTACGCGTGACGCCGAACCGCTGCTTGAGCTCGATGATCGCCCAGGCCATCGCGTCATCTAGCACCGCCATGCTGGCGCCGCCGTGCGTGTAGTTCGGCGCGCCCGAAAGCGCCGGCGCCGGCACGAAGTCGGCGACGATGCGGTCGATCTCGTCGTCGTAGTAGAAGCGTTGCTTCATGCCGCCGTCGTTCGCGGGATCGCAGACGAAGCAGAGGCTGGCGAAGTCGAACGTGTTCTCTAGCAATTTACGAGGCAACGGCAGACTCCGTTCCACTGTCATCGCCGAGCACGATCGCATCCGCGGGCGACTCGACATTGTCGAGCACGATCGGATCCGCGGACGACTCGACGATCGGCGCCTCGACGGGCAGCGGCGGCGCCGTCAGAAACTTGAATGCGATGATGCCGGAGGTCCCGGCGGCGTATCGCGGCAACCACTTCGTCGCCTTCGGTCCCCAGAGATTCGTCTTCTGCCTCCGCCACCAGTACGTCGCCGCCAGCGTGAACACGCCCGATGCCAGGTACGTAGCCGTGCCCGCCTGGCCCTTCGAAAGCGCCGTCGTCGCGCCGGCGAGCGCGAGGTCGAACGGCATGTACGCGGGGAAACAGACGATCGACGTGCCGGCGCTCGTCGCCACACCCTTGCCGCCGCGAAAGCCGCTTGTCAGCGGGAAACAGTGACCTACAACCGAACCGATGCCCGCAGCGTAGGCGCCGTCGTCACCGGCGATTCGCCGCCCCGCCACGCAGGCGATCGCGCCCTTCGCGACGTCTCCCGCGAGAATCGTCAGGCCCCACTTCGTGCCCAACACCTTGGCCGCGTTCAGTGCGCCGGGGTTCTTCGTGCCGGCTTCGCGCAGATCGATGACGCCATCGTGCCCGTTGCGGCGCGACACGTACTTCGAAACGAGATCCGCCGTCGGGAAGCTGCCCGCGAGATAGGCGACGCCGCCTGCGAGCAGCAGCCCGCGTGTGTGCCGAGACGCCATGCGCATGTCCTTCTGCGATCAGCCGTGGCCCAGACCGATGTTTCGGCAAGTCTACTACGGGCGCGGCACATGATCATCTTCGGACGGCGCCCCGCAACCGATCACTCCCGTACTGCGTGTCATTGGGCTTAATTAGGAGGGTGATGTGGCGCGATCCGGCGGCGCTAGACGGCCGAAAGTGCGGCGATCATCTCGGCGCGCGTCGGGCCGGCGGGCGGCACCGGCGGCCGGCTTTCGCGCGCCTGCCAGTAGGCGAACACGCGCGCCATCAGATCGATGTCGGCCATCAGTGCGTTCGGCGTCGAAAGCAGGTTGATCGCGCGGAAGAAGGCGCGGCTGACTTTGGCGTCGATTCTCGTCAGCGGCAGCAAACCTTCGATGATCAGCGACGTCGCCGTCTCCGCCTCGCTGCCGGCCTCGCGGGCCTGCCGGCTCGCTTCGTCCTGCGCCACGCTCGCCTGATACCACGGCAGCACGTCTTCCTGCGCCTCCGCATGCACACTCAGCGCGATCGCCGCAAGATCGTCGCCGTGCGCGCGCACGGCGGCCGCCAGCGCGCGCGCCTGCACGGCACCGAGCGAGCAGCCGCGGCCGTAGAGCGGGTTCGTGCAGATCAGCGAGTCGCCGACGGCGACGAAGCCGAGCACGATCGGCGCGCCGTCGACAACGAGGTTGCGGACGCGATTGACCAGGCCGGCCATCACATGCGCTTCGGCAATCGGTTCAGAGATCGCGGGGTCGACCCACGGTCGCGCCGCATCGAGCAGCGACGCGGCGGCATCGAAACGCGCCGGGCCGGCGAGCGCGCGCAGCTCCTTGTCTTCGGTGCCGATCGCCAGCGTGACGGAGAATGTGCGGTTGTCGCCGCGAAAGACGCCGTATCCGAGATAGCCCAGCGTGCCACCGTTGAAGGCCTGCTTGTCGGGCTCCGTCTCGCCATCGCGCAGATGATAGAAGCGCGAGAGATACACCATGCCTGCGTCGTGTTTCTCTTCCGGCACGTCCACGCCGATCTCGGCGAGCAGCGTCTTCATCGTCGAGTGGCGGCCGCCGGCGTCGACGACGAGATCGGCGAAGATGTCACCGTCCGACGTGCGAACGCCGATCACCTGCGGCGGCGACGACGCACCCGGCGCCGTGATCAGGCCCGTGACGCGCACGCCGTCACGCAGCTCGACGCGGTCGGTGCTGAGCGCGCATCGGCGCAGCACCCACTCGAACGTCGTGCGGCGGCAGGCGAAGAGCGCAAGATCTTCGTCACCGGGCAGCGGCGACGGATCGTCGAGCGTATCCGGCGCGAAGTCGCCCCACGCCACCTCGAGCGCGCCGGCGTCGAGCAGCGCCTGCCGCACCTCCGGCAGATCATCCCGGAGAAGATTCCTCAGCCGCGCCAGAAAGGCGTGCGGATGGCGCACCTGCGGCGCGCCGCGGCGGTTCCAGGTGAACGCCTCGTCGGGGTTGGCCGGCAGCGGCGTCGCGTCGCGCTCCAGCAGCACGATCTCGTGACCGTCGCGCGCCAGAAACAGCGCGGAGATGAGGCCGGCGACGCCCGCGCCCGTGACGACGATCTTCATCTGGCAACCTTTGCATTCGGGCGCGATCAGAAATTCTACGTGGACTCCGATCAGTAAGTCAGTTATAACTGACTTATGGCAGCACGGTCAACTTCCGCGGACGATGCGCCGACGCGCCGACAGCGCATCCCCGCGCCGGAGCGCCGCGAACAGATCTTGGAAATCGCGCAGGGAGCGTTCGTGCGCGCCGGGTATCGCGGCACGACGGCGCTCGAGATCGGCCGCGAGGCGGGCGTCTCCGAGAAGTTGGTGCTTAAGCACTTCGGCAGCAAAGAAGGGCTGTTCCGCGCCGCCGTCGTCGAGCCGCTGCTGGCGCTGATGACGGCGGCGAACGCCGACGCGCGCGCGCGTATGGCCGGAGCGCCCGGCGACGATTCGCCCGAGCAGGCATTCCAGCGCGTTCATCGCTTCCTCTCAATGTGGGCGGCGCTGGTGCGCGAGCGCGCGCCGCTGATCTTCGCGTTCCTCGCCGAGATGCGCGAGTTCCCAGAGGTCGCGTTGCAGCTCGCGGCGCTCTTCACGAAGCAGGTCGACGAGACGACGGAGATCCTGTCGCTGGCGATGCACGACGACGCGTTCCGCCCGTTCAATCCGCGCGTCGCGTTCCTGGCCGCGCTCGGAGCGGCGACGGTCGCGGCGCTCGCGAGCGACGACGCTGACGCCTTCCTCGACGAATATCTGAAGCTGACGCTGTTCGGCGTCCTCAAGTCCGACGGCCGCGCCGCCGTCGCACTTGACGCGAAGTGACGTCTTCGATGGTCGATTTGCGATGCGGCGAGCGGAGCACGATCATCAAGACGCTGAACAGGCTATAAAGAATGCTCCGGTAGCCACCGGAGGCAGACGACGTGAATGGCACGGGAGAGATAGACATGAGCAGAGTGAAATTCGGCACGTTCCTGGCGCCGCATCACCCCCTGGGTGAGCATCCGATGTTGCAGTTCCAGCGCGATCTGGATCTGGCGGCGCATCTCGATCGCCTCGGCCTCGATGAGTTCTGGTGCGGCGAGCACCACTCGTCGGGCTGGGAGATGATCGCGTCGCCGGAGATGTTCCTGGCGGCGGCGGGACAGCGCACGAACCGGATCATGCTTGGCACGGGCGTCGTATCGCTGCCCTACCATCACCCGTTCAACGTCGCGCAGCGCATCGTGCAGCTCGATCACATGACGAAGGGCCGCGCGATGTTCGGCTCCGGCCCCGGCGCGCTGCCGTCGGACGCGCACACGCTCGGCATCAATCCGATGACGCAGCGCGACCGCCAAGATGAAGCGCTCGGCGTGATCATTCGCCTCCTGCGCGGTGAAGAGCGGTTCAGCGTCGAATCAGACTGGTTCACGCTGAAGGACGCAGCGTTGCAGATCCTGCCGCTGCAAGAAGACATGCCGATGACCGCGGCGTCATCGATCAGCCCGTCGGGCATGCAGATCGCCGGCAAGCACGGCATCGGTGCGCTGTCGATCGCCTCGACATCATCGGAGGGGCTGCAGGCGCTGCCGACGCAGTGGTCGTTTGCCGAAGAAGCGGCGGCCAAGAACGGCAAGACCGTCGACCGCAAGAATTGGCGCGTGCTGATGAGCTGGCACCTCGCCGAATCGAAGAAGGACGCCGAAAACGAGGCGCGCCTCGGCTTGCAGCGCTGGCACAACGAATACAACGTGCGCGTGCTGGGCCGCCCGGGCGCGTCGCACATCGACGATGCGGACGAACTGCTGGGCCAGACGACCGGACGCGGCGCGAGCGGCGCCGGCGCTGCCGTCGTCGGCACGCCCGATGAGCTGGTGTCGGCGATCCGCAACCTGCAGGACGTCACGGGCGGCTTCGGTGTCGTGCTGGGATTCGCGCACGACTGGGCGAACTGGGAAGCGACGCTGCGATCGTGGGAGCTCTTCGCGCGCTTCGTCGTGCCGGAGATCAACGGCTACACGCGCGGCCAGCGCACCTCGGCCGACTTCCTGCACGACAACAAGAAGGAGCTGATGGCCGGCGCGACCGCCGCCGTCATGGCGAAGATCCAGGGCGACCCGCGCGCCGCCGCCGCGATGGCCGTCACGATCAAGCAGGCGCAGGAGCAGGCGCAGGGCGGCTTCCGCCCCGGCGCCGTGCCCGATGCAACGCCGACGCCGGATCCGGCGAAGACGTAGCGTCGGATCACGCGTTACGCCGGCAGCGCGCACGACCAGTGATGCGCGCCGGATGCAATCTCGATCGGCGGCTCGCCGTTCGGCGGCACGACGCGCGCGGTCGTGTTCGGTGGCGCAACGACATCGAGTTCGAGGCGGCCGTCCGCGACGCGCCACGATGACGATGCGAGGCCGTAAGGTGTGCGATGGCGCGCCGTCCCCGACGTCAGCCCGACGCCGATCAGCGGGCGCACTTCGAAGCGTTTGTATCCGGGCGAGAGCGGCGCGAGGCCGCCGACGCGGCGATGCAGCCAGTCGACGACGGAACCAAGCGCGTAATGGTTGAACGACGTCATCTCGCCGCTGTTGACGCTGCCGTCGGGCCGCATGCTGTCCCAACGCTCCCACACCGTCGTCGCGCCCATCGTGATCGGATATAGCCACGACGGGCATGATCGCTCCATCAGCATCCGGAACGCTGTCTCTTCTTCGCCAACGGCGCACAGCGCATCGCAGATGATCGCCGTGCCGACGAACCCAACGCCGACGTGATAGCCGTTGCGCGACACCAGCGACGCCAGTCGCCGCCCGGCGCGCGTTCGCTGCTCCGCCGTATCGAGCAGATCGAAGACGATCGCCAGCGCGTACGCCGTCTGCGAATCGCTGACGACGCGCCCGCTCGGCGCCACGTACTCGGCGAGGAACGCCTCACGTATCTCGCGCGCGAGATCGCTGTAACGCTTCGCATCGGCGTCCCGCCCGAGCGTCGTCGCGGCGGCGCTGAGCAACCCGGCGACGCGGAAGAAGTACGCCGTCGCGACGAGGTGCGGATCCGTCATCGCCTGCTGCGGCCGGTCCGGCGGCGCCGACGGATCGAGCCAATCGGCGAACTGAAACCCGCGATCCCACAACCGCTTCGGACCAGCGAGCGCGGCGACGGCGTCGACCCACCTCCTCATGCTGTCGTACTGCTGCTCGATGATGCCGGCGTCGCCGTAACGCGCGTGCAGCACCGAAGGCACGACGACCGCCGCATCGCCCCACACCGCCTGCGCCATTGACAACCGCACCTGCGAACGCGGCGAGTCGTCGCGTACCGGCAGCGTCGGCACGACGATCGGCACGACGCCCGCGTCATCTTGATCAGCCGCGAGATCGGCCAGCCACGACGTGAGAAAGCCAGCGGCGTCATAGAGAAAGCAGGCGCTCGGCGAGAAGACCGTGAGATCGCCCGTCCAGCCGAGACGCTCGTCGCGCTGCGGGCAGTCGGTCGGCACGTCGAGAAAGTTCGACTTCATGCTCCAGACCGCGTTCTCGTGCAGCCGGTTGATCATCGGATCGGAACACTCGAACCAGCCCGTGCGCTCCATGTCCGAATGGCAGACGACGGCGCGCAGGTCGTCGGGCGCGAGTGTGCCCGGCCAGCCATCGACCTCGACGTAGCGGAATC